>JADJGF010000013.1 GCA_016708125.1 Ignavibacteriota bacterium | reverse complement strand
TATAGATATATAACTATCTAATCTGATATATTCTGACAGGTATTTTAGAAGTCTTAAAATTCAAATTTCTAGGTTTCCGACAGTCAAATCTTTCCGTTGGACGTCAATATGCTTATTCTCCATTGTATTTGATGATATCTTGTTTTTTTTTGAATTCTTGAAAAATTTTCGATTTTAAGGTCATTTTTGAAAATCGACATATTTGAGATTTTGGATATGATCAATGACCTTTATCATCTTATAGTCAAAAGTACTCAATTTTGATCAATATATGATTTCAACATTTTCTAAAACATTTTGTATTAGTAATGAAAACTTACTTTTTGACCAAAGTTCATGCTGTAGAACCGTTTCTAAGCCAGTTAAACACATATTCAGCTGCATTATAATAAGGTAATAAGGAGGTAAAGTTAATACATCAAATTTACCAAACTTCAAATATTCAATGATCTTCTTTGAAACATGACATCTTGCATTATCAAATACAAGAACATACTTTCTATTTTGTATTTTCAAAGGTTTTATCATCTTGGCACTAGTTTCCAATTAAATTGGTAATAAACTCAATGAATTTATCAGAACCAACTGTTTTCAGTGATTTCATGATGAATAATACCATTTTGATACATATTGTTAATGTTATACCTACTCTATTCTAACTTTATCAAGTATAATATTCTCCTTGTTTATGCTCTCATCCACTTGATTCCACCACGTTTACTATTGTTGAAACTAGTTTCATCAATATAAAGAAATTTTATCCTTTATCATGAATTCTACATAATTCTTCATAAATAATTGAAATGATATTCATTCAATTTGACTCTGATCTGATATTAAGTCTACTACATTTAACATATTTGAAATTAATGACAAAAGTAATAGCTCTATACATGATATTATAGCCAAATTTTGAATTCTTCAGCTAATTCCAAGTATTGTTGGTTGTTTAATTTGATATACTGTCATTTTATGTCTTAATAGATCAAAATCTATTGTTTATATTACTGGATAATAATGTGGATGATCTTGGACAAATTTATTCTGTCTATTTCGTGTTGTTTTTCATTCAAATCAATTTCAACTAATTGAAGTTCAGTGTCAAATGGATTAGGTGCTTTAAAAATTGAACTATTGTTGTCCTTATTTATAAGTTTAATTTTATCAGTGATTTGAGTATATAGGTCTTTCAATTGTTGCTCATTAAGTGAGTATATTTCTTTGATCTTTAGGTGTGAATATTATTGATGGCAACTTGTATATTACCAGCTTTTACTAATTGTTCAGCATTGAATAATTGTTTGTATTCTTCATCATTTGAATATTTATCTCTTAAACATTCATTCATTGTCTTTTCTTCTTTCGAAGTATTTTTCCATTAATGATTTGATTTAATAATTAGAATTAAATCCTAAATGGAAAATCAATCAAATATCAATATCAATAATCCAAGCAGAGTTGTATATGTTGGACTCTGCATCTATTATTGCAAATCTGAAGACAAAGAAGGAATGTGATGGTTTGGCACAAAACTCAGGTAAATTATGATTTATATATTAGGTTTATACTTTCCTTGCACCATATTCATGCTATGATGTGGATTTATTTTGCAATTATGCTGATAAGAAAAGGTAAGTATGTTTTAAATTAAACTAAACTTGGGTTACTTAAACTTTCTGAGGCATCTCCAGTTTATCTTCCTGAATTTAAGATTAATGAAGAGACTAAAAAGAATAGTCTTTTGAACTATTGCTTGAATGACTCAGCAATGAAAGATTATTTACCCGATAAAGAAAAGTTAACAGAAATATTTGGAATTTTCTATTAATGGTAAGTATTATTCATATTATTAAAGCTGATATACAATAAGAATAGAAATTTATGGGATAAACTTGTGAAAATAACTGAAGAAATTGATGACTTCATGTCCTCCAAGAATAAGAATGAATTTGGACTCAATCTAATAAATCATTTTATGAATTCTTAAAGGATTCAAACCATTGAAATCCATGAGAACAAGAAGATCAAGAATATCAAAAATAAAGAAGAGTAAAGTAATTGAAAGAAAACTAAATTCAGAATTCAATGTGAACCTAAATCAAAACTTTTCAAACGATAGTTTAGTAAATAGAAATTTTCATGATTGATGAAAAGAAACTTCTTATTTGCTAAAGATTACTAATAATCTTAGAGATAATAGATGATTAGATAGCTTAACTTAAATATCTATGAATTCCATAATTAGTTTATAAAATTGTAAGTTAAATCTTTGCCTATACAATCAATAATCTTATTCAATACAAATTTATGCTTGTTTGTTATAGAGATAATTCTTAGTTATGAAAATTTCTCTTATGAAATTCAAATATAAAATTTAAACCAAAAACATTGTTTAAATCTTCATTAATTTTGATTTTATTATTTTCATTAAATGGAAAAAATTCCAACAAACAAGAATTTGATATTTTGTCAAAAATGATTAAAAAGAGAATAACAAATTTGAAGTTTATTCAGATGATGAATATGGAAATGAATATCATCCATACAATAAATCAAAAACAGGTTTAATATTAGATGTAATTGCTGATGAAACTAATCTTATTTTCTTTTGAAATCATTTCTCATTCATTCAAAATGGTTATTTCAATTTTACAGTAAAGCATGAAATTTATGATGGATACATTAACATTGAATGAGATACTTAATTCTTAAGAGAAATACGTTCAAATGAGTAATTATTTTAGAACAATATTTGAAAAATCAGAATGTAAAGTACCAATCAGAATTGACTATGAAGTTGCTGTGAAAAAATGGATTTCATTATTTAGAGATAAGATTGATGAAAAAGGTTTTTATCAGTATCAATACCCTTTAAGAGCTTGGGATTTACACCAGAAATATGGCAAAAGAGTGTTAAAAATTTCAGAACTAACTTTATTAGAAGACAATAATGATAAGCCATTATCCAATAAAATTTCAAAGAAAAGTAAAATTGAATTAAGAGAATGAAAAAAGAGAATATAACAAAAATCAAATTCTATTCAAGGTGAATTTAAAAACTAATAACAAGTATTAATAATGGCTTCACTAAGAACTGAAGAAATCATAATTATCAAAGATGTTATTAGATCAAATAAATCATCTATCAACTCAACATTAGAAAAACACAAGAAAGGAATACTTGATCATGCCTGTTATTATTACGGTACTTTAGATGAAGTTAAAAAATTGGATTATAAAGTATTTTTTGCAGTTTTCATTTGGAAAAAGAAATCAAGATGTATCACATTTGTTGATAATGAAATGTATTTAAAACCACCAAAAATTTTTAGCTCTTTCTGTGAGGAAAATCTATATTTCATGATTCTTGAGCTTAAACTGAATTGAATCCTATCAAAAACAAGTAAGTTTACTCATATTGATTTGAATAACTAACTATAAATAAATTTCAAATTAATTTAAATTTCTTATTTAAATGGATGATAAAGAAGGTCATTATTAATAGAAGAAAGTTTTAAATTAGAAAACTTTTTTGTTCTACAATAACTAATTTTCCCCCCCCCTGATAATGAAAGTTCAATTCATTCTCTATCGTTTGATGTCAAAAAGGATGGATGTAGAATACGGGAACATCGACACGAGCTCACTTCTTTGTTTCATTATTTAATGATTAAAGTTATCTTTATACTATAAAATTTCAAGCATATTCATATTTTTTATTTGATTTGATTATTTTCAGTTTTATATGAGATTTGATCATATGAATAAAAAATATTCAAGTTTTTCTTTTTCATTTACTTTAATTTTAGTATTTTTCGTTTTTCTTTCAAAAGTTGAAGAAGATGATTTTTATTTCTGAAGAAATTTTTAGATTTTCGCATATACTTTTAAAGTAATCCTTGATAATCTCTATAATAACTAAATATTCAATAAACAGAAATAGTTTCAATTAAAGTTTCCTTAAAATTTTGAATTTTAAGAAAATCTTGAATTTCTTATATTAATGGATGATAAAGAAGGTCATTATTAATAGAAGAAAGTTTTAAATTAGAAAACTTTTTTGTTCTATAATAACTAATTTCCCCCCTGTTAATGAAAGTTCAATTCATTCTCTATCGTCTGATGTCAAAAAGGATGGATGTAGAATACGGGAACATCGACACGAGCTCACTTCTTTGTTTTCATTATTTACCATTTAACTTTATTAATATAGATGATTAAATATTTGATTTAATTCAAATTAATGCTAAATATCATGAAATCAATATTCATGTATATGAATAATGAAAAGTTTAGAATTTATAGCATTTAATAGAGTTTCAAATTGATGATTGTAAATTTTTTGAAAGAAATGCATTAGAATCCTTGAAGATGACACATCAATTCTTTCATCTTTATTTGATTATTATACGACTAATTCAGTTTAAATTAAGATAAAGTAGTACTTTTTTAGCCTAAGAC
>JADJGF010000012.1 GCA_016708125.1 Ignavibacteriota bacterium | reverse complement strand
CGCGCAATCAAAAATCTTTCCCACAGTATTTTTCTAACTTCAAATTGGTTGATATAAAAACTCTGACTTATTTATTCAAAGAATTAATTAATTTTTATCAAAACAGAAACACAATTTTACATTTTTAATTTAATGGGATTTGGTAAACTCAAATTTGAGAAACACTTTCAAGATGATTCAGCCAGAGTTTCAAATATCATTTCTTCATTCGCAAAATATAGGAAAATGGAAAACTTATAATTTAGGCGGAGATAGAGATTGGGATAACTCAGGTGAGAATGGTTTAAAAATATTAAAAAAGTTAGAAAAAATTAATTAAATCACTTAATTTAAAAAAATGTTAAATGGGCGATTAACAAAGGGTGTCCCGGCCAGAAGAATTTGAGCTCTTATACAATGTTTTTGTTAATTACAATAAATACTCAATGGTGGAATCATCCATATGAAATTCACCGAACCGATTGATGGAGATTGTAAAGTTTCTACCACAGATGATTTTAAAGAAGAACTTGAAGATATATAATTAATGAAAATCCGGGAAAGCAAATAATAATTGCCGGTCAATATCCAATTTATTCCGGCGGTGAGTACGGTGGATATTATCCATTTTACAAACATATTTTCCATTAACAGATTTTGCAAAAGGTTTGTATTTGCCGCTTCCAATTATTGGCAGCTTTTATCAATCCTTCAAAAATAATATTGGAACATCAGAAGATATTACAATGAAAATTATGAGCCAATTAGAAAGTTACTTGAAAATATTATTTCCGAAAATAATTTGTTGGTGTATTTAAGCGGACATGAAAAAATCAGCAGATATTTAAATTTGGTAGAAAATTATTTTATTAATAGTAGACTCAAGAAATTGCTTCATACTCTTTTGGGATTGGAAAAATATTTTAAGTAAATCCAAACCCGGAATTATAGAACTGGTATGTAATTCAGATGGAAATGTAAAATCAATTTTCCACGAATTTAGTGAACAGAAAATTATTAATCTAGAATTTGAATTAATAACAAACGAAAATAAAAATAATAAAATTTTAGAAAACCGTTTGAAACAAAATTATTGAAAAATACTCTGCAGAAAAGCAAAGTTACCGCTGGTGAAGAATATAAAGCCGGAAGTGTTAAAGAATTTTTCGGAAAACATTATCGCGATTCTTGGACAACTGAAATTGTTGTACCTTATTTAAACTTGGATACAAAAAAAAAGGAGGTTTAGATGTGTTAAAAAAAAGGCGGAGGAAGACAGACTTTATCTTTGGTTTTAAAGGCGATGGAATTAGATATACTTTTAGGTCTGTAAATAAAAATCCAATAAAGGCGCTTGATTACAATTTGAGAAACACAATTGTTGCAGATATTGTTAAAGATCAAACAACAACTCAGCAGCCATACGGAGCTTTAGCCGCAGATATTTTATTAAACAAATTGGGAATTATTCACGCTCACCCTAAATTATTTATTATGCCGGATAATCCTAAACTCGGAAAGTTTCCCAAAATGAATTTTCAAATATGCTCGGAATGCTGGAAGAAAATCCCCAAAATCCGGAAAAAGGGAAAATTGGATTTTTAGGTTCTTCTGAAATTTTAAGGAGTAATAAATTATTCGGAAAATTATATAATGATCATAATAATCGTGTAGATTCAAAAAATTTTGCTGTTGCCAGATCATTGATATTCTCGTCGGCGATTGGGGAAACACGAAGACAATTGGAAATGGATTGGTTATAAATTTGGCAAAAAACTATTTTAAACCTATGCCAGAGAGATAGAGATCACGTATTTTCAAGGTGGGACGGCGTTTTCCCTTGGTTGGCAGATAGAGAATGGGCTAAGAAAGTGGTGAAGATTTTAACTAGAAATTATCGGTATAAAAAGTTTGATGTTTCAGGCGAGACATTTAGATAGATTTATTGCTTCCGATCTTTCCAAACAAGATTGGCTTAATGCGGTAAATTTTGTTCAAAGTAAAATTACATACGAAGTAATTGCTTCTGCAATGACGAATATGCCGGAAGAAATTTATAATAATTCAAGTATGGAAATTGGGGATAAACTTAAAACAAGGATAAAAGATTTAGAAAAATATGTCCTTGAATATTATGATATGCTTTCACCGGACGTTGATATTATTGGATCAAACAAAGATGAATATTTTGAAATTTTAAGAAATGATGACGGAAGCGTAAATGTTGAAATTTTGATAAAAATAATATTGGCGAACGTGATGATACTTTATATTCCAGAATATTTTTCCAAAATGAAACAGAAGATATAAGGATTTACGGTTTAGGCGGAGATGATTATTTTGGGTTGATTGGCAATTCTGATAAATCAATTCAAGTAAGAATAATTAGCGGTTCCGGTAAAGATTCAATAAATGATTCGGCTGTTTCTTCGGCATCAACTTTAATTTATGATAAGGTAAAAAAGACGTGGATAAATAAGCGGAAATACTAAAGTTGTTAATCCATATAATAAATCGTTGTACAATTATAATAGAACAGCTTTTTACTTACGATACTTATTTTCCTCTGCCTTATTTTTTTTATAGTTCCGATGACGGCTTTGTTTTAAATTTTAACTTAAGTTTTACAACTCACAATTTTGATAAAGATGAATATAGCGCAAAACACAAAATAAAATTGCGGGCTTCTACAAATGAAAATTATAGTATATAGAATATAATTTAAGACTTCATCAAATAATTGGCGGCTGATTTATTATTAAATGGACATTACGATAACCCTTTGCCCAATATATATTTTTTTGGTTTGGGAAAATGAAACAATTAAAGATGATCAGCTTTTGCCGCAGATTATTATAGAACAAGATATGAATCAAAAAAGGAATTTCTGTTGGAACCATTTATGATTTTTGGAAAAAAAAGTTTTGTTTCATTAAATATTAATTATGAAAACAATGAAAGACAATTTTCAACTAAAAATACTATTCAAAGCACTGATGAATTTATCGGAAAAAAATAAAATAAATTTATTTGAAGGAAGTATAAATTTTAAATCTTGATTTCAGAAATAGAACAGCACTTCCAACAAACGGAACAAATCTTTTTATAGAATACAGAAACGGAATTCTTACAAATCTTTATAATGATAATTATCAAAAAATATTTGGAATTACGGAAGGTTATTTTCCTTCCCAATTTTTGCCTTTAACAATTGGTTTTGAAAGTTGGCGGCGGGAAATATTTGGCAAAGTTCCATTTTACAATCAATTTATGCTTGGACAAAACACTTATTTAAAAGTTCAGAAATAATAGATTTACCGGAAATTCAATTCTTTTATGCAATCGGAATTAAGATTGAATTTGTACAATTATGAAAATTCATTTCTCCCATTGAAAATTGGAGCTGTCGGATTTTTAATTCCGGTAGAATATTTGAAAAAATGAATCATCTAAAATTTGGCATAACGGATATGGTTTGGACTTTTCATAATTCCATTAAGCAAGATTTCGGCAATCTTCCACAACTTTCAGTTTTCTAATGAAGAAGATTTACTGTTCCAATTTGGAATTGGAAGCGGTATAAAGAATAAATTCTTTGGGAATTTTAACTAGTATAAAATTTATTTAATAAAATATTTAGCGAATTGTATAAATAAGAATGCAAACCAAGAATCAGGAAAAAGTTAAAACAGTGTTTATCATTTCTGTATTTTGGGCACTTGCGTCAGCACTATCATTTATTAATCAATATTATTTTATTTATGATTTAATCGAGTTTAAAAAACTCTCCGGTTCGTATGAGTTTTGGCCGGATTTTATTGGAAGCAGTCTATTAGGTTTAATCGGCGGTTTGGTTTTCGGATATATTTTAGTTTTTATTGTACAACATTTTCAATATTGATTTTTTGAAGCTTAGCTAAAGCTGTAGAAAATGTAAAAATTAATCTTTTGACTCCTTCATATTTAGTTTACATGCTGATTTGGGCAATTCAGGTTTCTGTAACACAATTTATGCTTCAGGTAAGAGATAAATTCGGACAAGGGATTTTGTGGAAATTTATTACCGGGAAATATTTACATCCTCGACAAGAAGAAAGAATATTTATGTTTCTGGATTTAAAATCCGCAACAACTATTGCAGAAAAATAGGAGTCAAAATTATTTTATTTGCTAAACGAACTTATAGTGATATAACTGAACCAATTACAGCAAGCAACGGTGAAATTTATCAATACGTTGGAGATGAAGTTGTTGTCTCATGGCATGTTGAATATGGACTTGAGGAAAATAATTGTGTTTTATGTTTTAGAATAAATCAAATTTTGGAAGCTAAAAAGAAATATTATTTAGAAAGTTTAAGATCTTTCCATTATTTA
>JADJGF010000011.1 GCA_016708125.1 Ignavibacteriota bacterium | reverse complement strand
GATGAAAGTAATGTTTTAATTTGTACAGTCTTCCAAATATTTGCATTTTTTGTCCCTGTGAGTCATCTTCCACCTAAATTTAGTCAACAGCATCCTTTTATTTCATGTTACCTATTCTTATGGTTTTAGTTCTAATTTTTCCAGGCTAGTCAAGATTTTCGTATTAAAATTGAAGATTGTATTTTACATTTTTAAAAATCTGATTGTTATTTTTTTTTGGTTAAGAAATTGAAATTATTCTTATTTTTTTATGATTTACATTGCGCACATGTTTTCCTTTTTTTTCTTTTTGCCATTCTCTCCACTGATTGAAGCAACTTTTATTTTCTTAGGGACTTGTTTCACTTCTCCAATTTTAGGAATGTTCAAGTTTTATTCAGGAAGCGTGCCTTTTTTTTAAATTTTTTACATTGGAATATTTTCCTTTTCACTGTCTTCTTCTTCGTCACTCAAATGAGCAAACATGTCTGTGAGACGATCTTCCTCTATTTCCAATGAAGAATTTTTTCTCTGCACAGTTTTTTTCTACGGAAGTGTTGACACACTTTGTTCCAGTGAAGAAAGAAGATTTTGATTCTGTTTCTTCTTCTTTTTTTCTTCCACTGGAACAGATTCCTATTCCAGTTGTTAATTAATAAAATTGTCTATTTCTTCGTAATTCATTTTTTTTAATATAAATAAAATAAAAGAATAAAAAATGTTTTTCTTAAAAAATTAATTATAAAAAAAATCTGTCTAATTAGAAAATTTATACACAAAATTTCATGCATTATATAAAAACTACTTATAAATTTTGACAAAGGAAACTTTTTATTTGTTCCAAAAAAAAAAAAATTTAAATTATATGAGTTTTTTTTCATTGTCTTCCTGAAACAACAGGAAATGTTCCTTTTGCACACTTGATTGCCTTGTCATAGTAAAATATGGTAATCATTTCGGAAGCTCTGGGGAATTAATATCCAGAGGCATCAGTTTCCAATACTAAATTGAATGGTTTAAAATCTACGGTATTGAGTCCTGAAAGCACTGAAAAATCATTAGTGAGAGTTTCACAATCCTGGGCGAATACAGCTTTTCCTTGTACACGCTACTCATGAAAAAGAGGAAGGCCCTGTGCTGTGTGAGTGTTTGAATGAAAAATAAATTATTTTTTCTCATTATTAGGATCATATAGACTAGCCAGAGTTGCTATGTATGGTTTAACAGGCTGAAGTGCAGCCTGATTCAGATCTGAAGTAGAACATACTTAAAGATAGTAGCCCTTTTTTGTAGGGTCATATGCTCTGTCGTTTACTGCGAAGTTAAACGGATTTATAAGACAGTTTCCTCTCATGTCATTAAGTTTATTTGCAGCTTTCAATAATCCTATAAGGAAAACTTAGTTGTCGTAATAGTCTGTTGCGGGAGTAGCCCACACCTATCCAGCATGTCCTCTTACTTCTTCAGGAGGATACTTGTCTTGTCCTATTGTCAGATAGAATTTTTTTAGATTATGATGAATTCTAAATTGCTTTCTACAGAAAGGAAACTATTGATAGTCCAGGGTTAAAAAAAAAAAGAAAAAAAGATTTTAAAAGAGTTAAATCCCATGTTTATCTGATAGGTTCCGCTTACGCTGGCAGAAGAAGGAAAGTTGAATTTGGGACCAGCAACGAAATCAGCTGTTTAGAATATAATTCCTTCAGGCTGTGAGAGCTGAGTTTAAATTAGTCTTTCTACTTCAGATCCAAAAGAAATCAGATCACACTCCAAGTACATGTCCTACACTCGCCAGTTTCTCTAAATTGGTGTCATTGTTATTGCAGCAGATGATGCTGCAGTGGCTATATTTCCTTATACATGACCTCCGTAATCTTAGTAGCCTGATGTATAAAATGCGTAAGGATTTAATTTAAATTCAAATGCTAAATCTCCGAAAGCTTCCAAGGGAATGTACTTAAATAAATCAGGAGGTAAGAGAACTCCAAACAAAGAACTTAGAAGTGGAATGGAAAAGGAAAGATAGTATCTTCCACTGGTTCTTTTAGGATATCCCTTGTACATTTCGAGTATTCTCACATTTTTTCCATAGAAAGCAGGTTCACCTTTTACAGCATCTGAAAAAAGTGGATTAAATGGAGCCATATATCCCGTGTACTAATATTAATATCTGTGCTGATTATTAATGGTAAATGAAGTGTCGTAAGATGCATTTGACATACTGCATGCTGAGCCATGTGAAACTAGTCTTATGTCATTTTCATCGATGATAGTGTCGGCAGGCTCGTATCCTTCATAGACGGACCACTGTTATTGAAATTCGTATCTCCAAATGTTGTATGCTGTTGTAGGATTGGGAGCTGTGACAGCAGGATCAACTGCAGAAAATAATCTGTTTCTAAGTGAGTTTAACCATTGTCCCGAAGTTATTCCCTGTAATGAACCAATTCCACCCCAAATTCCTGTAGTATAAACTGACTGTCCGTATCTTCCAACATGTTGATTTGGTATAGCATAATAGACTTTGAACATGTTCCAAGTGTTTACATTTTCTTTTCCAGTTGATCCTATGACAGATTAATTATATTGAACGAGAAATGGATCATTCAAATCAGCCTCCGCAGAGAGGATGCAAGTACCATACAAGGGATCATATGAATTAACATGTTTGTAATCTTCATTTGAATTATTTACAGGAGTTGAAAGAACATTTGCTTTGAAGGGTTCAGCCATTGATATAGTGGAAAATTTTGAATGTCCGTGTCCTTCGTAAGCTCTGCTTAATCTGTACTGGGCACTAAAATTGAGATCATGCAAAATAGAAGCTATGGTATCGTAAGCCTGGTTGTCTTCTATGAGAGCTCCGTTTGAATAGACACGAAATTCAGAAATCAGAGAATGAGCAGAAGTGTCTAATGCTTGAGTAAAAAAGTATGGCATCTTATCTGGGTCAACCCAGAGTCTGAATTTTAACAAAGTTGAATAGGGATCAAGAAATGATTTTGAATTTAGCTCTACACGTATAGTGTCATTCAATTAAATATCACCATATTGATTCACAGGTCTAATCTTAGTCTGTTTTATAAATGATGGAAATCCGGCAGGTTTTGAAATGGCATATCTCAGTGGCAATGGAAGTTAGCTCGTTTCAGTGAAAGACATTTTTTTTTTTTTTTATTTATTTTATTTTTTTAAAAAAATTTTTTTTATATATTATTATTTTTTTTTTCTTTCACTCAGTTTTTGCTTTTTAATATTATGTCTTACAATTATTCTTTTGCACTCTTTGTTTTTTTTTCAGGGTCTGGGACTTCTTTTAATTAAGCTAAATATTTTTAATACTATTAACTATATTATTCAATTATTTATTAAATTTCCTCAGGTGTGAACCAAGGAGTAAATATAAGATGAAAATTGTAAGCATCCTGCAGTGTCTGAACTTCCTGCCAGGCCTAAATTGCTTTTTCATCGAGTTTTTATTTAAAAGTTACAATTTAACCATTTATAACAAAAACAAGAAATATGTATAGACAATAAAAAATTTACAGAAAAAAAAATTAATTTTTTTAATTATTTTTTTAAATTTTTATGTATAATTTTTTTCTCATTTTAAAGAGAGGTTTATTTCCTTAAACAATCTTTTGCTATTTTTGTTGATCTTCTCTTAATTTTTACCTCTGGATAGTTACCAACTGATCTCTGATTATTTTCCATCTGTTTTCTATTCTTTTAACATCCCTTCTTGAATGTTGAAAGTGCATTGTCCAATAACTGATCTGTTTTTGTAATAAATTAAGTCTGTTCCATTCCCAGACCTCCGTCTGGAACAATCTTTCCAGCAACTCTCAGTCTGATTAGATTTTTTATTTGTGCATAATAAGCGTTAACCTTTGCTTGAGTTGTACTAAATTTCTTTTCAAATTCTTCTTCTTCCGTCAAAGCTTCCAGATTCTTTGTAGATGACAAAGTTGAACCTGTTTTTATTAATGCATCAGCTGCCTCAGACATTAATTTGACTTTTCCTTTGGCTTTCTCGACCTTGTCTTTAGTTTCTTCTAGTTTCTGATTAAGAGGTACATATTAGAAACTCTTTCCAATTTTATCTTTCTAAAGAGCTTCAGTTTTAGCCTTTAAAGATTGCAAAAAATCCATTTTTTTAAAAAATTATTTTTATATGTATAATTATTAATAAAAAAAAAAAAGAAAAATAATAAATTATTTTATAAAAAAATTGATTGTATGTAAAAAAATATGTAAAGTAAATAAAAAATATATATAAAATTTTTATTAGAAGTAAAAAAATAAGTATTTTTTTTTTTTTTTTTTTTTCTCATTTAAATTGATAAATAATTTTAGAAGCATTATTTATTTTCTTTATTTGTTGATCAACTATGTATTTATGTCCTGACAATAAAATTCTCAAACACGACTGCAAAAATTTATTATAATCTCGCATCTAATTGACAATAGGTGAAGACTTATTAGGATAAGCTTCAATAAAATTCTTTGAATTCTTGAGACTCTATCTTAATTTTATAAACAGACTAGCATCATCATCATTAATATTTTCACTAATAGCAGGCATGTATTTCTCGCCATACATGCTAACATTTAATAAATTATCTTCTTATTCCATTTTTTTGAATGGATTTTCAGTTGTTTCTTTTTTTTTTTTTTTTTTTTTTAAAAAAATTTTTTTTTTATTAATTATAAAATAAACATATATAAACTTATATTTTCAATTATCTTCTTAGCAT
>JADJGF010000010.1 GCA_016708125.1 Ignavibacteriota bacterium | reverse complement strand
TCTTTTTATTTTAAAGGAGAATAAATCCTAGCGGTAAATTAGTACGCTAATATTGATTTTTATAAAATTACATTTCTTATTCATTGGAGTTTATTATTATGTTTAAATCTATTTTGATTGCAATTGCATTATTATTTTCTACTGTTAGTTTTGCTCAAACTTGCCCTGGTCCTGTTGGTTGTTTAGAACCAGTTGGTCCTAGTGAAATTTGTTTACCTTGGGGTTGTTCTCCAGTTACTTATTTAACAGTAGATAGCAATTTTGTAATTGCAATTTCTCAATTACCTATAAATTCTGGTTGTGAAACTGGATTCGGTCCTGCTCCTACTCCTTCTTGTATTTATTATAAAGTAATGGGTTGGGCAGGTCCTTGTTCTGGTGAATTGCACACTTGTCAAAATATTAAAGTGCAAGCTTATGATGATATGCGTACTAATTTATTAAGAATCAATAGAAGTTTTTGGGCTGCTGGTGTTTATAATTAATAGGTAAAAATATGTCCCATATTTTAGTAATATGGGACTTTAATTTGGGAGAATTTGATGTCATATTTTAATAAACAATTTTCTTTAATTTTAAATGAAATAGCTCCAACTCCAAATGACTTGGAAAATTTATATTCTTATATAGCTACTTTAAATAAATCAGATGCGATAAAATTATATAAATTATTTAATGTAGATGTTGGTACTATTGATAATTTAAAAATTGCATTAGATAGACTATCAAATAATGCAAATATTAGTCCTATAACTATTAAAAATTGGATAAAAGATGGAATATTAGGATTAGATTCTGAAAGTTTATCAAGATTAACAAAAATAATGAAATCTGATGTTTCTAATTTAGTTGGAGAAACTCCTTTCTTAAAATTAGTTTCTAATTTAAAACAATATTTGATAGATAATCCAAGAACCGATTCATTTAATAAATCTGCATTTATAAAATCAGTAAATCATATAATTGATGATCCAGAATATATTTCAAAAGGAAAAGCAGCTTTAAATGCAACTAAAGAAGCTGCAAAAACTGGTGCTAAATTTGCAGTTGAGAATCCAAAAAAATCTTTAGGAGCTTTTTTATTAACTCCTGCTATTGGATTTTTATCTTATATATTTTTAAAAGGTCCAGATGAAGAAGAAATTCCTAAATTGGATACTCCTACGATAGATAAAGCTAAAGAAATTATTAAATATATTGATGAACCAAAAAAAGTTGCAGAAATTGCTAAGACAAGTAATATTCCACAAATTTCAATAGTTCCTAAGATAGTAACAAAAGCAACAGAAACTTTTAATAAAGAACCAGAAACTTCTTCATTATGGAAACAGATTACAGATATTGCTAGTGATTATTCTACAATTTCATATTCAATTTTATTATTAGGAGCAATTGGAATTATATATACTAAATTCCATTCAAAAAAAGGAGAACCAGATGTTATTAGAAATGCTGGAAGAAAGTAGATTATTATATTATTTAGGAAGGACATATAATGGTGGAATAAAAACAGGAAAAACTGCATATTCTGCAGCAAAACATTTTGTGAATTTTAGCAAATCCGCCGCCCATGAAATAAATTCGGCCTATAATTATTTAACTCCAATTGAACGAATAGAAAGAAGAATTCAAAAAGTAGAAAGTAAACTATACGCCGCCAAAATAGCAAAACATAATGAAAATATTACAAAATATCAATCTAAATTGAATTTATTATTATCAAAACAAAAAGACATACAGAAAGATTTAATAAGACATAAAGAATCATATATAGCAAAAACAAAACTTCTTCAATTAAAACTAGATGAATTAAATAAAAAAAATCAACTTGGAGATGGCCTTCCATCTCCAGATCCCCAAGTTGATAAATTAACTAAAGAGTTAAATTCTAGGAAAAGATTTATGAATAATATGGGATTGAAAATTTAAATGTCATTATAGTGATCCAATCCACTTATAATTTCGTGTATTGTATTTAAATGTCCAATTGATCTTTCTATTTCTATAGTTAATATCTTTAATATTAATAAATTATTAATATTTTCTTTAAATTTTTTTTCAACAATATCATTTACTTCTTTGATTTTATTTTCTAATTTCCAACTGCTTTTTATTATAATTATTTTAGAATGAAGAATAATTCCTTCTTTACTATAAATAATATTATTATTTAATATAGTATAATCTTTTTCTAATTTAAATTCATAATTATATTTTTCAAAATTATCTTTTATTTTTTCTTTAGGAACATGTAATATATCAGATACGTTATACTCCGAGAAATGAAATGTTGTGTCCATTTTTTTATACCAATATTTTCAATTATTAGTTATTATAAATTTTTCAATTTTGTTTCTAATATTAATTATGCTACCATCATATATTTGTAGGAATGTATTATAACTAGTATAATCTATTTCAAAAAGCATATCTTTAGTTTCAGTTGTGATATATAAATTAGTAATATTGAATGATTGTTTTTTAAAATAAAATTCGTCTTTTTCTGGAATATAATATATCCCAATAAAATAATAGTTATCCAATAGTTCAACTAATTTATTATTTTTTCTAATTTTGTTATTATTGATACTATTTAATCTTCTGAAAATCTTAACTAAAAATTTATAATGTTCTGGAATAAAAGCAAAAGTATTACCATGTTCTGGTTTGAATATTTTTTCTATTTTTTTTATATTATTAATATTATTAACTACCAAATCAAATAATTTTTGATATCTAGATATTAAAGTTGATTGTATAATTTTTCTATCTGCAAAACAAGGAAAATTATCAATAATATAATGTTTAATATTTAATTTTTCAAATTCTATTTTTAAACTAGCATCTGTTGTTTTAATATCAGCATATAAAGAATAAAAATTATTCCAATAAGTTACTTCTATTTCGAGTATGTTTTTATAAGTAAATTTAAAGGTATCTTCCTCCATAAGAGTCAATTTTTTATTTTTCCTTTACAGTTTCCATAATAATAATCATTATTTCTTGCAGCTATTCTTTCACAGTTATTTTCTATTGCATTCAATTCAATAGCTGTTTTGTGTTCCAAATATAAATATGTAGTAGTACAGGACGTAATCGCTATAGAACAAATTAAAATAATTATAACAAAAGCTTCTATATGTTCGTATATTAAAGAAAATAGATTCATCATAATTTTCCTATTGACATTAAAAAAAGTATTACTAATCATAATTATATCTGTATATACATTCTATCAAAACGTGGAGATTTCAATGTCTTTTATTACTATTAATGACCATTTTCGTGTCGAAATTTGTGTTGAAGAAAGTCTAGGTTCAAATTACTTGACTTTTAAATCTCAAGTAGATAATAATTCTGGACAATTTAAAATAATTAATATGATGAAAATTCCATTAAATAAATTGGATATTTTAATTGATGATTTAAATAAAATTAGAGAAGAACATTCTTGAGAATTTTATGGAAAATAATCTCAGTGATCATGCTTTAGAATATTTAAAATGTAGACAAAATCCTTTTTATTTTATTTATAATTATGTAGAAATTCCCGAAATTGGCGGTAGTTTGAAATTAGCAGATAATATTCTTCATAGTAAAATGAAAAGAGTAGTTAGATGCACCATCAAATATAATAGAGTAATATTGATGGCAAGTCGGCAATTAGGGAAAGCATTAAGTGTAACCACCCCAATCCCAATGGCAAATGGCGGTTATAAATTAATGGGGAATTTAGAAGTAGGAGACATGATATTTGACGAGAATGGAAATCCAACAGAGATTATAGCAACTACAGAAATAATGTATGAAAGACCTTGTTATAGAATAAATTTTGATAATTTCGAATCTATTATTGCAGATGAAAATCATTTATGGAATATTTCTAATACGAGTTTAAAATTTGAAAATGAAATAAAAACAACAAAAGAAATTTATGAATTAGAAGAAAAAATAAGTAAATATAAAAAACCAACCTCTTGCAGAATATCATTGCCAGAAAGTGTTAATTATAATAATAAAAAAGAATTATTATTAGATCCTTATTTACTTGGACTTTGGTTAGGGGATGGAGCAAAAGATGTAAATGTGATCTCATGTTTAGAAACCGATTATATTGAATATTGTGAATTATTAGAAAATGAAGGATATGAACTAAGTGGATTTAATTTTACAAAAAATTCAAATAATATATCTGGAAGATTTACTATTTATGGAATTCTTCCTATTTTAAGAGAAATGAAATTGTTAGGAAATAAACATATTCCTAAAAATTATTTATGTTCCTCTTTAAATAATAGATTAAATTTATTAAGAGGATTAATGGATTCCGATGGGTATTGTATGCCTGGAGGAACTTGTCAATTTTCTCAAAAAGATTTTAAATTATTAACTCAAGTTAGACAATTATTAAATAGTTTGGGATTGAAAAGTAAATTATCTAATAAAATTATAAAAAATCAAAAATATTATACATTAACATTTACTACTGAAAAATACTATGTTTTTAATTTACAAAGAAAAAAAATAAGACAAGATAAAGATAATTATAAAAATGAATGTTTAAATGTATATATCAAATCTATAGTAAAAGTAGAATCTGTTCCAGTTAGATGTATTCAAGTTTCTAATTCGAGTGGTATGTTTTTGTGTGGGGAAAGTATGATTCCTACACATAATTCAACCATTGCAGGTGCATTATTATTATGGGCAACTAATTTTTATGCAGGATTACCAGCAGTTATTTTGAATATGCGACAAGTAGCTGCTTTAGAAAATTTAAATAGAATTAAATTTATGCATTCCAAATTACCAGACTGGTTAAGATCTCCAGTTAAAGGAAGAGCAGAAAGAAAAACATATTTTGAATTACAAAATGGATCAATAGTAAGAACATTTTATCCTTCTTCATCTACTCCTGCAGATCAATTAGCGAGATCATTAACTGCTCCAATATTATATATTGATGAATGTGCATTTATTAATCATATTGGTTTAGCATATCGTTCAGCACAACCAATTTTATCAAAAGCAAGAGAACAAGCAATTAAGAATGGATATCCATATTTTATTTTATTAACTTCTACACCAAATGGAATATATGGAAATGGAAAATTCTTTTATGATTATTGGGAAAATGCAATTGATTCAGATGAAATATTTGATGAAAATGAAAATATAGTTGCTAATGTTGATGATTTTTTAAATATTAAAGAGAAAAATAAATTTATTAGAGTTAAATATCATTGGTCAGAAGATCCTACTAAAGATGAACAATGGTATGACATACAAAAACAAGAATTGAATCATGATATAAGAGGCATTAATCAAGAATTAGATTTATTATTTATTGGTTCTACTACTTGTATTTTTACAGATGAATTTCTTTCTAATTTAAAACCAAAAAAACCAATAGAATTAGTTAATTTAAGACATGCTTCTAATTTAAAAATTTATTCAGAATTGAATGATAAAGATTTCTATTTAATTGGAATAGATAGCGCCAAATCTCTTACTGGAGATTTCTGTTCTATTGAAATATTTAGTTATAAAAACTTTATTCAAGTTGGTGAATTTTTTGGTAAATTAGGTTCCTTAACTAAATTTACTGATATTATATTTGATGTATTAACTTATTTGGGAATTAGAGTAAATCATAGAATTTTACTATGCATAGAAAATAATAGCGTAGGTGCTGCCGTAATTGAAAATATTGAAAATGAAGGAACATATAGTTCTTATATTTATTCAGATAAAGCTGATAAATTTATTACTGGATTAAATACTAATACAAAAACCAAAGACTTTATGATATCATTATTTTATGATTATATTAATAATAATCCAGGACATATTAAATCTGCAGATTTGATTGGTCAGTTATCGGTAATAGAAAAGAAATCAAATGGTTCTATTTCTTCTAAGAATGGATATCATGATGATTTATTTATGGCTTCTTGTTTTTGTGCATATGTTAAAAAACAAACTATATTAGAAATAGAACATCTTATAGAATTTGATCAAGAAATTATAGATAAAGAAGATGAATACTTAATTACGAATGTAGCTTATAATAATAAACCTGAAAATTCAAATAAATTTTCATTATTTCCAAATGCGGAATCCTATTTATATATCAATGATCATCTGCAAGAAGAGAAAGATGATATGTCAGATTATGAGGATGGTTCTGATTTGATAGATTTTATTAGTTTGTGAGGTAGATATGAGTCAATTTGACGATATCAGAAATTCAAGAAATTTTAATCCTATTTTATTAAATCAACAACAAAATAAAAATAATAATAATATTAATTCAAATTTTTCTGGAATAAATAATAAAATTCCAAGATTTGAAAAAGTAGATAAAGTATTTTTAAATACAATCGAAGATGGATTTGAAAGTATTTTTAAGAAAATAAATAAGAGTTTGGATGCCAAAATAAATAAAAGTTTGGCAAATAAACAAGATAAAATTATAAAAGAAAAATATGGAATATCTCTTAATACTGGTAATCTATTGTTGAGATCTGGTTCTGATTTAATTTCATCTGCTGTTGGATTTGAAAATAAGTTATTAACATTATTGGCTGGTTCTCATGATGTATTAACTTTTATTGGAAAAGAAATATTTCAAATTAGAAGTACAGTTTCTGGAAAAAATATTGCAAGTGAAAATAATACAACTTCAATATTAAAAGAATTAGTTACTTATAATAAAGCAAAATATTTGAAAGAAAAAGTCAAATCAGTATTTCCTAAACTTTCAAATAGACAATATGATGATCCGACTGTAATTATTAAAAATTTATTAAAACCATTAATTGGAGTTGGTGCTGCAGTTGGTACTGGTGTATTTGGTGCGACTTCTCCATTATTAGGTACTGCTGGATTGGGAGTAATGGCAAATGCAGGAGTATTAGCAGCATTACCTATTGCATTAGCATTTTTAGTCGGAAGAGTTAAAAAAATAGGGACAATTAAAAAAATACAAGATTCAGAAATGAATGACTTTTATAAATTAATACCAAAAGGAAATAAGTTTACTGATTTACTTACTGGAAGTATAAAAGATACTCGTACTAAACAACAAGATATTTATGGATTCACTAAACAAAGGTATAAAGGATTAGCAGATTTGGCTGGAACTGCTTCATCTGCTCAATCTCGTTCAATTCAGGATAGATATTTCTCCCGCGTAGAAAGAGAAATGAAACTATCTAAAATTGGTATGAGATATACTGAAGCAAAATTAATGTCAACTTCTTCCAATATATTATTAAGAACTGGTGGAGCTACGACATTTGAATCTAAGATGTTGCTATTAACAGCTTCATCTATGGATTTGCATAGAATCATTGCAGAAAAATTATCAATAATGCAATTGGGATTAGTAGGAGAAAATTCTCAAGGATTTGGACGAAGTAAGCAGAGTTTATTAGGATTTTTAGAAGATACTTTAGAAGTAAAAAGAAATGATAGGCAGACAGTAAATACTATTGCTTTAATTAAAAATATGTTTAAAGGCACAGTAAAAGGGGGAATTGCTGGTGCTGGTGTTGGGACTCTATTTGGAGGTCCATTATTTGGTTCTATAGTTGGAGCATCTTTGGGTGCAGCTTTACCATTTTTATGGAGAATGGTCCCTGCGTTATTACA
>JADJGF010000009.1 GCA_016708125.1 Ignavibacteriota bacterium | reverse complement strand
CACTTGATTCACCCAATGGTAATTCCTCTGGATCCAGTAGACTTGCTGTCCATAATCCATGTTCTCTTTGCAAGTGTAACAATTTTTCAGCCATTTCTTGAAATTGTTGAATATATTTTCTCTTGAAGGATATGTTTCGGGAATAATGGTAAGCATTCTCGCTAATCCAGCAATTACCAGCCATTTCCGCTACTCCCAAAAACTTTTTACCATTCGAGTTTTCTTATCAAAAAGCGATCGTCTCTAAAATTATAAACTGTCAGATTTAGTATATAAATAATCGAGTTAGCCACCAATGTTTATCTGCATAATCTAAATACTTAATTTCATTTTGATACTTTGTACATACGAGCAAATGATGGCGGAGCCATAAATAAAAGCATCGCACCATGTCCACCATTCAGTTTATATTCATTATCTTGAAATTTCAAATCTGCTTTTGGATTCTAGCTATGTGAATATCCATTGCCCGTTTTGATTTATCAATAATTTTGGGATCTTTATTTATTTCATATAGCCAAGAATAAACATCTGATATTGCCAATCTATCTGCATGATAAATATCCGCAATTATTTCAATCGTTTATTTGACCAATATGAATTATTTATTTAAATACCTTCTTCCTTACGGTTCCTAAAAGTGCTGCAAGACAATATAAAATGCCCCAGTGCCAATCTAAACGGTGACACTAACAATATAGGATTGGACAATTGCCAATCGGCAGTCTGTTTCATTATGTTTTTAATATTTTCCCCGAATTAAAAGCATCATTTATAGTTGGATTGATATTTATTTTAATAGGATGAAAGATAATCTGTATAATGAATATATTTTGAATTTTGCATCCATAATAATTGAATTGGATTATCCTTTTAGCATTTCTTACTGCAAAAGGTCTAACATTATCTTTGCTTGAACCTTTAGTAATTGATTGAGCATCCCATTCAGTACCATTCTTGGTTTCCCACTCCAATTTCAAAAAAGAATCTCGCTTGGCAGATAGATAAACAATATTTGTATTTTCATGATCTATAAAATTCGCCTGGAATAATTTTGTTCCAAATTCATTTTTACCTTCTGGAGTTTGAGGAAACAAGGTCCGGCATCTATTAAATCACTGAATCCATTTTTCTCCGTTCCATTTCGCGTATGAATAAATATGATTTTTATTATCCGGAAATTTTGCATAAACAATAACAGGATTGTCATTTTCATCAGCTGCGATATCCCAAATCCACGATTTTATCTTTGTCATTGTTGCATTAAACACTTAGTGATGTTTTTATTAGGAGAAATTGGATCTTCCTAAAATTCCATTTCTTCATTTTCAACATTATATAATTTTCCATTTTTATAATACATATAAGTAAATACTATTTTCATTTCATCTTTGATGTCCGGCAGTAAAAGCAAACATAATTTTATCTTTCCATTTTGACGTTACTTTTAAGTAAGGTCGACGCATAGTATAAATACGCTTAGGTAAAAATAAATATTTTACTTTTGGTCCATGTTTTACCCATATCATTTGAATATGAATAATTAGGGTTTGTTATCAATACCTCGCCAGAAAAGATATAATCTATTTTGTTCTTCGGATAAAATAACCGGATTAGCATAAGTATTTGTGTTAACAAATTCTGAATAATTTACTGTATCATTTAGAAATAATTCTTGTTTTTCCACAATTTTATATCTTCCCATTTTCATTTTAAAAACTGAAATGGATTTGGGTATCATGCTTTGTGAAAATACCATCAATTTTCCTTCATGTGAAATATCAATGAAGGATTATCATGATCATCTTTTCATAATTATCTTCAAGAACCTTAGTTTTGATTTGATTCGTTTCATGATCATAATATCCGATTGTAACATCACCATGGCTGTCAATCCATCCAGCATATGTTCTTTTATATTTACCTTCAAAGTAAACTGCTCTTGGATCTGAGAACCAACACCAAGCTCCATCAAAAATAAATGATTGATAACATTCCGAATTTAAACCAGTTTCTTTGTTAATTGGATTTTGAAATTTGCTGTGGGAATATTTCTAATGTCAATACAACAACAATTATAATTTTGAAGAATAATTTTTCATTACTTTCTCAATTTTTTTTAGGATTTTAATCTACTAATTTCATCCACAAGTAACCAAGATTTTCCTATATTTTCAATATGCCAATTTGGACATGATTTGATATTTTCTGCAAGTATTTTAATATATCTACAATTTTATTTGAAATATTTTTTTAATATTTTAGCATCTACATTACTATTTTTAACTATATCAAAATTTATTTCCAAAATTTTTCTCGAAATTAATTTTATCAGAAATTAAAATTCAACTTTATTAGGAAGAAAAATCAGCAAAATTGATTCTGCAAAAAACTTATAGAAATATTTTCAATTAATTTTTAGTGTTCAAATCAAGAATTCGCTTCAAAATCATTTCCTTCAAAAGCCAAGCCAATTTCCATCATTATGATCAAATGAGCCACTTACTCCATCAATAAGAATTGATTTATCGCCAAAACCAAATTTTGGGTTTGGTTCATTTTTCAAAATAATATTTGAGCCAATTGCAGAATGTTTTTGATATTTAATTCTATCTGAGCCAATTCTTCCAGGCTCCCGATTTTCTTTCCTTTATTCCAGTTAATCTATCGCCAAGTTCATATCTGGCTTTATCGCCAATCTTTGCAATTGTTCTACAATTTTAGGATGTTTGTCAATAATATTATTTTTCTTCTATATCATTCTTCAAGTCATATAACTCATAATCTGATTTTTTATTCCATGTTTGGCACAAATCCATCAACACCGGGCTGCATACCTTCATAACTTCTTTGAGTACATGGAAATATCAATTTCCAATCTTGTTTCAACCGCAATTAAATCATAATCGTAGTAATGCCAAAATTCATCTCTAGGATTTTCATCATTCTCATTGGGAAGCAAAGGTAAAATATTTACACCATCTATTTTATTTTTGAAGTGGTGATTCTGTAATAGCGGCAATAGTTGGAAGTATATCTATTAGTGAAGCTATTTTATCGCAATTTACTTTTTGTTGGATTTTTGCGGGCCAACGCATTATGCAAGGAACCCGTGTCTCGCCTTCCCACATTGTACCTTTACCTTCCCGTAAAGTTAATGCAGATCTGGCTTGGTTTCCAAAATTTAACCAAGGTCCGTTATCACTTGTAAATATTACTAAAGTATTTTCTTCAATATTATTTTCTTTTAGTGAATTTAAAACTTCACCAACAGACCAATCAATTTCCATAATTACATCACCGTAAAGTCCTTGTTCACTTTTTCCTTTAAATTTATCGGATACGGCAATCGGTACATGCGGCATTGAATGAGCTAAGTATAGGAAAAATTATTCTTCGCATTTCTTTTAATAAAATCAACTGCGTGTTCTGTGTATTTTGTGGTCAATTCAGCTTGATCTTCAAGGTTTTTACTTCTTCTATTTTTTCATTTCCTTATTATGAAAGTTCAGGATATCTGGATTTCAAATTATTATCAGCTGGTAAACCATCATATCCAACCGGCCACATATCATTTGAATATGGCAAGCTATAATATTCATCGAATCCCCTTGCTGCAAGGTAAGAATTGTTTATAACTTCCTAAATGCCATTTGCCAAATATTCCGGTTTTGTAATTTTTTTTTCTTAATAATTTAGCAATTTTTCTTCATCTGGATTAAAGTCCAATTGTTGATCCGGGAAATAAAGCTCCTCTTATACTAACTCTTTCCGAATAACATCCGGTTAACAAAGCAGCACGAGATGCGCTGCAAACAGCAGTCGCAACATGAAAATCTGTAAATCTGATTCCTTCTTCAGCCATTTTATCAAGATTTGGAGTTGAATATCCTTTGCACCTAAGAACCAATATCAGCATATCCTAAATCATCAGTGTAAATTATTATAATGTTAGGATAATTTTCTTCCGATAGAAATTTTAGGGAAGTTAGATATGGCATAAATAATGACAGATAATCCAGTACCAGTATTTTTTAGAAAATCCGTCTAGAAATTTTTGACATATTCAATGCCAAATATTTTTTATTGATGAATTTTAATTTAAGTTTTTTTACACTTATTGTTTGTCTGAGTTAATATCTTTGAAGAATTTCCCAATCATAATTCTAAATTCACCCGGCTCAACAATTTGATTAAATTTTTGTCTATATCATTAAAGTTCCGGAGTAATTTGAAATTTTATTGTTTTTGTTTCGCCAACATTTAGATGGCTCTTTGGAAATCCTTTCAGTTCGATAATTGGTCGGGCAACAGATGCAAATAAATCTTTAATATATAATTGAACAACTTCATCACCAGAATAATTTCACTATTTTCAATTGAAATTCAACTAATACATTTTCATTGGCAGAGATTTCTTTCTTACTTACAACTAAATTACTATATTCAAATTCTGTATAACAAGCTATCAACCAAAAGGAAATAAAGGTTGTCCGGTTAAATTATTGTAATCATCACCTCTTCCAGATTGGTTTATGATTGTAATAAAGTGGTGATTGTGATTCATGAATTGGAAATGTAATTGGCAATCTGCCAGCGGGATTATAATCTCCAAACAAAACATCAGCTACAGCATTTCCACCAACATCCCCCGGATACCAAACATCAATAATTCCATTTATTTCATCTATCCAATTATTCATTGTAATTGCACTTCCACCAACCAATACTCCAACTACCGGTTTTCCAGTTTTTGCAATATCCTTAATTAACTTTTCTTGATAACCTGTAAATTTAGATATGCTCTATCGCGAAATTCCCCTTCTTCAATGCCGGCAACAACAATTGCTGCATCGCTTTGTTTGACAATCTCTACAGCTTCATTAATTTCTTGGAAGCCAATTTTTATTAACACCTTCATCCCAGACTAACTTACATCTTGCGTTACCACTTGTAGTATAAAATTCAATTCAGATATCATATTCTTTATTTTAATAAACTCATATTCAACGATTGAAGTTCGATAAGAATTTTGAATCCAATTATCAATTATCAAATTGTTATTTAAATAAAGTTTAAATCCGTCGTTACCTTCAATTCCAATTTTAACAATTCCATTTTAGGTCAATAATTTTCCCTTCCCATTTAACTGAATACCAATCATAATCTAACTTTTCCGGATCCGAGAAAAAGTGTCCACCTAAAATTTATATTTTCATCAATTTGAGAAAAAGTAACTTCCACCTTCAAATTTGAGATTATCATAATATTACCAAATAATCCATTTGTTTTTTTCATTTTGATAACAAATTAATTTTTTCGACGGGACTGGAACAAATTCAACACTTTCCCTATCGCAACCTTTCGAGAATTTAACATCTGCAAAATCTTTACTTTTCTTTTATGCTATCCAGAATACTTATTACATTATTTCCCGGACCACTATAACCTCCAAGTCTGCCTTCAATTGCATCACCACCAATTACTGCATTTTCTTTAAATCTTTTTTTAACGGAGAATTTTATTTTGATTTTCAACAATACAATTGATTCTAGAGCGGCTTTTTGCTAATTCTCTATTTTCAATATTTCGTTTAATTTATTTGCATCTTCGGATTTACATAAGATTTTCAAATAATCCCAAATTAAATTTTGCAGTTAAAACTCTTTCAACAGCTTTGTTTATTGTAGATTCTTTAATCATTCCTTTTCAAAAGCTTCATAAAATTGGAAATGAGAATATAGTTTGAAAAATTACATCCAATCCATTTTCAATTGCTTCTTTAGTTGACTCTGGCATAATTCTGAGTGGTAAAATGAAGAACATTTGCGCCGCCAATTGCGCACCATCTGGAAATAACAAAACCTTTAAATCCATTCATCTTTTAGTTTTTTGTTAAGAGCCAATTATTTGCCGTACTGGAGTTCCATCATAGAGTGTTATGAAATCATTAGTGAAAGTGCATTCCCCTTCTGTACAGATTCTTTAAATCGGAAAATATATTTCTTCCATTAATCTTTCATTAAAATGAATAGGATAACTGTCTCTGCCGCCATCCCCTACATTTGCTGCAAAATGTTTCGGAGTTGTAATAATGCCTATTTTCAAATTTAGAAATATAAGCTAAGCCCATTTTAGAAGTTAAAAACGGATCTTCTCCATAAGTTTCTTCTGTTCTTCCCCAGCGAACATCGCGCGCAATATTTATTACGGGAGATAAAATTTGTTTAAGTCCTCTTGATTTCACTTCTTTTGCAATTGCATTTGCAACTTCACTCATTAGATTTGTATTCCACGTTGCGGCTAATCCTATTGATTGCGGAAAGCTGTTGCACCTTCTCTTGCCAATCCATTAAGTCTTCATCAAAGGAATTATTGGATTCTACATCTGAGTCTCTTCAACAAAATATTTTTATATTTCATTAATTTTTCTGCAACAGATCTGGGAGACCCAGATTTTCCATATTGTAGTATTTGTTCTTGCGGCATTGCTTGATGTGCCTTTTGTTGAAACTTGAAAACCAAAAATTCCGTTTTTATATTTTTCTTTTCCATCGCTCAAATCACCCGGAATCATAAATAGCTGCCAAAATTTTTCTTCTAGAGTCATTCTTGATATAAGATCATCAACTCGTTCATTAACCGGTAATTTGGATTTTTATACTTAAGATTTTGAGCATAATTGATGTTTACCGTCAAAATGGTAAATAATATTATAATAGATTTTTTCATGATTTATAAAATTATTTGTTTTAAGAATTAATTAATAATTATTATTACTTTTTTTGAAATTGGATAAAATCTAAATGAAATATTTATAAAATAATTCATTCAGTTGGGAACAGTTTTATTGTCTCAATTGAATGATGCCCAATATTTATAAGTATTTCATTGACATTGGTTTCTAACTTTTGTAATTTTCTTCAATTAGGTTAGTGCTAAATGCTTTCCAGAAATTTTTACAAAACTATTTATTTTTGTTTAATATCTTCCTAAGAATATCATACATGCGAATAATAACTGAATTATCATCTTCTGATTTTTTAATGTTGATATAATTATATTTTTACTATCAAGTGAAAAAGAAACTTTTTCATCCGGTAAATTTGCATCTTTATATTGCTTTGGATTTAAAACGACTTGTAATTTCTCATTAGCTTGTTTTCCAAATTGAAATCCATTTTCCCAATCGGGCAAATGTGATGTTAATGAAAAACTATAATAATGATCGCCCGTTTGAAGATATTCATTACCTAATTTCATGGCAACTTTTCTTGAAGCTAAAAGTATTGGCTGTAAAATAATATTATCATTATTTGCATTGGTTGGATCAATATAATCAGCAACTGCAACACATGAACTTAATGTAACCCCAATGTTTTCATCACTTGCACCAATCCAGTTTTCAATTCCTCGAGGATGAATTTCTTTGCAATCTGTTAAATATCTTTCCCTGCTGGTTCTTTAATTTCGTCTTTACCAACATTAACAACTTCCAATGCAGTTTCTGTAAGATACTTTCCTTTCTCTAATTTTATTGAAGTGCCATTCTGTATTCGCGATATAAAACTCCTTCCAATTTACTAATGATACTTCAAAATCAATTCGTTTCAGTTTTCTATAAAGTATAATTTTTGCTCCATTACAGCATTTCTTATTTTCTGTCTGTATTTAAAATGAACTGTAAACAGAACCATTTTCAATTAATTCCCAATTGGTTTTGTAATTACTTGATTTAATCAAATCCTTCCATTGTTGGCTGCTGAATATCAACAAAATTCTCCAGCACCATTTTCCTTCGGAATTCATAGTAAATATTTCACCGCCAAAAATTTTGTAGTATCCAAAATTTCTTTTTCTAATTCTTTATCATAAATACTTTTTATTCCGCCATTGGCAAATGAAATTTTATAATAATCACTTTCGTAAGAATTTGGATTTGTTTCTTTCCAATAATTTCTGAACTATTTTTAATGTAGTAAGTTTTGAAACCGATTGAAGGAATATTTTCTGCAATAAAATTTACTGTAAATGATTTGAAACTACCATCATCATATTTTGAAAATTAAAATTGATATTCAATTCTTTTGCCTTCATTATCAAATATATCAAGCGACTTCGATTTTCCCTTCTCAAAGTTCATTGTGAATTTTATTGGATCTGTTCGCTCCTTAATTTAAACTATTGAAAACAACAATGGTATTCCTTTTATAAGATCAGTATTTATTTTTGAAGCAATTGAGTTAATTGCATTTTCTGCAATTTGATTTGCTTCATTTTTGCAAAACAAATTTGTAAGAACAAATCATCTGTTGTTTGTCCTCTTTACCCCAACCATGATCAGGATAAATCTTTGCTTCCCATGCATCAGATAATCTTAATGCCGGATAATTTGATAAATCATTTTCTGTTAATGAATTAATTAAAGAAAATTTTTCAGCAAATATCAGCATGATGTCTGCTTCACGGCTAGCTTTCAATGCTTCAAATGCGATGGGTAAGAATATACAACCAAACTTGCGGACGTTCACCAATTATTTTTTGGAATGTTCAAAGCAGATGAAACAAAATCTTCAGAAATTCATCTGCAGTTTGCATTTAAATTTCGAAGTTCAATCGGAACTTTTTTCATCATTAACTTCTATTTCATTTAATACTTTCCCCTAATTATTTATTACATCGCTGTAATCTTTTGCTGGACTCATATCCCAATCAGATAAAAGCGGAATTACATTTCTATTGAATTTTCAGAAAAATATTTTTCCCAATAAATTGAAGATTCACTAAATAGTTTGCTGGATCATAAATATTTTTGTGAAGAGGCATAAATGCATCCCCATAATGACGGGGTGAATATGAGTAATATAAGAGCCATCCGGACTATGCCAATTATAAACACCTTTTCAAATCTGCTTATAACCATAAATCTGTTCCGGATTTTTCAGAATTTGCGGCATTTGTAAAACTCTTCCAGGAACATCTACATTCCAATATACTTTTGCATCATAATTGAATTCATTTTTAAGCCACTTTTTCCAAAAGTAAAATTGACGTACTAAAGACTCTCCAGAACATTTCTTCATAGGGTTGAATATAAGTTGATCCACAAGAAATTTTTTTCCCTTCATTTAATAATTTTCTAATTCCGTCTTTTTTTCTCCGGGTGACGTTGAATAAATTCCTTGATCATTAAAAGCATCTTCAATATCAAATCTGTATGAAGGATCAGCTTTCATTGCTTTTCTTAAGCGGTGTAGCGGCATTGTATCTCGTTCAATTACACTTTTCGGGACTATCCATCATGCAATATCTTGATCACTAGAATTCATAAGAGAGATTTGACCTTTACTCAATTTTGATTGCGATAAGTTCATCAAATTATTAACGGTGTTCGGTTTGTAAATTCTTTGACAATTAATATTTGTTGTACGTTGTTCTCAATTTTCAATTCATTAATCAATAGATTTTGCAACAATTTTTGCTTTTTGTTTCTTGATTTAGCATTGGCATGGAAATTAATTCAGAATTTTCATCTCGCAAATTCAGATTCAGATTTCTTACATCTTTTATTTATTACAATTTGTCCGGTTGCATTTCACCATCTGATCTTAAATTAACAACGAAATCTTCGTGACAGTTTGAAACTGTAAAAATTTACCATCATAATTTACTGGAGCTGAAAAATAAAGTTCAAAATTTTCACCATTATATTTAATCGAACATTCATCCATGTTTCAAATTTAACTAAGTTTAACAGATTAGAAATAACATCATTTGCTTTGTAAGCAATTAACAATATGTTATTCATGAAGCTACTCCACAATTTTATTTTTACCGGTTTCTCCCTCTTTCATCCATTTTGTAGGGCATAAGTGACATATAGCCATGACCGTCATTATTGCTGATCAAGTTCACGATTGTTGTAAATTCTAAAAATTCCGCCTTCTTTGTTATCAAACTTTCTATTTCTTCATTACCACTAATAAATTCAATCTTTTTTACATCATTGATAAATACATCAAGCTTAT
>JADJGF010000008.1 GCA_016708125.1 Ignavibacteriota bacterium | reverse complement strand
CAAGAAATAGTATTGCATCCATAATAATTAACATTAGTTAGAACGGTTTTATTAATAGTATTATTAGAACACAATTGGCCTTGGTTATTTAATCCATAAGTATAAACATTTCCATTTTTAGTTAAAACAACCAAATGACCAGTTCCAGTTGCAAGAGAAACAGGTTCTTCCTGTAACATCAATTGCATTGTGATATTTGTTTTTGGAACAAATTCATATACTTTTTTATTAGTAATATAATAAATGTTAGTACTTGTTAGACTAACATCAATAACATTATTACTGATTAAAGTTGGAGCTACATTATCATATAATCCAGTTTTCCAACCAAAGTAAAATAATTTATTACTCTTAGTGATAAATGCAGTCCGACTATAATTTGCAGAAACTTGAGAAATCTTATCTGCAAATTTCACAAAATTACGATACTCAACTCCAGTTTCATTATAATTCAATTCTCCATATTTGTTGCTTCCTGCAATATACATTGAATCCTTATATAGTAATACATTATGCGAATAACCTCCAGATCCAAATGAATCTGCTGCAAGTGAATTATTAATATATCCAAAACTTAACAAAATAAAAACAACTAGTTTAATATTCGTCAGATTACCCCGTCCTAAAGGACGGGGCTTGTAAAGTTGAATTTGCGTAAGCAAATTGAATATTTACAAGACCATTTATGGATCTGAACAGGATATTTACTAAAGCGTCCACCTTCAAATGCCACTCCCAGTTTGAAGCTCTGTTTGTGAAAGACATTTCATCTGCAATTAGGTAACGAAAGCAGATGGTGCTTTAGTAAGTCCAGGGGAGACTGATTCTTACTCCAGACCAAGGAGAACTTTCAGTGATTATTTTTGTAAAAGATTCAAGAAACAGAGTACTTTCTCCAACTACAAAAGTAGATTGGATGAATAAGATGTTGAAAAAGAATAAAGCAAAATTAATTTGTCGAAAATTGATGTTGCTTCAATTATCTTATCCAGTAACTTCAAAATCAAATGATGAATATGCTTATTTTATTGGAATTGACACTGGATATTCAAATATAGGTTTCTGTGTATTAAAAGAGTCATCTTCAAAAGTATTATTGCTGTTTAAAGGTGAAGTTAAATTAAGAACAGCAGATATTACTAAATTGATGACTGAAAGAAAAATGTACAGAAATATTAGAAGAAAAAATCGCAGATGCAATTGTAAAAATCGCAAATTTAGATTTCCTAGATGGAAAAATAGAAGTAAGAATAAGGCAAATCCAACTAGAAATTACTTATTAAATACTCATTTGAATGTAATTAAATATTTATTTAAATATGTAGAAGAAGAGAAATCAATTATTAATTTAGAATATGCAAAATTTGATACAAATTTATTATCTGGAAATAAGAATTTGCCTGGAAAAGGAACTGCATCAGAAGTTAATTTAGTTTCTTATATTTTAAAAAGAGATAATTATACTTGTTTAAAGTGTAAGAATCAGAATATTCCTCTTCAAGTTCATCATATTAAATTTAGATCTGCTGGTGGGACTAATATTTCTTCAAATTTGGCTACAGTATGTATATCTTGTCATAAGAAGATTCATGAAAATAAGATTTCAAATATTTTTAAATTGAATGAAGACGATTTTAAAGCATCTGGAATGTTAAATTCAGTGATGCCAAAAATATATTTGAAATTAGCAGAAAAGTATTGCATATACAAATTCTTTGGATATGAAACTAAATTTGATAGAATTAAAAGAAAAATAGTCAAATCACATTCTAATGATGCTTTAATTTTAAGTATGTTTAATGTGAATTTTGAAAATAAACAAATATTAAATTTCAATTTAAATTTGAATTTAAATTCATATCGCAGACATAATAGAGCAGCAACTAAAAGAATTGAAGATAGAAAATATTACTTTAAAAATAAATTTTCTATTGCTAAAAATAGAAGAAAAAGATGCAATCAAGCAGATGATGCTTTGATTGATATAAGAAGAATATATTTGGATGCAAAATTAAAAGTTAAATCTGGAAAGATTATTTATAATCAAAGAACTAAAGATAAACCTTTTACTCCTGGAGATGTAATTTCTTTTAAATCAAAAGAAAATTACATTATAACTGGATTTAGTTCTACTCAAAGAAAAGCATTTTCTGATAAATATTCTTTTAAAATTAAAGAGGCATCTAATTTTAAAGTAAGAAGAAACAGTGGACTTACAATTTTGTAATTGTCCAATTCCTCTCCGGCCTAAAGGCTTCCCATAATGAACTTCGTTCATTATGGCGGAGTCTCCTTGGACACTAAAAGATGATAATTTTCCTTTTTGGATTTGCAATTTAGGAAGTTTAAATTGCTAATATTGTATTTGTATATTAGAATTCACAAAACCAAGCGTAAAATCTAAGGAATCATTAAAAGTGGAGATATCTATAGAAGAACTCAAACAGCAAATTAAGACAAAGGATAAAATGGAAAAATGCATTTTATCTTTATTAGATATATCTAATTCTGTTAATTTAACAGAAGATGAAATAATCCAAAGGATCATAGATGATGTGGTTGAATTAACATCTAGTACTTGTGGATATTTGCATTTCATTAATCCAGATAATGAAACAATAAATTTAAAAGTATGGTCTAAAAATACTTATAATATGTGTACTGCAGTTTATGATAATCATTATCCAATATCTGATGCTGGAATATGGGCAGATTGTGCTAGAACAAAACTACCAGCAATTCATAATAATTATGAAACAGAATTAACTAAAAAAGGATTACCAGAAGGACATTTTAAATTAATAAGACATATGAGTGTTCCAGTAATTGAAGATGATAAAGTAGTAGTTATTATTGGTGTTGGAAATAAAGAAACATTTTATGATAATTTAGATGCAAAACAAATGGAAGTAATAACTCAAAATTTATGGAGATTAATAAAAAATAAAAGATATGAAGAAAAATTAAAACAATTAAATGAAGAAGCAAAATATGATCATCTAACAGATGTTTATAATAGAAAAGAATTTGAAGTTATTGTTGATAAATATTCTAAAGATAAAGAATATGATAATGTTGTAGCATATATTGATGTTGATAATTTTAAAATAATAAATGACAGATGTGGACATACTGCTGGTGACAATTTTTTAAAATTAATAGTGAAATTATTTAAATCCAAAATAAGAAAATGTGATATAATTGGTAGACTAGGAGGAGATGAATTCGGAATTATTTTTATTGGATGTGGAATAAATAATGCAGTTATAATTTGTGAAAAATTAAGAAAAGAATTGAGTATAAATATATTTGAATGGGAAGATTTAGAATTTAAAATAAGTGTCAGTATAGGATTAACACATATAATTGGAAATGTTGATGATATATTATCAAATGCAGATTCTGCTTGTTACATAGCCAAAGAATCTGGAAAAAATCAAATTAAAATATATGATAACGAAAATTCTAAATTAATTGATAGAAAAGATAAATTATTATGGGCTTCAAAAATCCCATTTTTAATAACTAATAATTGTTTGAGATTATATGTTCAACCAATTAAATGTATAAATTTCGATTGTTCAGATTGTAAATTAATAAATTATAATGATTACCTTTGCAATAATTATGAAGTATTATTAAGAATATATGAAGATGATAAAATAAAACTTCCGGGTTCATTTTTAAGTGCTTCTGAAAAATACAATATGTCAATAGAAGTAGATAAATGGGTTGTAGAAAATGTAATAAATATACTTAATGATACTGTATTAGATTCTAATGTTTCTTTATTAAATATAAATTTATCTACACAGTCATTAAGTAATTCTGAATTTTTTTATTTTTTAGAAAAACAAGTCAAAAGATTAACTCATCCTGAAAAAATTTGTTTTGAAATAACAGAAACCGCCGCCATAAATAATTATAATAATGCTTTAAAATTAATTAATAATTTAAGAACTTTAGGATTTAAATTTGCATTAGATGATTTTGGAAGTGGATTTAGTACATTTGAATATATTAAAAAACTACCAATAGACTTTATTAAAATAGATGGGATGTTTATTAA
>JADJGF010000007.1 GCA_016708125.1 Ignavibacteriota bacterium | reverse complement strand
TTAATACAATGCCTTAACTTTTAAATAAACAAGAAGAAGAACATCCAAACGATTTTCAATACATTCTAACATTAAACAGAGATAAAATAGAAAATGAAGAAAACAAAAAACTGATAAAATTGGATATTAATCTTCATAGAAGAGCTGAATTTACGAAGGAAAATAGATTTTTAAGACGAAAATACAAGGAAAAATAAAAAATGTATGTAACACCTAAGATTTCTCGCTTATGGGGCAGGCAGTTATGTGAAGCTCGAACAATTAAACCCATGCTTAACGCAACCGTTTAAAAAGTGACCTTTAACGCCAATCTTCACTGGCAGCAACTACCAGACGCGAGTCAAGTAACATGTGGGAGATCAGAACAATTCCATAAATCCATTCTTAATTTCAACTACCGGTTATTAACATAACTTACACTTAAGTGCAGGAATAATTCAATTCAATAAACCTGAATGCAAATTTTTGTATGAAACCGGTTTTACGAATTAAATCCTACCGGATTATTTTTTTTACACAGGTTATTTCATTTTTTCCTACCTTTGTTTATCAAAATTCCTGAATCATGCTCATATCCACAATCGTCAAAGATACCAACTACAAGCTTATACAGTTAAACTTTGATAAAATTCAGGCACTGGAAAATAGTATAGAAATCAAAAGGGGAAAAGACTGAATATCCGGTAGTCAATTGTCTGGTGTAAAAATCCGGACGAAATTGACCCACCCTTGAAAAGAAAAGGAAAAGAAAAAGAATCAAAAGGTATGAGATTGGTAAAAAAGGTAATGTCTTTCGATAAAAAAGCGAAAGATATTTCAAATAAACCAATTATCAAGAATAATTGTATCAATCATTGGATTATCGTACACCAAATTAAGGGTATTCGATGCCAGGAAAAATTGGAATACGCATACAAACTTTAGGTTTATTGGGTCCTATTTTAATGGATGGTTTAAACAATTTCCAAATTTCTTTTACATTTGTATATCAATTCAAAATGATTAATTAATTTTGTTAGTATAAAATACTGATATAAAAAATAATTATGAATAGTGATTTAAAAGATCCTTTTAGATTTTCACATGAAGGTGTTAAAGAACACTTTATAAAATTAATTGGTGAATTAAAAAAAATAGGTTTTTATGATTTTGGAAGTAGTGGGGATGGTGAAATCACAGTAAAAGGAAATTTTGGGTCTGTGTATATTAGGAAAATACGAAAAAATCCAAATTGGCGATTAATTTATAGAAAAACGCTGTGGTAAGTAAATCTATTATTAAAGAATCTATGGAGGAAGTGATAAATGACATTTTAAAATCAAAAATTAAATAAATTAAACATGACGAGGCATACTGACGAAAAACAAGGTAAGTAATATGACAAATAAACGAATTGAGCATATAATAGATGAACTCGTAGATCAATATACTTATGCTGATCCTAGTGAAAGACCTTGGATTATTGGGTTCAGTGGTGGAAAAGACTCTACTGTTTTACTTACATTAGTTTGGAGAGCATTAGAAAAATAAGAAATGAAATGCCTTATCCATTTCAATTAAGGAGGCCTATTTATGTAGTTTGTAATGATACAATGGTTGAAAATCCTATAATTTCATTGTATGTAGAAGAAGTTTTGCAGAAAATTGAAATTGAAGCAAGAAATCAAAATTTGCCAATTTTTGTTAAGAAAACTATACCAAAAATCGAAGAAACTTTTTGGGTGAATATATTGGGCAAAGGATATCCTATTCCTAATAATACTTTCAGGTGGTGTACAGATAAACTCAAGATAAGACCAACATCATCTTTTATAGCTGAACAAGTTAATGAGATAGGAGAAGCAATTATTTTGATAGGAGCAAGAAGCTCTGAAAGTGCAAATCGATCACGTTCTATAAAAAAACATGAAATTAAGGGCAAAAGATTGACTAAACATCCTAATCATTACAATACTTATGTTTATTCTCCAATAAAAGAACTCCTTGTTGAAGAAATATGGTATATAATCAATGCATTTGAATCACCATGGAAATTTGATAATTCAAAATTATTTAAGATTTATGCTGATGCCAGTGCAGATGATTATGAATGTCCGACGGTTGTAACAGATAACACTCACACATCATGTGGGCAAAGCCGATTTGGATGCTGGACTTGTACAGTCGTGAAAGAAGACAAATCCATGTCCGCTCAAATCAAAAAAGGCGAACTTTGGATGCGGCCATTATTAGAATATAGAAACAGGTTATTAGAAGAAAGAAATATTTCATTTAACAGATTGGGTACTAGAAGAAATGGACAAATAGCTATTACAGAAGATGGTCATAATCAAGGAAATTATACTCCAGAGTATCGAGCAAAAAAATTAAGGGAACTATTAGAAATACAAAAGGTAATTCAAACTTCTAAACCTTTATTAGATTTAATCACGAATCAGGAGCTCATTGCCATCCAAGTTTACTGGTATAGAGATGGAATTTTTGATTTTAATGTGGGTGATATTTATTCAAAAATTTATGGAAGAATTTTAGATACAGAAAATTCGAATAGCATAAATTCTGTCGAAAAACGAATCCTAAAAATGTTTGCATAGATAATCCAAATGACTTTGAATTAATAAATAATTTATTGGCAATTCAACATTCTAAAACTTTGTTATTGTCTAAATATGGAATGCAAAATGATATTGAAAAACACATTGAAAATTTTGTAAGTAAAGCCTAATATGAGGATAAACAAAATAATATTATCAAATTTTAGAATTTATAAAGGATTAGAAAAGATTGAATTTTCACATGAATCCAATAAAAATATAACGTTAATTGCGGGCTTGAATGGATATGGTAAAACAACATTTTTAACAGCATTGATTTGGGGATTTTACGGGAAATTAATCGGGGAAGTTGATGAAAAGTATAAAAAGGAAATTTTTGAAGCTGGTGGTTATAAGAAATTTGCAAATATAATTTTAAACCGAGATGTTAAAAATGATAAGCAATATATCAATGAATTCAGTGTTGAAATTGAATTATCAGACGTTAATATTCCTTCAGTACCATGTCAAAAAATTATTATTCGAAGAGTTTACAATACAGATGAAGAGACCGAAAAATGTATAATCCTTATCGATAACTTTGAGAATGAGTTAACAAAAGAAGTAGGACCTGATATTTTTATAAATGATTTTATTTTACCAAGAGAAATAGCTAAGTTCTTTTTCTTTGATGCTGAGAAAATAGTATCATTGGCAGAGGTCCAATCTCTAAATGAAAAAATAAGACTTAGTAAAGCTTATTCAGAGGTTCTTGGAATTAATAAATATGAAAATCTAAAAAGAAATCTCGAAAATCTAAAATTAAAATTAAGAAAAAAATCTGCTACAGCATCTGATAGAAATAGAATAATTAAGTTGAATGACGATATAGAACATCTTCAAAAATTGATTATTATTAATGAATCTAAAATAAAAGCTACCGAATCTGAGATAGAAAACCTTAAAATTATTTCTGAACAATATCAGGAAAAATTAATCAGAGAAGGAAATAAAATAACTGTTGAAGAATTGATTAAGGTCAAAAAACTGAGAGATAATTTAATACAACAAAGTCAAGAAATCAAAGCAAGATTAAAAGACCTTTTGGAACTGGCTCCCTTTGCTATTGCAGGAAATAATTTAAAAAAAGTTTATTTTCAATTAATTGCAGAAAACAAAAAAAGTGAAAAAAAAATTGATAATGAATATATTAAAAATAAATTCATCACTATAAAACAGAATATTGAAAATTCATTTGATGAAAAGAATGTACCGGAATTGTTAAAGAATGAAATAATTGAAATAATGACCAAAGCGTTTTCATCAAGTGGTACAGGTCAAGAAGAAACGATTGATAAAATTCTTTTGGATTTAAATGGAGTTCAATCTAATACATTTTTCTCTATATTTGATAATTTGAAACTGACCTTTAATGCTCTTTTCAAACAAATCGTAAAAGAAGAAAAAAACAATAAGATTTTTCTTTTGAAAATTTTAAGAAAAATTTCAGATGCTGAAGCAAAAGATTCAGATATTTTAACTCAAAAGTACAAATCAGAAAAGTTAAAAATTGATATCAAAATAAAAGAATTAATAAATGAACAGCATAAATTATATGGTGAAATTGGGGCATATCAGGTCGATTTAAATTCAAAATCCAGGATTCTGTCAGAGCTCAATAAAACAGTAAAATTGGATGAGATCGATGAAAGAAAAGATATCTTAATCGATAGACTCTTAAAAGAATTAAATGAGTTCATTTATAAATATAAAGTCGAAAGGAAGTTTTCACTTCAAAATCGATTGAAATCCAACTTAAACTTATTGATGCATAAAGAAAATTTCATAAGTGACGTAAAAATTGAATTGAATGGTGAAATAATAGAAATTTCCTTATTTGATAGCTCTCAGTCAATAATTGAGAAGGAGACTTTATCTAAAGGGGAACAACAATTATATGCTTCTGCATTGCTAAAATCATTAGTAGAAGAATCAGGTATTCAATTCCCTATTTTTATTGACAGCCCATTACAAAAATTTGACAAAAATCATTCCATCAATATTATTTCAAAGTTTTATCCATCTATTTCCAGACAAGTGATTTTATTTCCGCTACTGGAAAAAGAACTAACTGAAAAAGAATTTAATGATTTATTACCTAATATTGTTAAAACATTTAAAATTAAAAATCAAGATGGGAATTCCTATATTGAAGAATGTGAGCCGAAACATCTATTTCATGACTTAGAAAATAAAATAAATGTTTACGCACATTAAAACATCGAAAGAAAATAAGGAAATAGTCTCAAAACTCACAAGAAAATTGAATCTTGGAGCCGAAAACATTATTGCAAGAATAGCGTTTGCTTATTCTTTATCGACAGAAAAAAAACTTGATCTGGTAAATTTAAAAAATTCACAAGGGAAAGAGTATAGTAATTCTGTTTTGTTTGGAGAGTACCTCCATTATTATATTTCCATGATTTGTGTGAATTATAATATATACAAAACTGATAAAGATATACCAAAATATATAAAAATGCACGTCGATGATGGGTTGGAAATGATCAATCAAGAATTGACAGACAATCCTAATCTGGATGGATTTGAATATCTTATTGATAAAATTGAGAATGGGTTATTAGAAATATGTTAATAAAAAATGATTTAAAATATATTACAATACAGTACTTAAAAGATAATAATCAATTATCAGTTCGTGCAGCAAATTGTTGCACAGCAAATACTTTATTACTTTATATGATTTGGTGAAATATTTTAATGAAAAAGGACAATTTTAAAGGCAAAATTAGAAATGCGGGAGTTAAAACTGTTGAAGAATTAAATAATTTATGTTGGCCAATTATTTTACAAAATGAAAAAGAAGAAATACCTAAAACAGACATAGATCTCCTAAAATTTTTAAGCAATAAAACCTTAATAGAAAGGGAATTGCTTAAGTCAACAGCTGAACTTGTTTTAAAAGTTTCACAAATATCATCAATTGACATTGTTAAATATGGAAAGAATTGTAAAAAATTTATTTGTAACAGAATTTGTTGATCGATATTGGCACTTGCCAATGTTGTGGATTTTAGAACAAGAAATAAAAAATTCTGAAAACACAGAAATAAAAATTTTTAAAGATTCTTTTAACATTTTTCAAAATATAAATTCTTATAAATTAGAAGAATTATCCCAGGTTCATAATTTATCAAAAGAAAGGATTCGACAAATTCGAAAAAAAAATTTTATGATGAGTTATTTAAAAATTCCGATGATGTTTTTGAAGTTAAAAAGGATAAAAATATTGTAAAAAACTTTTCCTTCAAAATGACAATAATGATTGGGAATATTTAGCAGAGTTTTTTGAAGATTTAAATTTTTTAAATCCATCATCAATTAAAATTCAAACATGTATTGAAATTGAAAATAGTAGTTTTTCTTATGAATTTGTACTTCAATTAATAGCATCTATTTTTAGTGATACATTCGTACTATTTGGAGGATTAGATTCTAAAAATAAGAATATTTCTTTGAAATCTCCTTTTTTAATACGAAAAGTGTATGCTGAAATTTTTGATTTTATGAAAATGAAAATCGAATTTTGTAATATTCTTTTTGAGAACGAAAAAGAATATCTTTTAGATATTGAAGACTATATTAGTAGTTCTCAAAATTGGATAAATTTTGATTTTGAAAAAATAATAGAAATAACAAATATTACAAGAGAAATTCTGCTACAAGAGTTTGGATTGTATTCTGAAGATATTAATGGGAAAATTAAAATTCCTATAAATAAAGAAAGAAAAATATTGGATGTAGTTTATGAAATATTAAAACAGAAAGGTAGTCCAATGCACCTTGACGATATCTTTTTAGAGTTTAAAAGTATTATGCCCAACCATAAATATATAGATTGCGGACAATTACGACCATTTTTACAAAGGCATGAATTAATATCATTTAGAAACAGAAATAGTACTTATACTCTTAAAGAATGGAAACATATAAGATCAGGAACAATCCGTGATGCAATTATTGAATTTTTATTGAAAAATAATTTACCACAAACTGTAAACGAAATAACAAAATATGTAATAAAGCATTTTCCAAAAACAACTAAAGCCAGTGTTAGAACCAGTATGCAAATTGACACTTTAAAAAGGTTCGTTTTTTTTGGAAATAATTTGTTTGGATTAGCAAGCAAAATGTACCCAACTGAATTCGAGAAAAAAGACCTGATAAATAAGCTGTTTAAAAATTTTGAGCAACGATTAAATGATTTTGAAAAATTTATTCTTGAAAACAAGCATTTTCCTTTTTCATCTTCCGAAGATTTGGAAGAAGAATCTCTTTGTCGTTGGTGGTATAGAATTATAAATGGCAAGCAACAAATTTCCTTAAATCAACAAAAAGAAGTTGAAAGAATCAAAAATAAATATGCCGAATATGAAATAGATATAAATAATTATAAATGGAACTTGAATTACAACAAATTAAAGCATTTTTTACAAGAAAACCAAAACATATCTCATGCACTTGGGAATGATCATTTTCTTTATGGATGGTTTAAGCGGGCAAAGAAAGATTTTCATAATTATAATTTGACAGATGATCAACGTCATAAGTTTATTGACCTCATAAAATTAATTTAACATGCTGAAAGACAAGGATTTTAAATATAGATATTCAACAGGAAGAAAAGATTTGCCATTCGATTTTTTTGAAATAGCATTGTCAAACAGTAATTGTTTTGATATGGGTTTAGGTTATTTCAGTAGTGCCTCTTTTAATATTCTCTCTGTTGGTATTGCACATTTTATTAGTAATGGAGGTAACATGCGTCTATATATAAATCAACACCTTACAGAAGATGATTATTATCTATTGCAAAACAATAAAAAAATAGATTTTGAGGAATATATAGTTCAATCATTTGATGCCCTCAGAAAAACATTATCTCAGCGAGATGAACATTTCTTTAAATGTCTTTCTTTCCTTGTTCAAACTAATAGAATTGAGATTAAAGTTGTTATTCCTAAAACTGGAGGTTTAGCTCATGAAAAGTTTGGTGTTTTTACAGATGAAAATAATGATAAAGTTGCTTTTATAGGTTCTTTAAATTTAACAGCAGCTGCATTAGTTAGAAATATTGAAACTATTGAATGCACATGTTCTTGGAAAGGTACTGATAGCAAAGAAAGAATTGAAATATGCGAACAAGATTTTGCTGAAATCTGGGATGGCAAAACAAATAATGTACTCGTGTTTCCCACAAAAAAATTCTGTCAGGAGATAGTAAAAACCTATCCAAATGTGGAGGCAAACGAATTACTGATACAAGAGAATGAAATAATTAAAAAATTATCTAAAAATTCTACGATTGAAGATGAAGTATTGGCATCCTCAATAACAATAAGAGAACCTCATTTCCCAGATAAATATCCAGAAGGAGCAAGACCATTTCAAAAACAAGCTTATGAAGAATGGTTAAATAATGGCAAACAGGGGATTTTTGCTATGGCAACTGGAACTGGTAAAACTATTACTTCATTGAATTGTGCACTTCAAGAATATAAAAATGAAAGTATTTACCAATTACTAATATTAGTGCCAACTATTGCATTAGTTGAACAATGGATTGAAGAAATTGCTCTGTTTGATTTTAAAAATATAATTACAATCTTTTCGGAAAATCCTTGGTGGAGACAACAAATTGTCAATTTAGTAGACAAAGTCAGTAGAGGTAAAAAAATTAGTTTTGTATTAGTATCAACATATCAATCTTTTACTAGCAAAGACTTTCAACAAATTTTGCCAGAATTGCCAGATAGTTTGATTGTTATTGCTGATGAAGCACATAATATAGGATCTGAATCTGTTAAGGCAATTTTTCGAACATTGCATTTCAAAAGGAGAATAGCATTATCAGCAACCCCAAGCAGAATATACGACGAAGAAGGAACGGCAGAGTTAGAAAGTTTTTTTAACGATAAACCTCCTTGTGTTCAATTTCTCCATGAGTCAAGCAATAGAAGAAGGATACTTGATGGAATATTGTTATTATCCCAAAATGGCTTATCTGAATAATCTTGAAATGAAAAAATATGCTGATATTTCATTTCAACTACTCAGACTTTTTGACAAATCGACCGGAACTTATAAAGATGAAAATAAAGCAAATAAATTAAAAATGGACCGCAAACGCATTTTACACAAAGCCGATGATAAAATGCGAATATTTAAAGATATAATAAAAGAAATCGGTAGCGATAAGTTAAAATATTGTTTTGTTTATGTTCCGGAAGGCAATAAAGTGTCTGATTCAGATGAAGCTCTTATATATTCAAAATCCGATTTTGATATTGTTCAAGAAAGATACACGGAAAGAATATTAAAAAAAATGCTCGATTTAACAAAAGAAATTTTCCCTAAAACAACTTGTAATACATACACTGGGAAAAACAACAAATCAGAAAGAAAAACGATTTTACAAGGTTTTGAAAATGGGCAAATAAATGTATTGTTTGCTATGAAGTGTTTGGATGAGGGTGTTGACGTACCTAGAGCAGAGTACGGTATTTTTGCTTCTAGTACAGGAAATCCTCGTCAGTTTATTCAAAGACGAGGTCGTTTACTCCGTAAACATAAGGAAAAAACATTTGCACATATCTATGATATGGTCGTTGTACCTAATTTTCAATCTCCATATTACTCTAAAGAATTTTGGCATATGGAACGCAGTTTGGTTAAAGGTGAATTAAATCGAGTTGCATATTTTGCCAATTTAGCAACAAATAATTATACTGGTGCTCTTCAATCTCTTGACGAAGTAGCACGGTTTTATGATTTGATATTATCTGAACTAATTTTAAGTATAAACCAATAAATATAATAATATGACAGGTGAAGAAATTTTCAAAGAGGTGTTGAAATCGCCTGAATTTCAAGATATATTTGAAATTCCAAAAGATAATTTGGAGAAAGAGACATTTAATACAAAGTCCAATTATCCTGTTATTGAAATCGTTAAAGCAATAATTAATGGGCAAGAAAATCATAGGGATAAGAATGCAGTTTTTCAGAATATTCAGAAACAGATCATGCAATTATAGTTATGGCAGCAATCATAAAATCAATCAGTTTTAAGAACTTCTACAATTACTATGGAAGTTTTGAACAGAACACATATCACTTCAAAGAAGGGATCAATATTATAAATGCCGATAACAATATGGGCAAATCGAAGTTCTACAATGGTATTCTTTGGATCTTAAAAGATACTGTTTATGATTCCGACTTAAAACGAATGGTTAATGCAACGTCCTCATTTCAGAAAATGGCCTCAGGTAAAGCATTTCAAGAAGAAACCAATTTTGAAATGGGAGTAAATATTACATTTATTGAGAATGCAAATAAGTATTCAGTTTCAAAAATAGTTCAATTTCAAAAAATGGGTGATAATTGGAATACCAATGAACTATTGAATATTTTGCAAACTATAGATAATAAAGATATTCCAATATTAGACCAAAGAGATAAAGAAATAATTGTTAAAAAAATAATCCCTGTTGAATTAATGAATTATGCCTTGTTACAGGGCGAATCAATGGAACAATTAGTGGATTTATCCTCTCACAACGGTTTATCTTCTACTATTGAAGCCTTAGCAGGGATAAGAAATCTCATTGAAATTTGTGAAATAAGTAAAGATTTATCTCAAAGAGCGAAAGCAATTTCTAATATTAAAGAAAAAGAGATTAATTCAGCAAATAAAAGAATAACAGATTTAATTCAAGAAAGTGAAGAAATAGAAAAGCGCATTGATAGAACTTTTGAACAAATTGAAATATACAAGACAGAATTATCTGAAGCGACAAATAAAAAAAACACTTTGGAGGCACTATTATTGAATGCTCAAAATCGTGAGAGATTTAGAGGAATACAAAAAACTCTTCAAAATGAAATAGATAAATTAAAAGACAAAAAGAATGAAAATGAAAGAAACATTACTTCAATGTTGTTTTCAGAAAGTTCTCCTTGGCTGCTAATGGGCTTAGAAAAGCAAATCACCTCTTTTTCAAATAATTATAAGAATCTTATAATAAAACTGGCTGAACAACGTACAATAAATAAGATAGCAGCAGATCCAACAATGTTATATTTGCCGCCAAATTCTCCTGATAAATCTTCTTTACAAAGAATACTTGATACCGAATGGTGTGAAATTTGTGATCGCCCCGCTTTAAAAAATTCAGAAGAGTGGAAGCACATTGAAATGGTATTGAAACGACCTAAATCTTCTGAAAGTTCTAGTAAGAATGATTTTTCTTCATTTTATGGTGGAATTCAAACTACTGTAAGCTCATTTTTAAATAGTATTCCTGAGCTCTCAAAGTCTATCGAAAAATATAGAACAGCAATTGACAACCTAGAAGTAGTAATTAATCAAAAAGAAGAAGAAAAGGAAATTGCCAAACTGGAATTTCTGAATGCTGGTGGAAGTGAAAATAATTTAGAAAATAAAGACCGGCAAAATATTTCAGACTATACTCTTGCCGAGAAAACTATTGAAAAGAAAAATGAAGATATTAAAAAGGCTGAAGCACAAATAAAGCAATGGGAAACAAGGCTTAACCAGATTAAAGATGAACTAAATGGTATCAATGCTAACAGTGAGATTAAAAACTATCGTGATTTCAGAGATATGATGTGTCATGTAGAATCAATTCTTCTAATCACTAAAGAGCGAATTTTTGATGAAATATTAAAATCTTTAGAAATTAATGCCAATAAGAAATATAATGAGCTTACACAAGGAAATTTAGCAGAAGGTGGCAAATTGAATTTTTCAAAGCAAGCTGATGGTACAGTTCAAGTTTGTATTAAAAATATTAATGACGGTGAATTAACTGGACTAGGTACTGGCTTTCAGCGAATGAAGCAGTTATCTATCATAATGGCTATCATTTCATCCAAAATTGGGAATAAAAAATTTAATTATCCATTTATTTCAGATGCACCTTTTTCTGAGTTTGGAGACAATTTTATCAATAATTTTTTCAAGATAGCTCCGAATGTATTTTCACAAAGTATCATTTTTATAAAGGAGTTGTATGATCCAAAATCTGAGGATTTCCTAAATTCTTTAGGTAAGAGAATTCTGAAAAAGATGGAAAATGGAGAGATTCCAGGTACATTCTATGTAAATGTGATCGAAGAAAAAGCTGATACAACAAATTTAGTTACAAAAAATAAATGTTATAAAGGATAAATATTATGGATGGTTCACAATTAAGAGATTTAATCGGTCAAAAAAGACCAAGATATAATACACAGTACCGAGCATTAATCGAAGCTATTTCCAATAAAGGTGATTCTACAGGAAAGGGAGATTTTTCATCTTTCGGTGCATTTTATCAGACATATATGTATGCTTTTATAATTGGTTATAAATTAGGTACACCTAAATATATTCTGGGTAATGATAAAACCGACGATTTTTTCGTTTTTTCTAACTGGAAACCAACCTCAATGCGCGATTACATTAATATGCTGCTACTTAATAATTCAGAAGAATTTGGATTTAATTGGATTGAATTGGAAAATGCAAGTGAAGATTTAATCAATACATTTGTTACTGAACTTATAAGACAAATGGAAGGCTATGCAAACGCAGGCTTTGAATATTTACAATCCAAATGGGATAATGAGAATATGAAGTTTCGTAATCCATTTGTTTTTGTGAATCTTTTAGAAGAGCTTAATAGTTAATGCTTATATTTTTGATTTATTAAGTATAAATCAAATTTTTATCATCAAACTGAATTTTTTTTGTATTGAAACTACGTGAATATAACAAAATACCAATAATA
>JADJGF010000006.1 GCA_016708125.1 Ignavibacteriota bacterium | reverse complement strand
CGCTTCTGCTAACGTCTCTTTGCCGGCATTTTATTCTTCAACCGGGGAACAGGGCGCGTACCCATCAGGCCGCGTCCCTGGCCCCAGTCGGATTGTCACCAGCCGCTCGGCTGGAATGTATATCGTCTGCCCAGAGCGATCCCACACTCGGTATTGTAGTGTGTCACCGCCCACCATCGGCGCAGTCCCCGCTCCTTCCCCCAAGAAGATTTCCTCTTCAGGGTTAGTCAGTCTCACATAGCCTTTCATTCGTTCGTTCTCCTTTTGCTGCTACACTACCGCGAGGATGAGCGCGCAGTAGATCTTGAGCGACAAGTCGCTAGCCGACACTTGTTGGATCTGATCGTTGACTGTGATGGTTGTCTCGTACAGAGTATCAACCGAACCCAGCGCACCATCAGTCAAGCCGAACACATCAAGCACCTTGTCTCCGACTACGGTTCCCACGGCAGAGATAGCGCCGGCGCCGTTCTTACCGTTGAAGCTGATCGTCTTCAAACCAGTCAGCACCGAGCGCACATTCGCCGGAGTCACAGCCCGCACAGCGTCAGTGCCAGTGATGGCCTCTGCCGTAGTTGCCAACTCGACGATACCCGCAGCAGTAAGGCTTGCCGCAGCATTGAGATCAGCAACCTCAATCGGCAGCGTAGCCACAGTGTTAGTCTTAGTCATCTCTCATTGCTCCCTTAGACGGGCCACACAGATGCAGCCGTCATACCAGTTGCACCAGTCTTGGCAAGCCACAAGCCCCACTGGGCACCAGTAGCATCAGCAACCAAACCGCTCACGCGCATGATCACCTGGCTCTCACCCTGCACGCCGATAGGCGCAGACATCCAGTGTACGTTCTGGGCGAAGAAGCCCATGGCGCTGGTGCCAGCGATATCAGGGAAGGATGCCCAGAAAGGCGTCACATAAGGCGTTTGGCTCCACTCGGTGCCACTGGTGCCACCCAACTTGATCTGGCGATACAGATCAGGATTGTCCCACAGGAAGGTATAGCTGATACCGATCTGCCGACCAAGGATCGAGTAGCCACCAGGGGCATACTGTCCTACCATCGTCTGATCCTGTGGACGGGTGATGTTACCCTGTAAGGTGATCTGCAGGTCACGCACATACCGCTTCTCGGCAGAACTCAACGCGCCCTGCTTCACCCAGCCACCGCCAGTCATAGGAATGGTATCAACGTTGGCCGCAGTGCTAATCGCCCAGCCATTAGCCGCAGTCAGCAAACCGGTAGACTTCTCAAGCACATACTGCTCATAGGTGTCCGAGTTGCCAGCGCCACCGACAAAGGCCACTTCCATACCAATCGGGCCAGTCGATGCAGCCGACAGACTGATCGATGCCACCTTGGTATTGTAGAAGGTTTCGCCAATGTAGCCGTCAGACGTGGGAATAGCACGCCGCATTGTCAGCCATTTGTTGTCACCATCACCCTGTTCAGAACCAAACAGAATGGAACCGCTAGCGCCGGGGAAGATCATCACCTCATGGGCGCCACCACCCAGACCAGTGATATCAGCCACGGTGGTAGCAGTACCCATCGCAGCAGCAGGGATCGTAGCAGTCGTTACAACCAGCGTAGACGCCACTTTCGCGGCGCTGCCAGCGAACGTCCAGAACAGTGGAACCAGCCCATTGGCCTTGGTTGCGGTTCCGCTGATAGCCAGTCGGGGACGCATCGCCAACTGCCCACCGCTCCAATAAGAACTCTTGTAGGTGCCGGGCGGTAAGAGCGAGCCACCAATTTCAGGCTCATAGGGGCGTTGATCGTCTTGCAGACTCATGTCGCCACCAAGAACCTTGTGCCAGGTCATACCGTTGTCGTTGTATTCCCCGGCTGCTGGAAAGTCGTCCTGCGCGACCTGCCCCACCCATCCAAATGCAGCCCTCATACCAGAAACAGGCATTGTTTTTCTCCTTAGTGTGGGCGCACGGTCTCAACCGTGAAATACACCCAGAATTCCCAGATGTGGCTCTTAGGGCCACCCCTTTCCTCTGCCGCAGATGCATTGAGCATCAGGCGATAAGCCCTTTCCCCAAAGTCATCTTCAAGACCCAACACGATAGCAGGACTCAAGTAATTCTCGATCAATCCCCTTACCGTGTTCGCCAATTCGTTGGCTGTGTCTCGATCTTCTTTTGTACGGGTGAAGAAGACAGAACCCTCTACCGTGAAACGGCGCAGCCATGTTCGGCCCCCGCCAACTTCTCCGATTGCCATGGACTCGCCGCGATCATATCCCATGATCCCGCCAGCAGATCGTACATATCTCGATCCAGACGCTTCATCTACCCACTTGGTGTCACGCGGTTTACCGATATGCACCATCAGGTTGATGGCGGGCCGCTCGGGATCAGCTTGTAAGCGCCCTAGCTTGATCTCGTAATCGTCCAAGCCGTACTCTGCAAGATCAGCATCTAGCATTGTCTCTAGATGAGCTTCTACGGCCTGGGCGATCTTGGTAGAGATTTGCATTACAAACCCACCACTTGGCGATGTGCGCCCACAATGCGATCAAACTGGCTGATGTACCAGTTAGACGCCTGGATCAGGCTGTTCTGAATGGGCGATGCGTCAGCCTTGTCATTGAACGCGCCCAACCTAGCCCGGCTAGTCATATTTGGTACAAGGCAGTGGGCCGCAGTCATGTAAACTATCGCATCTCTGGCCCACGTTGGAACAGCAATGTCAGTCGTTGATGTGCTGACTGTCGGATAGTAGGCGTGATAATACAGAGTGGAAGACACATACTCTTTACCAAGAAATACCGTAGTCCCCCAAACCCAGTAGCTATCCTCGTCAAACATCTCGCCCGGATTGCCGATTGTGGCGGCAGACAAGGAAACAGAAGAACCGTCCTCGTCTACGGCCACAATCGCCGCAATCCGATAGCAGTCAGTAGGTAATGTGAAAGAGCTTACTGCACCAAAGGTTGCTCTACTCTGGATAGGTCTATGGGCTGCAAACGCACGTAGCGCAGCATTCAAGCCATCGACACGAACATTGGTAGAGTGCGCCGGGTTGGCGTTATCCTCGTCGTCCAATGTCCTGCCTAGCAGCAGTGTGAATTCAGCCCAAGACCATGCCATGATAGATTAACCCAGTGTCACGTCGCCGCGGTTGCCCCAGCTACCCACAGCCATGTGAACTTCCCATAGATCAGGGTTCCAGCGGTTCATCTCGCCAAACATATCCCAGCTTACGCGAGTAGTCGTCTGGAAGTCGTCAATGGCGGGCGGGTTGTAGATCTGCACGCCTTTGCGCATGGCGAAGCGCAAGCCCCCGCGCGCGCCGAAGATGTAGGCCGGCTGGACGTGCAAGCCTTTCGTCAAGAAGGCGAAGGCCGTGCCAACTGCACCAGCGCCGCCCAAGGTGGTATGGCTGTACTGCGTGGTGTAGTCAGTCATAACCGGAGTGCGGAAGGTGATGCGGTTGGTGGAGTGATCCACGGTGGCAACTTCAAAGACTTCGGTGTAACCATCAGTCACATCGACGCCATCAGTCACGCCCCAAGCGTTAGTGCGGCTGGTGTGCAGGGTCACAAAGTCGCCAGGATAGAAGACCGAATCAGCGAAGTCGCTGCACTGGACATAGTGCTTGATGCCAGCCGAGGACTGCCCCACGTACCAGGTCGAGTCAATCGACGTGGTATCGGGATCAGGAGCGCCGTCGCCGGCATTAATCGGCTCAGTGATAGCAACTTGCTCGGTGATCGGACCCATGTTGAACAGCGCCGCATCCCACGACTGCATGAAGACAAAGCCCTCGTAGGCAACCATGTCCAGGTTCATGATCGACTGATTGCCAAGACCCGTCAGGCGCTGTACGTACTCGCTGTTCATATTACTGAACAGACTGTGGAAAACACCAGGGGTGGTGATAACCAAGTACATATTGGTGCCTGGAATCGGATTGGCATAGTCGCCAAAGTTCTGGAAAGCCCACTTCGAGCGAACCGACATCTTCAGCTTGATATCGCGCAGGATCTTCTCGTCGAGCGTGAAGTCAGTCGTAGCCGACAGGCCAGCAACGCTGGAAGCGCCACCCGCGTAACTGCGAACAGTTCCCATCGTCAGCAGGCTATCACGAGCGATCTTCTCCGCAGTACCCACAATTGAGTTACTCAAGTGGGTCTGCAAGATACCATCGATGAAGCCCTGCGTGCCGCCACTGCGCCACATATTCACTAGTCGATCGTAGGACTCGAGCTGGATTTTGCCACCATAGCGCAAGCGTGACAGTAGCTTTGCGCTCCCGACTATCCACGTAGTCGGGGTTGATGTACTTGGCGCGAGTACCAATCGGGTTGTGATTGGTGTGGCCGGGCAAAGCCTCGCGACCAGTCGTGATCTCCGTGGGGTTGGTGGTGCCAGTTCCAGCAGCCAACGACTCCAGGGCCACCCAGTCGACCAGGGGGGTGAACAGCGACTTCTGACGAAAAGCCACGGCGATAGCGGGATCAACCGCACTCCACCGGTTTTGGCTCCACGCCTCAATCGGGTTCACACTGTAATAACGATCAAAATCACCTACTGCCATCGGATGTTTCTCCTATTTCAAATTGGGTTCGATGACAACACAGCAGGTGTAGCGAGCTTATTGCCGCTTTCATCGGCCAGGGCGAGATACTTCGCATATTCCGTCCGGTAGGTAGCCATATCGCCTTTTTGCATGGCCGATACAGACGCTTGCCAAGCCGCCGCTTTCAATTCCTGCTTCGTGCTGCCAGTCCCAGCGGCGCCAGCGCCAACGGGTTGCGTTGCGCCTGATTGCGCTTCCTGGAACGCCTGCGTAACTATCTGCTTCTGTCCTTGAGACAATGCGCCAAGCGCCTCCTCAAGATCAGCAGCAGACATGGTTGAACTCTGAACCAGCTTCATAATCGGGTCAGAGATCAAGCCAGGATGCTTCAGCATCACATTTTGGCGCTCTACTTGCTGCGCCAGCGTTTCTTTCTGGGCGTTTGCCCCTTCCCACTTGGTGCTCAAATCAGTAAGCTGGGCCTGTGCAGCTTCTAGCGATGCTTGAAGTAGACTGGCTTGCCCAGTGATCTGCTCACGCTCACTGTTCCAAGCAGTACGCTCGGCGCTTAGCGCTGATTGAGCATCGACAAGTTGCGTCTGAATGCCCAAAATTTTGCCTTGCAGCCCTGCGTACTTTGCCTTCCAATCAGTTGCATCGGTTTGGCCCCCACTACCGGCCTGGTCATTTCCGGCCAGGTCATCATGTATGGTCACGTCCGGTGGCATGATGGTTTCTCTCCCTTGTATTCGTTCGTTAGTTTCGTAGCCGGGCTACGATTATTCCCGCAGCATACCGACAATCAGTTGGCCGGTGCCGCCAGTGCGAGTCCCGCCCAGCGTTACCTTCACCTGGAAGGGCGCAGTGTAGCGCTTACACACGGTTGCTCTAACTGAATTGCCAGCCGTATTCTCGTCAATCCCGGTGTTGGCGATCCACAGATCAGCCGTGGTGCCGTCGCCCACGTCGATGGTTGCGCTGCCGCCGAAGGCAGTCTTGACAGTGTGGATAACCTCGATCACAGTCACAGGATTAGCGGTAGTCGCCATCCCGTAATAGGTTGCGGTGTCATCCGCGTTGACGTAGTTCACAAACTCGTAGAAGGGCGCATACGACTCGCCATCGCTAGGATTGCGCGTCGGATCGACCTGAGTCGTGTAACTGGTGTACATCCCGTTTCCCATTGTTCTTCTCCCTTAACTTGGATTTACATCTTCAATCGGCAGAGATCCCCGTCTCCCCCATGATTGAAGTTTGGTTCCCATAACCACCGACAAATCGGCGGATGAACACTCTAGCGCAAAGACAGGTCGCCTATCCACTGCGTCTGGTGTATGAACTCGATATACCCAACCCTCTTGATGATTGATTAGCTGTACGGCTCTACCGTCAGCCTCCCACGCCTCATAAAGCGTTTCGTATCCATCATCACCCGGGCTGAGCAATGCCTCCGGTAACGCCATTGCCCGTTCTCCGTCTGGTTGACTGTAGGACGAGCTTTTCGCCAATCCCCTGATCCTTATGCCACTTCAGCGACACATGCGGGAAAGACGCCCCCGCATCCTTACGCATCTTCCCCCCACAAGCAGTGCAGATTACGGTAGGAACATTTGACATCTCGTGCCAAACATCCCGCCGCTCTCTGCACTCACCATCGCACATGTACGTGTAAGTAGGCATTATACAGGCTTGAAAGGCGTCGAGTAGACGATGCGCACAATCGCACGGCCAGCAGTTGCATTACTAGCGGAGTCGGTAAACGTTGCAATAATACCCTGACGGGTCGCCAACGTATCCGACTCGTTGAGCGCAATCAGCAATGCGCCAGTCTCGGCCAACGATACGCCAGAAGCGTAGTACGCAGCACTTCCAGGCTTGCCAATGCTCAGTAAGTTAGTCCCGCTACCATTGAAGGCAGTCTTAACGTGCACGGATGCAAACAGCGGCACGGCTCCGACCGGCAGCAAGAACAAGTCTTTTGCAGTCGTGTCCGTATACAAAATCGTCTCAGAGCTTTCAACTACAGTTCGGCTAAGTGCCATTCCCGTCTCTCCTTGCTGCCAGCATGTTTCGAGACCCTAATCCTCAAATGCTTCTCGGCAGTCATTACATCTGATTTGGTTATCTTCCACTCCCGACCCAGGAGCGCCATCAAACATTTACATTGATCCGACAAGAGATACTCCATTGCGTCCTCGCCGTATGTCTTGTCGGTAGATCCCACATCCCTCACGGCTCTCAAGATGATTGCACTGGCTAAACACCGATACGCAGCATCTTCAGTCACCATGGACTCTAGTCCTCTGATTTTACTCTTGCCCGACTGCGCATCAGCGGGCTACGCAGATACACAGACGCCTCAACCAATGCATCACGCACGGACTCAAGCATTGTAGGCGTGTACTGCTCCTGCGGCACACTAGGCGGCAATTGCACAAACAATGGTTGCCCATGCGCCATAACAACAGGCACGACAGTCAACGAGTTCAGCAACAACTCCAGTTGCGATGCATTCTCTTTCAGGTTCCACACCGCCGTAATAGCGGCCTCTTCCGTATCTGCTTCAACCATCTTCATGATTGTTTCAATTGGAGACATTTTTACTTCGTTAGTCATTCGTCTTTCTCTTCCTTAGCCTTTGCGGCTTCTTTTGGTTTGCTAGCTGGAATACCTTCTGGCGTCTCTGGCGGCTTGTTAAGCTCAGCCTTCCATTCCTCGAATTCTTGAATGCGCTTGAAGGTTTCTTCAATCTCGCCAGTTGGAATGTCTTCGTACTTCTCTAACGCGTCCATCGGATGAATATGCCCAACACCCTGGCGCTGCACCAACTCATTTACCAACTCTGTCCGATCTCTAGGCAGCATGGGTGCCCATGCTGGAGTGATTGCAATCTTGGACACGTCCAAGCCATCGAGCTTACCAACCTGCTTGAGAATAGCCATCTGCAAGGCCATCCGGTTCAGCTTCTCAAATGCTGGCGTCCACAGCCATCGCTCGGTGAGGATATGGCTCTTGACAGGGAACATGCGGGTAATGAGCGTTAGCGAGCTGCGTTGACTTCCTTCGTCCTCTCCCACTGCCACTGGTGGAATTGCCATCGCCATGCGCAATTCTTTCTTGAGACTGTCAATGTAATTCATCGCCCCGCTAGTCACGTCCGATGGGCTGTACCAGTCCATTTCTGGTGCTTTGCCATCAGGCATTCCCGGCCCCAAGTCCACAACCGCTGGCCCACCCCTCCACAAGCGAAATGGCAGCTTCAGCTTACCCGTAGGATGGTTCTTGAGCACCCCGAACGGATAGCTATTCTGGTGCAAGATATCGCCAATGTTGGCGAGGCGGGCATTGTACTCATACGCCAGATCTACACCACCAACCCACTCTGCCAAAGGCACCCCAAAGAACCCGTTTGACGCAACATGCGGTATATAGACAAACGGTAAGAAGCCAAACGGGTTCTTCTCCGCCTTGATCGTGAGCCTCTTTCCCTCAACCCCAACAGTGATAGAAAGAGTCCCCGCGTTCCCCCCTCTAGCAGCCGTCCAATGCTCTCTGTACTCCACCAACTCCGGCCAATCACCGCTCCACTGTCCCCATTCCGACCTGGCCGCTTCCCTTGGGATCATGTAGCGAACAAAAATCTCGCTAAATGTAGTCGATCCTGGCGTGAAAACGGGGAAAACATAGTCAGAATGAACCATCTCGAACTTGAAGGGGAAAAGATCAAAGGGATTTTCGTTTTCAAGTGCGTATCGAATCCTCCAATAGACGCCACCAGTCACCTGAGACGACAATCCGGCGAGAAATTGGACTTTTCGAGCTTCGCTTTCCATCCAAAGCTCATCTAAATAGTCCTGTGCAGCCGAAATGATGCCATTCGGTACTTCAAAACCGCGTCTGGGCGCTACTTTTTGCTGAATGAGCGGTTCCGAGTTGTCCCGCACCTCGCCAAATAGCAGTTGGGCGTGCATATTGCAGGCCAAAGAGATGTCATTGACGCCCAATCGATACTTTCTGCGCGGTGCCTGCCCATCCGTCCCTGCTTCAAGCTCTAGCCACGTCTCACCATTGTACAATTGCCAGTTGGACGCATAACGCGTAAGCTGAGATGCCCACATACCTTGTAGGTATCCCGTATATTCCATGGGCGGTTGTGCAGCCAACGATGACGGATAGTAAGACATTGAGTAAAAAAAAGCGCAAGACACTGGATTTACCAGCATCTTGCGCCGAGCAAGGCAGCTTACGGTATCAGTTTTGTGTTTTCCAGGTAAATCTCTGTTCGCTCTTCTGAGCGATCTTCACAGCCTGTGGCGTGATGCAGATCTCTACCGTTCCATAGCCCTCTGCAATCGTATCTTGGAGGGCCTTTAGAAGCATTGTCGTCATCTCTGCGCTAAGCGGAAGACGTACATGCGTTCCGACACTAGGCATTATACCACATCCTCCCCTGCGAGTGCAAGGTTTTCAGTGAAACTCATGAAATCGGCATCAAAATCGCCGCGCAAGTACGGCAATCGATCAAAATCATAGAGAATGGGCAATTCCTCGAAGGTAAAAAGCGTCGAAACGCGCTCTTCGCCGCGTTTTTGCAGGAAACGATCAATCTGGCGCAGAAGAAATGCATCGATCCTGCCCAGGATAGCATACACAAGAATCTTGATCCTATCAGGAATTGTAACAAAGAAATCTCTCATAAGGACTCCTTAGACACATTGTACAAGACGCCAGCATCATCCGGCATCTGCCAACCGCTATTGCCATCCCCATTCCATGGAGAGGACGGCTCTTGCTCTATTCCGTAGCCCAGGCTACGATCAGAGATGATGTAGTACATGCGATACACCAGCATAAACAGCGTCATGGTCGAGTCTTGCGCAATCTTCTTGTCGGGCAGCGACCAGTTTGACGTTTGCCGCACAAGAATACGCAACTCCGGCATGATTAAAGCCCCCTTGCGCAGCAAGTCAATCAACCAGTTAGCAGCAGTATGCTTCATGCTGTTTGTCATATCGTAGGGATTGCCAAACACATCAAAGCCGTCCCTTTCAAGTTCCTCGTCAACAGTCGGACTTTTCTCTTTGAGCGAGCCCAGCAGGACTTCATGCATACCCGACTGCTGGCCCCCGTTGTCGTAGATCATGTCGGCGGGCGATACAACGGGGTAGGTTTGCGCAGCAAATTTGTACGCGTTGGTGTACGGCACATATGTCTTGCTACGCGCGTTCAAGTTGCCCATCTGGAAGAAGACAACCTCAGCGGGGTTGGCCGTGATGTCCACTACCATCACGCACCAAGAATTACGGCGAGGCAGCTTGTCTTTACCAGGATCACCGGCGATTACATGGAAATGGCCCTGTGTGGGCAGTTTCACGTAATGGATAATGCCGTGTGCGGGATGCTCTTGGATAATCCTACCGCCCAATTCCGACAACTCCCCATGTCGCTCCCCACGTACCGCGCTCATCAGCAATTGTGGATCGATCTCGGTACCCAGGCCCAATGGACGCCGGCCCAACAATTCCACCTGCCGCGCTTCGGGATCTGTACCCCACGCCTCTTCCAGCGCTGCTCTGTCCTCTGGCGAGAGACGGATGTTGTCGTACATGCTGACCTGGATGAACCAGGCGTAGTGGGGCTTTTCCTCCGCCATGTCCATGACTTCCCACACCCAATCCGGCTCTCCCGCATTGCCAATAGCATAGAAGCGCTTCATGCGCCCCACCTTGAAGTCGAGAAGCTCATTCTCGCAACGCTCAACAAGCTCATCGTTGCCGGTAACGTTTCCAATACCAATCATCTGCTGAAGCTCATTGATACGCTGCCGATGCTTTTGCGGAAGATGCGCCATTAGCCAGGGGTTAAGGCCGCGCAGGCACCCCCTGATATGGTTGACAGTCTTGGAGTCGTGTACTTCACGCAGGATCTCGTCCCCCGATCCCTCTCCCGCTTCGGTAGAGCGCAACCGTTCCAGATCTTCATCGCCTAGGCTGCGAAACATGATCGTATTGCCCGCTTGCTGCTTTCCCGCTATTTCACCACCGTCATGCTCGTCCCAAGGTCTAAAGTAGATGTCTGTCTGGGGAAACTCGCGCTTGTCCTGGATGAACACCTCTGCAAAGCTGCGAGCCGTCATTGTACCATCACTGCGATAGTGCCGACGCGCCGCCATATCCAAAATGGCGTTATACGCCTTCTTGGCCTGATCCAGTGACAGCGCAACATGCAACCACGGCTCGCCAGGATGCAATGCAGTCCATACCATCATCATAATAGCCATGGGTATGGTTTTCCCGGCTCCACGCCCGCCGACTACGATGTTGTAGCGCTGGGGGGAGTAGTACATGCCAAGCTGGTGTCCAAAGAGGGTGTAGTGCGTCCCAAAGTATAGCTCGATGAAGCCGTTAATAGCCGTTGGCACGCAACGAGGCATTTGACTTTCATGCACATATTCAGCCAGCAACCAATCTGCCGCAGGCAGGTAAGGTTCCTCTACGCCAGCAGCCACCATCGCATCTCTAATGCCTGGGTAGTGCAGATATGGGACTTCGACGCCAAGAGTCGGGTGCAGCCCCATTCCGTCCGGCCCGCTCCACCAGCCTTTGGGATTACGAAACCAGAAGTCTTCTACCACCTTCTGCGCGGTGACTATATTCCATTCGTCAGGGGATAAATCGATGTATCCCTTGTTCTTTGCGTGTTTACCCGGCATTTGCACGTAACAAATCCAAGCATACAACTCTTCAGCCTTTGTTGCTGCAATCGCCCAGGCTCGTCCATTGGACGGATCACTGGCCTTCAATGCGCGCAAGTTAAAGAACAACTCATACGACTCTACCAACACTTGCTGCTGTTTCGTGATTTCTTCCATGTTCATTTCCCTTTTATCTATTGGTGAATCCAAAAACGGCCACTTAATAGATAGCGGAAGAGTAGCGCCCTTCGGGCGTGAAGCCAAACAATAGATCGGAAAGGCTGGACGAGCAGGCAGATCGTCCAGCACACTATCCCCCTCGGCATGAATACGGTGGTGCAATCTAGCACTCACCCCCATCGTTCGCAAAGAAGTTAAACTCTCGCCTCTACCCCCCATTCCTCTACGATCAATATGGTGCCAATGCTCTGGCAACCCGCCATCAGGCGAGTAATCGGCGTAAGCAGCGGCGCGTTGCTGCGCAATGATAGCATTTTCTTCGATGGTAGGAATGTGCTTGCCATGCTTTCATTGTACCACTAAAAAGCGCTGTGTACAAGTCCAGGTAGACACTTGTACACCAAATCAGTCTATCGCAAACTTGACAATTGTATTGCCGTGGGGTACAATACTCCCATTGAGTTAGTTCACACGCACGAATCCAAGGAGAGTGCAAAAATGGCATTTGTAAAGGCTCAAAAACACGCTGCAAAGCTCCGTATGGCAATCGCCGGGCCTTCCGGCTCAGGTAAGACCTTTTCCGCACTGAAGATCGCAACCGCAATGGGTGGGCCAATCGCAGTCATCGATACCGAACACGGCAGCGCCAGCAAATACGCTGATTTGTTTGACTTCGACGTTCTCGATCTGGAAGCTCCGTTTCACCCAGATCATTTCATTGAGGCTATTCACGATGCCGAGGCGGGCGGTTACAAGTTTGTCATCATTGACTCTCTCTCGCACGCGTGGAATGGCCCTGGTGGCGTGCTGGAGATCAAAGAGAAATTTGCAAAGCAGAAAGGATTCAACGACTACACCGCCTGGGGGCCGGCTGGCGATATCCAGGCAAAGCTGATCGAAGCGATTACCGGTTCTAACCTGCATGTCATCGCTACTATGCGCTCGAAGACCGCGCATGAAGTCCAAAAGGACTCTGATGGACGTACCAAGATCGTGAAATTGGGGATGCAGCCCATTCAGCGAGATGGCACCGAATACGAATTCGACGTCCTGCTGGACATGGACATCCAGAACAATGCAGTCGTTGGCAAGACCCGCTGCGTGGCGCTAACCAATGAGGTATTCAGCAAACCAGGCCAGGAGATTGCTGACATTCTTTCCGCATGGCTGACGGGCGCTCCGGCACCTGATCGTCGCACCCCAGAAGAGCTACGCAAGGCCGCTGGACTGAAGATTAAGGAGCGTCTCGCTGAAGTCGGCATCGACGTAAATGCGCCCGGCTTCAAAATCACCACAGCAATCGCAGATCTGGACGTGCAGTGGGCCAATGAGATTGGCGCAGCTATCACCGCACAAGACTGGGGCAAGGCGCTGACCGTGGACATGAGCGAGACGCCGGCTGCAAAGATCACTGTCCCAAATGGCAAAACCGCGGAAGAGATTGCCGAAATGGCGATTGTGAATTGATGACAGTCAAAGCCTGCTACAACTGCCGCAATTACAGCACATCTCAGGAAAGTAAAGCCTGGGTTGAACGCTGCGCAGCTAGGGGCAACGCCCGACTGATGGTTGCGGCGGTTGTAGCAGGCCAGCCCATTCTTATCGACATGGAAAGATTCAAAAACGATAAGACGGCATACATTTATGGTTCCCCCGCACAATACCATGACGCAAACGGGCGGCATGAGTGCGAAACATACCAAAAGAAGGAGCTAGAAGCTATATGAGGTACGGAGACAGTAGGGATGCATACACGCAGGACATTGCTCTTGCCATGGGATTCGACTACGTGGACGAACTTGAGCCAGCGGTGCAAGATCTTCTGCGCATCGAAAGCCCCGCGCGGTTGGAAGTCATCTTGCAGATTGCGGAAACGGCTGCTACCAACTGCGCCAGCTATGTCACACAAAGCGACTATAAGGACAAGCTGGAAGCCATCGAAAAGATGGCGCTGGCACACGCCGAAAGCAAGACGGCCAAGGTGCGTGAGCTAATGGAAGAAATCTTGGTGATCATTGGCGAGGAACCAGAACAGCAGGCAGAAGAACTGCCCGTCAACGACGACTCTACCTTCACGTATAATCCACAGGAGCCAGTCGATGTTTCCTAGCATCTCGGAGTTGCTCTTGAACCCCTGGTAGCGGCTGCGGCAGTAGCCTTGATCGTCAATGTCATCTCCTACGCAATGGGCGGCAAGAATCCATCCTGGCTGGCTGTAGGCGTTGGACTCGCCTACATGCTCGGCGGCTACATCGTTACTGGACGCACTACACCTGAAGAATTGTTCTTGGCGGTAATATACGGCATGATCGCTGTGGCGCCGCTCGCGCACGTCGATGGCGCAGTGCTCAACAAGTTGTTTGGCCGCTACGGCATCCAGACAACGAGAGGCACGACAAAAGAACTGTTCCCCCGCTGGCTGTAACTACAAGGGCTGTGCGTAGGTCGGGCGGCTTGCGCACAGCCAAACTAAAAACCCTATGATCTTAGCGCATCTTCTCTCCCTTACCATGCGTTCTGGTGTGCGCTATGACGATGACTGGCGAATGAAGATCATTCGCCGGTACGTCAGGCGCCGTGACAAGAACCGCTGCCGGCGCTGTGGTAGACACATCTCAACGTGGATACTCGACGTGCATCACAAGCAGTTTGTCGAGAATGGCGGCAATCACAACCCACGAAACCTGGAAACCCTGTGTGTTGACGATCACGCGCGGAAACATCCGTGGATGGAAAATCTGAACAGGCCCAGAACCTGGAAAGAAGCAAAACGCAAGAGGCAGATAATTGAACAACTTACCCGATAACTGGATCAGCGATGTAATGGAAAAACGCGCAGAGTTTGAGTCTGCCCCAAAGCCGTTTCCAACACCACCCCTACTTGATAGCATCTTTTATCTAGTCGGTGAAGTGGCCGAATTAGGAATGGAATTGCACGCAATAACTCGCCAGGGCGATCTACGCAATCCCAGCAGCAAGCGAAACGGAATTAGCGGCGAACTAGGCGATAGTCTGTTCATGCTAGGCACAGTGGCGCATCAAGTAGGGCATCAAGAGCTATACACCTACAACATATTCAGCGGTACAAAACAAAGTGCAATTATCCATCCCAGCAACCGAGATCTGATTGATACCTGTGCGGTTACACAATCGCTGGCACTGGAACTATACGATGAGCTAGACAATGACGGATTGCTTCCTGTGCTTGCATCAGCCACAGACATTCTAAACGATATCTACTCGAACTTGGAGACGCTCTCTCACTGGCTGGATATCGATATGACCGGCGCACTAACCAGCACATATACCAAGATAGCAGAGCGATCTGGCCTATGAGCGAGCTGCTGTTATCTTTTGAGCTAGAAGGCGTGCCAGTATCCTCCAATGGCATGTACAAGAACATAGGCCGTGGCAGGGCGCTCACCACAGAAGCAAAAGCATGGAAGGCAGGTGTTACCGCCGATGTCAAGAATATCATCAATCACCAGCAACTCGACTTTCGCAGCTTTGCCAAGAAGCCCCTGCGAGCTAAGTATTACTTCTGTGTCCCAGAACTATACCGAGCCGATTGGGACGGATACATCAAAGCTTTGCAGGACAGCACAATGGACGCAATGGGACTCGATGACAGGTACATCGTCTCCGCTGAAGCCCACAAAATGCTAGACAAGGAGCGACCCCGGTTCAAAGTGGAAATCTGGAGCTTATGAGCAATCAATTCCTAATCGGCAAGCGCGTAGATGTACTAGACAAGGGCTGGATCGAGCTGCAGGACGTGATGGGCGATGACAACGCCATCGTGGCCGCTGCGCGCACCTCCTTCCTGGGCGACAGCAAAGGCCCAGACAAGGACAAGAAGCTGCTGTTCTATCTGATGCAACATCGCCACACAACGCCCTTCGAAATGGTGGAATTCAAGTTCCGCGTACGCGCACCGCTGGTTGTGTGGTGGCAGTGGGTACGGCATCGCACTTTCTCAATGAATGCTCAGTCGGGCCGATATACCCCATTCGATGAAAACGCATTTTATATCGTCAAGCCCGATGAGTGGCGCCTCCAATCCAGTAACAACAAGCAGGCCAGCGAGGGCTTTCTTGAAGATGGGCAATGGCTAACTACAGCACTAATAGATCACTGCTGGCAAGGATATCGCTTGTATGAGAAAGCTATTAGCGCTGGCGTGGCCCGCGAGCAAGCACGCCTGTTCCTTCCAGGCTTTGGCGTCTACTACACCTGGGTAGTCAAGGTGGACGCTCACAACCTGATGCATTTCCTCAAGCTGCGTATGGCACAAGAGGCGCAGTATGAAATACGTGTTTACGCTCAGGCCATCTACGATCACTTCTTCAAACTGGCACTGCCCTGGACAGCAGAAGCAATGGAGACGATGAATGCAAGCACCACAGCTTTTTGAGGACACGCCGCTCGACATGAAGATCCTTTCTGGCCCCCTGGCTGATCACTGGCCAGACTGGAAAGGCGACCCGATCTACTTCTACGAGATAACGTTTGCATCAGGAATGACAGAAGAAAGATACAGGCGGCGATACCGACAAGGACTCCCAAAGCCGCCATACGAAACGACATTCTCCGAGGGCATACCAGTGTCTATTCCCATTTTTGAAGCACAGCCATCAGAAGCTAACCAAGAAAGGCTTTCAGCTCTGGTAGCAATTGCCGTAGCTAATTGGCAGCAATCTCAACAATCGTAGCCGGGCTACGAAAATCATGTGTGCAGAATGTCCTATGTAGTAATGACATTCTGCACACATGAAAAGGAGCTTGATGCGGATCATAACCAACCCAACAACGGCATGGTGCGCGGGTTGCATGAATAGCTGGATACCAGACATGATAGCGATCCAGATGCCCGGAGCAACCAGGACATCAGCAAAGCCAATCTACTGTCTTGATTGCGTTAATAAAGCCCAACGCAAGGGCGTAGAAGAACAGCAACGAAGAATCGCAGAACACGCAGCAGTCCACGGAGGCAAACCATCATGAACCTAGCAGCAACTCCCCAGCCACCCCCCGCCGAAGGCGGGGAAGTGGTTCTCTTTCAGGTAATCAATGATCTCGAAGCACGCGCAGAATTCGGTAAGGAGAAGCATGGCGACTATCTGAGAACCAACAATGGCCGCTCAGCCGTATGGGATGCCTACCAGGAGATTTTGGATTTCGTGATGTATTTTCGCCAGTACATCATTGAGCAAAAAGAACTGCCCGCTGCATCTATCGAATGCAAGTCCAGCGCATGTCTCTAGGAATAGTAAACACAAACAATGAGACAAGACTTCGCATGGACGAGATCGAAGAACGTCTGGACGAGATCGCCAAGGCCATCGATGGCCTTACTACCAACATGAACTACATGGCGGCAAAGCGCGGCATAAATCTCTTGAACGTCTCCGGCTACCCGCGCACCCATGAATGACAACTATCCACTATGAGATGGGTGGCAGACAGATGCGCTGGGACATCTCGGCGCATCCGTCTGATGACGACACAAACACCCTCAAAGAACACCTGCTAGAATGGTTCGGCCCAGAGGCAATCTTCATCAAAGCCACCTACA
>JADJGF010000005.1 GCA_016708125.1 Ignavibacteriota bacterium | reverse complement strand
AAGATATTAATAATGGTATATTAACAAATATTAAAATTCCTAAAGATAGAACAATAATTAATAAATTTGTAGGAGAAAATATTACTGCAGAAGAAATATACGATTATTTAATGAATGATCCAGAAGTAAAAAGAGAAAAAAATACTAAGATTATAAAAATATCTGATGGAAGTCCAGGAAAAGGAAGAAGTGGGGAAGAAAATGTAGATAGTAGTGGAATGGAATTAGAAGTTACAGAAATGAAAATAACTATGCCAGATGGACAAGAAATCCATCATAGTGTAGATGTTATATTAAATAAAAAAACAAATAAAGATAAGATGAATGAAGAACAAGGAAATATAACATCTGAAGCAAAATGTATATTAAATTCGCAACTAATGCAAGATCCCACTAAAGGAAGAGGACACGGTTCTTCTGGATTATTGGAATTAATTAAGCAAATTTTAGAAGTAAAACTTCCTTGGACAGAATTAGTAGAACATGCTATTAAATCTGTAGTTGTTGTTTCAAATGAAAATAAGTCTTGGAAAAATATAAATAAGCGATTGAATGCACATAATATATTATCTCCAGGATTTGGTACAGAAGAAAAAATTAGTACGTTATTATTATGTATTGATACTTCTGGAAGCATGTCATCTGAAAGTTTTAAGAAATTTATTAGCATTATTAAAAATTCAGCATATTACTTTAGTAAAGTAATAAAAATTGATCATGATTATAAAATAACAAATTATGTTGAATTGAGTGATGAAGATATTTTAATGGATAATATAGAAATCTTCTCATTTAGAGGAAGGGGTGGTACGTCACATGTTGATGTATTTGATAAAATAGAAGATTTATATTTAAATAGCGATAATGAATTGAGTCTGATATTGTTTCTAACTGATTTTGAATCAGATATGGAACAAAATTGGAAAAAATATAAATGGACAAATGATATTCCATGTAAAATTATCTGTACTGAAAAACATAAAATCCCAGACTATATAGATAAAGATCCAATATATATTGATTAATTAAAAATAAGACAGAAGAATTTTCTTCTGTCTTATTGATTTTATTTGAAATCATCAAATTTAAATCTTGCCATATCAAAATTATCTTGAATTGTTAGAGAAAATAATGTAAAAAATTTTTTTTTATTTTCAGGATTTAAGAAAGAAGTTAAATTTTTATACATTTCAGTTATATTTGTTTTAATAGAGAATTTTAATTTTTCTCCTTTTAGACTTAATAAATCATTTGGATCTCTAATATTATTAGGAATTTGAACATTGATACTTTTTAAATAATCTTTATAAATTCTAATTACATATAAGAATGTTCCACATATATATTTGTTTAAACAAGTTTTTAATTCAAATGCTTTATCTGGACTTAAAAATGTACTATATGGAGTAACAAAAGTTTTATACTGTGAGCATTTTTGAAAACTTAATTCAAATTCAAATAGTTTTCCTTCTGCACCACGATTAATAAAGAATGGTTCTGATTTGAAATAATTAACTAAATTATCACAAGAATATTTGTAATATACAAAACTATATGTCTCTTCGCCTTTATTGTATAATGCTATTAATAATGATAATAATGCAGCACTAATAGCTACAGTAGAAATAGTAGAACCAATAACACTTTCTTCTAAAGAAGTATCTTGAGGAGTTATTGCAATATCAATAAGTTCTCCAATATTTGCTTCTTTAAATAAATATTCCATTTGTCTATTTCTAGCTATTACTTTTATATTTTCTTTAATAATTGAAATATCATCTGATATAACTAATGGATCAATTAACTCGTCATCTAACATTTTTAGTCTCTTTTTTTAAAATACCAATACATTTGTTATTTAAATTTTTCAAACAAGTCACTTTAAATTCTCTATCTTCTGGAATTATATTATCAAATATTGAAAAATATTTATCATATAATTTATGACCAAATATAGATGCTCTATCTGTTCCAGAAAAATAAAATAAATCTGCAGCAGATTTAATAAAAGAAACATCTACTTTTTTATTAATTAAATTTCTTAATTGACCTTTAAATAATTCTGGTATAATAACTTTTGAATTCAAATCTAAATAATGCTTAGTTCCACATACCATTAATTGTTTCTTTTCTTTTATAGTAGAACATTGCTCTTCTAAAATTTTTTTATATATTTTATTTGAAATAGGATTTAAATTTTTTAATTCTGGATTAAATCTAGAAACTTCACCAATCATTGTAGAAACATAATCACTATATGATTTTACAGTAACTATAGCTTGTTTATTTATCATTTTATAAATAGTACATGCAATTAACAAAACTAAAAATAATGATATAGAAAATATACCTAAAGTTAATGGATCTTGAACAATCATAGGACTATTCAAAACTCCTGGATTTAATTGTACATATTTAGTTGGAGCAAATCCTAGCGGCGACATTACTAAATTTGATATTTTATAATCCTTTGTTACTAATCCAAAAATCAAATTAGATAATGATATTCCAGCCGTTGTTAGTGATATTTTTTTTGATAATGCTGCATTAAAAAATACATCTTTTAAATTTTTTAAAAATAAACTTCCAGAGAATTTTAAATAATTTAAAAAAGTAGAAATTACATTCTTAGAAACTTCAGTAGCTTCTTCTTCAGTTAGAATTTGAGAAAACTCAGTAATTAAATATTTATTTAATTCTGTAATTATAAATGAAAATTCAGAAATATTTTTCTTAGTCTCTAATAAATTACCTTCTACTATAAATAATTTCAAGTTCTCATATGCAAATTCTTCTATTAGTTCCATACCAATTACCTTTAAAAAATTCCCGATATTTATTCGGGAGGGAATTGGTTTATTTTTTTTTACTATTTCTTTTAATTTTACTTTCAGAAATTACTTCATTTGAAATAATCCCCATCATTAATGCAGAACCTAAATTATTGATAATATCTTCCGTTAAAATTTTATTTTTTATTTCTTGAATATTTTCTAAAGTAACAGTCATTCCTTCATTCAATACTTTATCTTGTTGGTACTTCTTTTTTAAACTATTAGTAATTAAATTTGCTATACTCATTTTGCAGTCTTCTTTTTAAGAGATAAATAAACAATTCCAACAAATCCAATAATAGCAGCTGGAATAGTTAATTGAGGACGATCTACCATTACTTGTTTAACACATTCCCAATAATTATTAGCTTCGGTACTAATAGAACTTAAATATTTTCCAGCCCAAGCAATAAACCCATCCGTTGGGACACCAGCTATATTATGAGAATCTTCTGTAGTTCCTTTCCCAATTTTTGTCAATAATTTATTATATGATTCTGTATTGCCATCTTTTAATGCTTGTACTGCAGCACCAGCTTGTTCTTTAGTAAAATCATGTGCTTTTGCTAATTCATTAACAGTTTCATCTATTGCTTTTTGAGTCGAATTTCTCCAAGTTTCCGCAAATGGAATTGGGAAATTTTCTGAAAGAATAGCCATTACATAATTGGCTGTATATTCTCTAATTGCTTCATAGATAGAGGTCAAGTCAGAATTTGTATTAATAAATTTTGGCATATTTGCAATTACAGATTCATAAATATTTGCAATTACTAAATTTTCTTTTAAATATTCAAAAGCAGAATCTTCATTTTCTGAGATATACTTCTGAACTTCTTCATTCTGTAATACTGCGGTTAAATATTTCATCTTTTCTCCTAAGATCAACTTCTTTTAAACTTAAATTTCCAGATAATCCCAACTAAAACGAGACACATCATTGGAATATAATATCTAGGATCAACTGACATTTCTTTTGCATTGTCCCAAATTTCTTGTATTCTATTCGCTTCTGGTTCATCTACAGTATTAGCAATTGTCTTTTGAACTTTTTCAATAACTGCAATTTTAACATTCTGCATATTACCAGGAGTAACTACTTTATCGACCACTGCTGTTTTAACTACTTCCACCATATCTTTAGGTATATTTCTTTCAGCAGCATTAACTGCTTTTGCAGCAGCTTCTAATATTTTTGGATCTGCATTATTAGTTGCAGATATAATTTTTTCTGGCTGACTCCATAATGAAGAAATCTGATCCCAAAATGCATAAATACCAGCACCGACTGCTAACAATCCTGCTGCGGCAATTCCTTTTTTTATTGTTGGATTTTCTCTTGAAGCCAAATCAATTTCTTGTAGAATAGTCATTACATAATTAGATGTGTATTCTTTAATCGCTTCATAAATAGAAGTTAAATCAGAATTCACAGTAATAAATTTTGGCATATTTGCAATTACTGATTCATAAATATTATTGATATTTAAATTTTCTTTTAAATATTCAAAAGCAGAATCTTCATTTTCTAAAATATATTTCTGAACATCTTCATTTTTTAATACTGCGGTTAAATATTTCATAATTTAATCCTAAATTTGAAAATAATTCCACAAATTCCAAGTATTATAATTGGAACATAAAATCGCGGGTAATCATATGCAAAATCTTTAACACTATCCCAAGCGGATTTTGCTTGTGAAGGCAAATTTGCTTTATTTATTGCGTTTTCAGCTTTTTCTGCTACATGTTTAGCTATAGTTCCAGATTTATATGTTTCTAATTTCTTAATAATATCTAAATTTTTTGAATTTTCTGCAAAATCTAATACTTCTGCTGATAATTTTTTAAAATTAGAATTAAAATTAATAGCAGTATCTATTATTTTTGCTGTTGCACCAATAGGAGTAACTGGTGATGAAATATCAGTTTCTCTTTTAACATTATGAAGATGAATTCCATGTCTAATCATATCTGATTTAGTAAAGAAATCAAATATGTTTTTAGCTGCTTTTTGAGTAAATTCATCTCCATAATTATAAGCTTTATGTATTTTATCTAAATTCCAACCTAATCCCAATCCAGTATTTGAATTTAATTTAATATCATCTACTATAAATCTCATTATATGATCTTGAAATCCTGGTATAGTATTTAATACATTTCCAGTATTCCATCCTAAACTACCTGATAAAAATAATGAACCAAATATAGTAGAACCACTAACCATTCCGATTTCTGTACTGAAAGTTGCAGCTGCTGTTGCTAACGATTCTAATGGATGAATAAATACTGAACTTGTTGCTATACTTTTAGTTCCAGATGCTACTAATGTTGCTAAATCAAATCCTCCTTGAGAATATGAATATATCATTGGATTTGATTCCCTCATTTTATCCAATCCTGCAGTCACACCTATATCAGTACCTATTAATGATGCTGTTTGAGTTCCTGATATTAACGATGACCAGATTTCATTAATAACAAAAGATTTTATTTTATTATAACTAGAATTTAAATCATCTTCTACTATAAATTTAGAAATATTCTCAATAATATAATTTTGTAATTTATTCATTTTAAAATTATTGATCACATAATCCAAACTTTCCGATTTATTAATATCAATATATTCTTTTATTTCTTTCTGTTCTAATATTTTAGTTAATAATTTCATATTCTCGAACGTCGTCCAAATATATAACTCATTAACATACCAGCAGCAGCTAATGAAAATATATAACCAGCTTTATCTGGATCTTTTTCTGCAAGTTCTCTAGCATGTCCAATAGCTATACTAAAATGCGTAGTTACTATTGATACCAAATTGGAGATTTTATTCATGATACTATTAATATCTAAACTATGAGAACTTAATATATTTTTAATATCTGATGGTAAATTATTAATTAAATTTTGACATTTATTTAAATTTCCAGAAATTAAATTTTCATAAAAATCTTGAGCTAAAAAAGGATTACTATTTTTTAAATTATTCAAATAATTAATCAATCTAAAAGATTCAGAACTATTAAATCCTAACTTTGTTAACTTGTCAGGATCTATTTCTTCTGAAATATATATTAGACTAAGTTTTTTTTTGAATTAGCAATAGATTGTTCATTTAAGAAATTCAAAGTATATTGAGATGCATAAGTTTTAATATTGTTATAAAATTCATGAATATCTTCGGAAATAAATGCTTCCATATTTTCAACTACATTGGAATATAAATCTTCAATATCAAATTTAGTTTTAACTGTATCAATAATTTTATCAGAGTTTGATTCAATAAATGTTTTAATTTGTTCTTTTTCAACAATATTGCTTAGAATTTCAATTTTCTATCTCCAATTTTAAAATTAATGGGTTTAAATTATTTATATCACTTAAATATTTATAATAAAAATTAGCAGTAGTTATAAAATAGTCATTAATTAAATCATATTTTATATTTAAATTCTCTTTATTTATTATTAATTGATATTTTAAAAAATGAAAAGAATAATCGATATATTCTTTTTTAAATTCATTTATTTTAAATTTAACAACATTATTAATATTTTCTATAAATATTATATTCGATATTATTATATTCTTTATATTTTTACTGCATACTATATTATTATTAAAAATATTTGCTATAGAAATGGGGTTGTTTAGAAAATCAAATTCAAAATTAATTTTCTCAATATATCCACCACCTCTAATCTCAAACATATTAAATATTATATTTAATTTTAAATAATTTATTTTAAAATTTGTAACTTCTGTTAATAAATTATTAAAATCTCTTATTTTATGCAAATATATCTTTCCAGTTTTTAATTCAATATTTCCAGAAATATTATATAAATTATCATAAACAAATTCAAAATTACCTAAATTATTTAATTTAATAGGAACTGGTAATATAATATCATCAAAACCTAATATTTCTGTTTTTTCATAATTTATTTCTGCTTTAAATTTATTAATATTGAATAATACCGAAAATATATCATTTGGAATAATATATTTCAATTTTAAATTATTTTTAAAATTAAATATAACTCTAGAAATTTCATAATATAATTCTAGTTTTATATTATTATCAATAATTCCAGAAATCTTATTATTATTTATTACTGCTTCTTTAATATTTTTTGAATCAATACTTATTGAAGTATAATTATTTTTAAAATGACGTATTTTGATTAATCCTTTATTATTTCTATTATCAAAATATGTTCCTAATTCAATATATTCTTCTTCTTTTTCAACTAATAAAGTAGAATTGTCTACTATAATTTCTTGTATATTTTCATTTTTTTCCAATTTAATAATATTATTCTTATAAAAATAATATTCAAATTCATCATTAATTGGAACAATTATATTATTATAACTTAACAAATGTACTGAGTCATAACCTATGGATTTTTGTTTATCTAAAAATATAGCAGATGGTAAATGAGTAAGTAATTTAACACTACAAGCTACTTGAAATGTAGCTGCAGAAAGATCTGCTATTGATAAATCTATACTTTCCAATCTTATATAAGGTTCGTATTTAATTGAACAACAATAATCCATTTCATCAGTTATTTTATTATGTTTTAAAAATAAATTATCAATATCATCATTATTAACATCAAATAAATAATCATTAATGAATGTATTATCTAATTCAAAAAATGAACTAAAACTTGAAAATAATAATAACTTGCCTACTGGTAATGTATTTTCTAAAGTATGTTTTATTTCTAATGCTTTTAATTGTGTTTCTGTATTTATTAATACAGATATATCTATATAATATAAATCTTCTTGCATTAATAGTTCTATATCTTTATTCTTATCATATAATATCGGAATAATATAATTATTTTTTGTTATTCGATGAAATGTATTCATTCTTGCATTAAATGGATTCGAAGATATATATTGAATTATTGCATTTGGTAATTCATAATTTGGATTATAAGATAATAAATAAGTTGCATTTCCAAAATTATATTTATATTCTATTATTTTATTATTTAAAATTTTATTTAATACACTAGAAACATAAAATAATAGATCGCTATATACATTATGTACATACATTAAATTAAATCTCAGTTATTCTAAAATGGGGCGGCGGGTTTATAATTAACACCGCCGCTTTTACATTATCAAACCATTTTTGTAATTTTCATTCTAGATGCATTTTTTGCTCTAATTTTATCTGATAATTTCATACTCTTCATAGATTTTTTAGCATTTACATTTTCATGACGATGGCGAGTTATCGCTGCTTTTCTTGCACGTTTAGCCAAAGAAATAATTTCTACAGATGACATTCTTATGCATCTACCTTTATTTGATTTATATCCAGGGGGACATTCAATTACTGATTTAATTTGACCATGACGGACTACATTCTTTTTTAATCCACGAACTTCAGAAAGATATTCTTCATTTCTGGCTTCTTCTCTTTCAGAAATTAGTTTATTAACTGCTCTTCCAGTTACTAATGCAGTAGCTAAATTAATATAAATAGGATCTGATTTGATATTTTCCATTTCTACAATATGTTCTAAATTAATATTAAATTTTCCAGAAATTGTTTCTTTAGTTTCAGCTTCGGTTTTAATTTCGGTTTTAATTTCTGTTTCTTCTTTGGCGATTACTTCTTCTGAAACTGAAACTGATTCTTCGACTTTATTAATTTCTTTATCAATGCTAGTTAAATCAATAGAAAAACTCATTAGGTTAGCTCCAAATGTTAAATTACTTCATCAACTATAATTGTGTTCTTAGAAAGAAAATCAACAACGCCAATATATCCCTTATCATTATCAGAATATATTTTCAAAGCCACAATTACAAAATTATTAGAAAATCTTTTTTCATACAGTTTAATCTTTTCATATATATAATTTTGTTTATTTTCATGAAAACTGTCATACATATATGCAAAATTGGTAAAACTCAAAAATGGCGGTATTTCATTTTCAATTGAAATATTATCTTGATTTTTAACTAAATAATCTATTTCATGTATAGTATATAATAAATTAGACATATATTCTAATATTAATTTTCCTAAAAAATCGAAATTGTCTAAAATAGAATCCGATTTTTTATTTTTAATATAATCATTTAACATTTCTTCAATAAATTTTACATCTAATTCATTAACTGCTATCCAAGTTTCTGCTATTTCTGGAAGAAATGTATCAGTATTAGAACGAATACAATTTATAGTATTTTGACTAGTTTTTTCAAATTGAATTTTTATAGCTTCAATATTCTTACTGATATTCGTATATGATCTTAAAAATAAAGTTTCAACATATAAAATAAAATTAAAAATTTGATCATATTGTAATAATAAAATTTCTTTTGATGTTTCTAAAAAGTCATATTTTTTACTATATAATTCATTAAATACTAAGAATTGGCGTTTTTTAAATCGTTGTAACACATCAGATGATAAAATTCTAAAATTTATATTATTCTTTCTATACATTTCTTATTTAACTCCTCGATATTCATCAGATATTCTAGAATTCTGAATAATAAAAAGTCTCTCTTTGATATCGGACATTCTGTCTAGAATTTTTTCATTAGAATTATTATTTTTTTCTAAATTTAAACGTAATGAATTAAAATCACTTTCCATATCTGATATTTTCTCAATATATATCGTACTATTATTTATCAAATTTGTTTGAATATTTGATAAAGTTTTATCTATTGTATTTATATTTTGTTCGATATTTATTAATTTAGTATTTATTATAGTTCTCAAAATATCTATTTCTTTAATAGATGGCAATAATACTTGAAAATAAACAAATACAACAACAAATAATACAATAATAAGCAAAAACATAGGCCAAGGTAAATTGGCGACCGATTCTAACATTCTATCCATTATTTTTTACTCGCAGGAAACTCCTATTACTTTAAATGTAATTTTTGAAATATTTTTGCTATTATAACGCAAATCTTTTTCGGATGTTTCTTTTACTAATACTGGTGTAGGAGTCTCCATACATTCTAAAATTCCAGAATGATCAAAACATATACTAGTGATGCATGTTATATAAGTAGAATTGCTTCTAAATATATTAAATTCAGAACTATAAGAATTATAGATATAATAAATAGAATATAATATGAAAGATAATATAAATATTAAAAATATATAATTGGCAATTTTTCTACTTTTTTGAGTATCCATAATTATGGTTCCAAAAAGATCTTAGTATGATGGATTTTACTCACCACACTAAGTTCTATTGTTATTTATCATTATTAATAATGGTAAAATATTTAATGAGTTCTTCATATACAAATTCATTATTCAAATTTAATTTACGTAATCGATAAAGGTTTATTCCATATACAAAATCTATAATAGTAGTTCTTAATTTTATAGATTCAAAATATTCAAAATAATCAAATAATTCATGATTGATATGATTAAAAATATCATGACAATTTAAAGTTATATAAAAAGAAAAATTAATATGATTATTCATACAAGTATTAGAAAAAAATAACTCATAATTATTAGTATTATATATGAATAAATTTACGAAAGAATTAAAATCTAAAAATCCACTATCTATTTCGCTATATACTGTATTTAAATTGACAATGATTAATCTTTTTTTTCCTTCTTCATTTAAACTTTGTAATAATAGTTTTAATTCTCTATCTGTTTCTATATAATGTTCTTCAATATTACTTATTCCCAAAGAATTAATTAATATTGGTTTTAAAAATAAATTCATATTATAATAATACTTTATTTTATATGAAATCAATATAATTTTATCAGTATCAATTTTTAATATATTCATTATATTTTTAAATTTTTCAAAATTATATTTCAATCTAATAAATTCATCGATTTCATGAGAGATAAATAAAGGCTTATTTTTATATCTCGATTTGATTTTATCATAAATTGATTGTGTAAGATTTGTTTTATTGAAAAGAAATACAAATCTAGGATTTATTTTATCAATTTGGTCAATAGTATAATCGACTACGGAATTCAAAGAAATGTCATCAATTTTTATTTTTAATGGATTTATATGAAAGATATAAAAAAATAAATTTTTATGTCTTTCTTTTATACCATAATAATATTTTGGAAAAAAATAATCAGATATATTTAGAGTAGAATAATTAATAATAACTATTCTATTTATTTCATTATTGTCTTTTTTAATTGTATGATCGAATCCAAATACATTAGGTATGACTAAAAAAAATAATACTATTACCCACTTAAACGAACCGCCAGCCATGATTACTATCAGAATAAACCATAGATACTGCAATATTTCCAGAATCTAATTTAATATCATCATCTGCATTCATAATTTTTTTATCATTTCTTCTTATATATACATTTTTCTGACAGAATTGACTAGCAACATCTACAATTTTAATTGTATCACCCAATCTTGGATTTGGGGGAAGAATTAGATTAATAGATGTCAAACTACCAACATCAACAAAATAATTAGTATTTACTTCGAGAATAGTATCAACATCAATAAATTTCCAAATTGAATTCTCAATTTCGCGATATTCGGAACTATTTGAGAATCCGACTTCAAATTTATCATTAACTTCATTAAATCTAATTATTGCTGCTGGTAATGTTCCGCGATTAATAACTATTTGAGCAAAACCAGCACCAATTCCTGCTCCTTGTTCTTCACTATTTAATATTAAAGTATTTGCTTGAACTTCAACTACGGTATTATCTGGAAGAAAATTTCCGCATCTTACTAAGCCAATATAAGCCATTATATAATCTCCTTAAACAATAACAATAGGAGTGATTAATAAAATACTAGCAAATGCATGAACATCGACTTCTGCATCGGCTTTAAGTTTTAAAATATCACCTTCTTCCAAATTAATAGCCTTATCGAAACTTAATGTGCTATTTGCTGGAACTGGTAGATTTTTTCCTAAAAATATTTCTGTATTTGAACTAGCATCATGAACTGAAATAGTTACAAATCTATCTTCACTAGTAGAATTAGTATTAGTGCAGAATAAACTATGAACAGAAACTTGATGTTCTAATGGACAAATATATAAATCTTGAAATGAGGTTGTTAAAATTTTTGATGCATTACAAAATCGATTAGGCATTTACCTTATCTCCAAAATTATGATAATTGTAAACAGTTTCTCTTATATCGTAAATAGTAGTTCCTAAATTAGAACTAGCAGATGGAGTTTTAAATTCTTCGGAATCTTTAATATCATCATATGCTCTACCATAAGTTTCTAATATAGTTTTTCCTTCTTTATCTTTAATATAATGTCTACCGTCAGTTTTTGGTTTTAAATAATTAAAAATATCAATAGAAATACCAGGATATTCACCATTTTTTATTTTATCTGATAATTTTTTACATTGATTTATAAATGATATACAATAGTCATCATCAATTACAATTGTTGTTTCTACCGTACCTATTCCAAATCTTCTAACTCCATGTTTATATAAATGTTTTATCCCATCATTCAAATATCCAATATTAAATGGATGAGTAACTAAATGAATTCCTATTTTATTTGGTTTTATTTCTAATAATTTTTTAAAATTTTCTAATACAATATCATGAGAATTAACTCCAGTTTTAGTTATTCTCAATGAATTCATTATTCTATTACCATCTAAACTAGCATTCCATGAAACATTATCATGAATCTCTAATAATTTAATTAAAGTATCATCAATAATAGTTCCATTAGTAGTAATACCAAATGAATTTACTGTTACATCAGAAAATGAATTTAAATAATCTATTGTTTGTTCAATTAAGTCCATGCGTAAACATGGTTCTCCACCTAGAAATTCTAAATTGAAATGTTTATTATATTTGATTATATTATCTAATAATTGTTTAATATCATCCCAATTATAAACTGATGTTTTATCTTTTTCATAACAATAAACACATTCCATATTGCATTCTTTGGTAATGTGCAGAACATAAGTTTCTAGCATGGTTATTAATTTCCAACAGGCTTATTAATAAAAATAAGCCTGTTTATTAGATGATTAAGATAATTTGTTATATAAATTTACTAATTTTCCAATAATATCATCTAACTCTGCTTTTAATGTTTCTTTATTGATATCATTACTTTTACAATTTCCACTTCCACAATTTGATTTCGATTTGGAATTTGTATTTTGTGGTAATTGTGTTGAATCTACTTGATTAAAATCTCTTACATTATTTGATGCTGGATTATTCTGTGATTTATTGCGATCAAATTTACATTCTTCAACACTAGTAACAATTGGGCAATCGCCTTGTTTTCCTACACAATCTCTTACATTATTCTGACAATTATTATCATTTGGTTTTTGCATCAAACCCATTTGAATTAACTCCTCTCTAATCTTATTTTGATAGAATAAATCAACTTTCATAAATGAACAATGTAATCCAGTAATTTGAACAAATGGAGTCCCATTTTGTTCTAAATTTTCTGCAATGCATCTATAACAAGATGGATGATCACAATTTTCACATCCTTTCAAATCAGAAGAATCATAAAAAGCCCACAAAGCTTTTTTTGATAAATCCACCCCATCATAAATAGAACCTAATTTTGTTTCTGAATCATTATCAATAAAATACATATGATGACATGGATAGATTTCACCAGTTGCTGTTATTGAACAATAATTATCACCAGCGCCACATGGTTTTCCTGGCTTTCCACCCATTCTTAATGATCTATCTAGTGGTGCGTAATTTGAAATTTCTCTTGTGTTATTATTTTTTCTGGTATATTCCATTACATATTCATAAACTTTATTTAATTCATTAGAATATTTTTCTACATCTTCTTCAGTATATCTTTCATCTTTAGCAGGAATAAACCAAAGGCGTTCTACATCCCATTTTTCTCTAAAAAATAAATAACTATTATATAATTCTGGAATTGTATCTTTATTTAAAACACCATGAATGTTTAATTTTTGTTTAAATAATTCTTTCCAATGTTTAATATATTTTTGAATTAAATAAAAACTTCCTTTTCCGGCTTTGGTTACTCTATTTTCATCTTGTATATCTTCTGGCCCATCAATTGATAATTGACAAGATTCAAAAATATCTAGATGTTTTTTAAATATGTTATATGCTTTTTCATTCATGCAAGTTGCATTTGTGATAATACCTACTCCAAATGAGATATTTCTTGATTTTGATAATTCTTTTCCATAAGTACAAACAAAATCAATAATATCCATTTCTAGAGTAGGTTCACCACCAAAGAAGCTTATAGTTACTCTTGGATTTCGTTCATTTGCTACTTGATCAAACATAAATTCAACTGCTTTTTTTGCAACTTCTTTTGTCATTCTACTATTGGTATGACCAACTCCACCATTACATCTTTCATAACAATATTTACAAGCTAAATTACAATTTTCAGTCACAAGCAGTGAATAAGCACCAAATGGACGAATATCTTCATATTTATTCAATATGTCAATCCTCTAGCTACACAATCACAAGTAGAAATTCTGGTCACGCAATCACAAACTCCTCTTGAGTCACAATCACATGATTCATTCCAAGTAGAAACGCAATCACAAGCATCTCTAATATTACAATTACAAGCCAAAAACGAAGTTCTAGAAACACAATCACAAGGACCAGTTCTCAAATCACAATTACAAACTAAAGAAACGCTTCTACTTACACATTCACAAGGACCGACCCTAGCATGACAAACACAAGAAGATACCATAGTTCTTAAAAAACAATTACAAGGTGCAGTTCTTGTTTCACAAGCACATGGAGGAAAAACTGTTCTAGAAACACAATCACAAGTACCTGTTCTATCATTGCAATTACAAGATAATCCAGCAATTCTAGTAACACAATCACAAGGACCTATTCTCATATTACAAACACAAGTATTCACTGGAAGTGAACGAAAATCACAAGAACAATATTGCCAAGTTCCAACTATATCACAAGTGCAATCATTACCATTATTATAATCTATACAATTAGGATAATCATTACAAGAATATCTATTTTCGCATTGACAAATAAAAATCTGATCTTGTTCAGTATTGGATCTTGCTACACAATCACAAGAACTTGTTCTAATATTACAATTACAACTTTCACCTGAAGTTCTACTTACACAATCACAAATAATAGTTAATATATCACAAGCACAAGGAACTGAACCTGTTCTACCTACACAATCACAAGAATATTCTGCATCTACATTACACACACAATAATCAGTATATGTTCTAAAAACACAATCACAAGTGCTCCATCTAACATCACATTCGCAGAATAACCCACCAGTTCTATCTACACAATCGCAAATACTAGTTCTTACATTGCAAGTACAAACAAATGAGCTAGTTCTTGTTTCACAATCACAATTTCCACGAACATCGCAACTACATCCATCAAATCCTCTAGTAACACATTCACAAGAATCTCTAGAATCACAATCACAATCAAAAGAAGTTCTTATATCACAATTACATGGGATTGTTTTAGCATATACTTTTTTCCAAACTCCACTATCTTTAACATATCCACTAGCAATTTCTTTTATTATATCAATTTCTTTTATGTGTATCGGTTCTAATTTTTTCCAAATACCATTTACTTTAGAATAACTAGGCATAACTAGATTCCTCTAGCTACACAATCACATCCTGATATTCTAGTTACGCAGTCACAAACTCCTCTTGAATCACAATTACAAGATTCATTCCAAGTAGAAACGCAATCACAAGAATCTCTAGCATCACAATTACAAGCTAAAAATGAAGTTCTAGTAACACAATCACAAGGACCAATTCTTATATCACAATTGCAAGCAATAGATGTAGTTCTAGAAACACAATCACAGGGACCAGTTCTAGCATTGCAATTACATCCATCAACTGCAGTTCTCCAAACACAATCACAAGAACCAGTTCTAGCATTGCAATTACAACCATCAATTGCACTTCTACCTACACAATCACAAGAACCTGTTCTTGTATTACAATTACAGCCATCACCAGCAGTTCTACCTACACAACTACAGCCATATTGAGTGTTACAAGAACAATTATCTTCTAATTGTCTCCAATTACAACCACAATATGAACCTTGAGTATCACATACACAATTCCACCAATCGCCAGGACAACTTACTTCTGCACCACAAGCTGTTCTATCTTGGCAACTACAACTATATTCATAAAGTTGATCAGAACCATCTCTACTTACACAAACACATGCATCTGCAGTTCTAACATCACAATTACAACCAGCAGTAGCAGTTCTACTTACACAATCACAAACTACAGTATTAACATTACAAGTACATGCTGCTGATCCAGTTCTGCTTACACAATCACAAACATAAGTATTAATATCACAAGAACAATAATTACTTCCTGATCTGCTTACGCAATCACAACTACTAGTTCTAGCATTACAATTACAAGCCAAACCACTAGTTCTACTTACACAATCACAAGAATTAGTTCTTGCATCACAAATACAAACTGGTGCATCTGTTCTTAATTCACAATCACATAATCCTCTAACATCACAAGAACAACCAAAAGCTCCTCTTGAAACACAATCACAAGAATCTCTAGAATCACAATCACAAATTGCTGCTATTCTAATATCACAATTACATGGAAGCATTTTAGTATAAATTCGCTTCCAAATATCGCCATCTTTAACATAACCGAGTGAAACTTCTTTTATTAATGAATCTTCTTTAGTATGGATTGGGGTATTTATTTTCCAAACGCCACCAATTTTAGTATAACTAGGCATAACATATACTCTTAAATTAATGCATTATCTAAATACAATAAAATCGCATCTATCTTTTGTTCATCTGTCTTATTGGAATCTGATTTTATTGTAGCCAATTCAGATTTATGAAACCAAGAAGTAGAATAAATAGTTTCATTTCTATCTTTTATTTCTTTTGTCAATAAATACATTTGTTCTGCTGTTAATGTATGAACTGTGTTATTCTTATCTCGGAATGTAGAATTGGCATTATTATTTTTAAGAATATTATAAAGAGCATCTGTGCCAAGAATCATCAAATTTCTAACATCTGAACCATTTCTTAATTGAGCTATAATAGTATTTGATTCTGATAATTTATAATCATAATCAGAAAATACTTTTTTATCACGATACGTTTCAATATCAATTTTTGCATTAGATAGTACATTATCTAATGTTCTTGATTCTAAAATTAATCTATTTTTAACTATTAAATTCTCTTCATCAAATATCATATTTCCAGAATTATTTGCAGTAATCATATATTTTCTAGGATCATAATTTGCAAATTCATCAGTATAAACTTTGTATTTTACAGTTACTGTTTTATTTATTTCATTCACTTCATTATATTCTAAAATGAAGTTTTTAATCTCATCTACTTTTGGGCGAATATCATAAGTAACTGGATAAATGTTATGATTATTAGCCAATTCTTCAGTAGAAACCAATTGTCCAAAAGAACTGTACCAAATTGGTTTTTCAAATAAAAAATCTATTACTGTATTACTAGAAACTTTTGCAAACTTATACATTACAAATCTCCCAATTATTCATATTGTAACCAAATATCACCATCTTCTCCACCAGAAGGAGGTGCTGCAGATTGTGTGATAGTTCTTACAGTAGAAGATAATTTATTTAAAAATTCTGAAGTAATTCTATTAACTATTTTTGAACCTGCTGAAAATGCTCTAGCAGTTGTACTATTCTGACCACGAATAATAGTTAAATTATTATTAACTCTATCAATTACTTTAACAACTTCAAAATCATTATTTTCATCACTATATATTACTGACATGAAATATTCTGAAATTGTAGTATCTATTTCTGGAAATACTCCAGAATCAGTAACTATAATGCTAGTAGTTGATGAATCAATATCATTAACTATAGTAGTGCTGGCGAAATCTTTAAACTTTTCTTTTAACATAGAATAAATATCCTATTAAATTGGATCACTAATATTTGAAACTGTATTAATAACTACATTTTGACTTCCATCAAACATTACAGTTCCAGAAACTGCTCCTGTTAAAGTAATACTAACTGGAGTTTGAATTTTAGAAGCAGTTGGAGAATTTGTTAAAGTAATATTGCCATTAGTATCTGGCTGAATATTATTAATTGATTTAACTGTACCAACATTAACATTTCCAGAAGTATCTGGTAATAGATTATTAACTTGCTTAACTGTTGAATTTAATAAAGTATCAATTCTTAATATTTCAGTATTTAATAAATTACCAATTCTTACTATTTCATTATTTAATAGAATATCAGCATCATATAAATCTGTAGCAGTACTAATAATAGTTGAATTAATACTTGGTGAATAATTCCAAACAAATTCCGGAATTCTAGTTATAGGATTATCTGCTAATGGATTATTTAAATAATTTAATTCTACTGTCCAACCATATGTTGGAGTTACAAATACAAATTTAGTAACTGACCAATTCTTATTTAAAATATAATCTACTGGAGTTGGGAGATTAGAGCCGGGCGGCGGAATTAATGGATTTATCACAGTCCCAAATAATCTAACAATTCCATATAAATTTACATTTTCTGCTCTTAAATTTCCACCAACATCTACAAATATAATTGTATCGCCAGCTTCAGCTGTTTCTGGAAAATTTACTGAAAATTCTCCATTTCTAGTATCTAAAAAAATAATCTTATTTACTTGTGCTTCATATACTGAATTGGTTAAGCAAAAAGTATCATTTGCTAATTTTCTAAAACCATCAGCACCTGAGCAATTAACTCCATAAATATTGCTAAAAGTAATCATTTAATTCTCTCACTGGCTAAGAAATAAACTAACCGCTGATAATCTTCTAATTGTACCACCTGGAATATTTAAAGTAACATTCCCATTAACATCTGGTTGTAAATTATTTACTGATTTAACTGTACCACCAGCAGAAGAAGCTAATAAAACATTTCCATTCGAATCAGGAGTTAAACTATTAACTGATTTAACTGTTCCGACATTAACATTTCCATTAATATCAGCTGTAATATTATTTACAGAAGAAACAGTACCAGTTGTTAATGGAATAACCACATTTCCATTACTATCTGGATTAATTGCATTTACTGATCTAACAGTACCATTAGTTAATGGAACATCAACATTTCCAGAAACATCAGAAGGAATATTGTTTACTGTACGAACAGTGCCTATATTTAATGGCAAATTGATATTACCATTACTATCTGGAGTAATATTATTTACAGATTTTGTCATTGTGCTTAATGCAGCATTTAATGCAGCCGCAATCGAAATAATTGCATCATTTAATAAAATATCTGCTTCATTTAAATTTGTAGCTGTAGCAATAATAGTTGAATTAGCATTTGCAATATAATTCCAAATAAATTCTGGAATGTTATTAATAGGATTTTCTGCTAATGAATGATCTAAAAATGTATGATCTACTATCCAACCATATGCAGAAGTTACAAATACAAATTTAGTAATTGACCAATTCTTATCTACCAAATATTCTGTAACTGGTGTTGTAAATAATTTTCCTAAATTTAATATTGCAACATTTTCTAATTTTAAATTTCCACCAGTATCTACTAATATAATAGTATCGCCGGGTTCAGCTATTGTTGGAAAATTTATTGAAAATTCTCCATTTCTAGTATCTAAAAAAATTAGGGTATTTACTTGTGCTTCATAAGTGGCATTTGTTAAACAAAAAGCATCATTTGATAATTTTCTAAATCCACCACTACCAGAACAATTAACCCCATAAATATTACTAAATGTAATCATAAATTCTACCCCTTTAACGTATTTTCTATATGAATCATCCATCCATAAAAAGAATTATCTCCGACATAAATCAGAGTTAATGATATATTATATATATTAATAATTAAATTTTCATATTTTCCTGCTATTTTTTTAGTATTGTTAATAACAGTTACATTATTAACATTCCAATAATTGCTTGGATCAAGCAAAACAATTATATCTCCAGTTTCTGGATTTGCTGGAAGTATTAAACTTAATTCCCCAAGTCTAGTATCTACAATATAAGTACAATTTGAATGAATTTGACTAGATGTGTTTTTATACAGTATTGAATTATTACTATCAGAAACGTAAAAATTTTGACATGGTTTATATAACATTTCCATGTAACCTCTATATGATACTATCTCAAAAAAAATCCCGAATTGATTAATTACAATTCGGGATTATATTTTTAATCTTCTATAAATTTTTCAATTGCAAAAATATCTACTGGAGTCAAAACACAATCATGTTTTTCTAAATCAGAAATTTTAAATTTAGTAGTATTAATCTCGACTTCTTCTGATAGTAATGATTCAAACTCAGAATTGAAAATTTCTTGATTTTCATCTTTAATAATATATTTCGAATCTTGAAGAGTTCCATATTTTTCAACAAGCTTAATACGAAATTCATCAAATTTAGAATATTCAGTATTTAAGACTAAAATCAATCTAGAAAGTTTATAAGCAGTTTTAATATCAAAAGAAGATTGTGATAGTTTTACAAATACATTTTTAGCATGAACGAGTTCTTTAAGAGATACAATTAAAGTCATTAATAAAACTCCAATATTTTAAGGAATCAATGTCAGGATCAACGTCCCTGATGCAATTTCTAATTTGTATTTATTAGA
>JADJGF010000004.1 GCA_016708125.1 Ignavibacteriota bacterium | reverse complement strand
CAAAATAGCATCTGGAATTTATCAAGTTCATAAATTTGCAATTTTAATAAAAAACAGACCAGAATATTTTGATATATTATTAAAATATATTATAGTAAATTTTCCTTATGTTAGAACATATTTTTTAAAATTAATAAATTTATTATTAAAAGATGTTTTATATGAAATAGAACCATTAGTAATATTTGAAATATTTTTAAAAGGAATGTTTTTAGATATAGATCCAATTTTACTTATAGAAACTTATAACGAATATTATGAATCTTCTATAAAGTATATAATTTTTTTATATATTCAAACTGCAACTGGGGTGATAGATGATGATACATTCATACCGAGTCTGACAGAACAAATGCTTAATTCTAATAGATATAAGTTATTCGAAGATGGAATAAAATTATCGCAAATTTACATTCTCTGTAATGAATCAGAAGTATTAAAACGAATAAATTCTAATATTACAGATATAAAAACTAAGATTTTACCTAATGATTTTCAAAAACTATATTCTATAATAGTAGAAAAAAATGTAATTTATGATAGTAAGTTATTAACATTAAAATATAATTTAGATATGAATAAAGAATTGGATAGTTTAAAAGAACAAACCCCATTGATATATAAATTATTACGATCAATTAAAATTTTTAATAATAAAAAAAAATTTTCATATTATGAACGTGCTTTGATAAAAAATATAATTTATGAATCTGTTTTTATTAAAATAACGCCAATGATAGGCGAAGAATATTCTACAATAATGGCAGAATCTATTTCTAAAAATTTAGAATATTCATTAACAAATGGCGAATTTATTGATCCTTATACTCTATCGATATTGGCAATAGATACTAAAATATTTATTCCTCAATTTAAAGATTTTCTTTCTATAATCCTTAATAATCTAGAAATTAAAGAGCTTGATTATGTCTGAAGAAATTTATACTAAATTCGATTCTAATTTTTCAAATCTAAGTAATGATATCAAATATATTGAACTTAAAATTAATGATGTACAAGATAAAATAGTAGAATTGAAATTGCAATTACAAAATATACTCGGTATAATTGCAACAGTTCAAGGAGCAGATAAAGCAAAAACGTATGGAGTATATAATGAATTAATGAAATTATTATCTGCTTTTTATAGCAATTTAGCAGTTTTAATTGATTTAAGACAAAAATATAGAGGTCAAGAAGGAGATTTAAAATATAAATCTGTAAAATTAATTGAATTGGAAATGAAAAAAATTAATGATGATGATGCGCCACCATCAAATGATGATGTGCTTAAATCTATACAAAATTTTGATATGAATTCTTTATTTAAAGATGATGAAAAATACAAATTGTAACCTTAACAATGAGAGAACCTTCAAATGTCAGATATGGAAACAGAATTAACAGCTAGATTAAAAACTACTTTTGATAATATTCTTCTTTCTAATTTTGGAAATACTATAGCACCTCCTCCAATTGTTACTCCTTTTGGAATAAGACATTTAGATGCATTATTAGGAAATGGATTGTGTTCTAGTTCTCCGATTATATTATCAAGTACTCCAGAAACTGGAAAATCAACAATTGCTTTTCAATTTGCATCAGTATTTCAAAAAACTCATAAAAATTCAGTTATTGTATATTTAGATATTGAAGGTTCTTCTAATATTGAAAATAGTAAATATTTTGAAAATAGAATGAAAACATTTGATTTAGATACTACTAGAGTGTCATATATTCCAAGTATAATGACATTGAATCAAGTATTTGAATTTATTGATAAAACTGTAAAAGTAAAATATGATTTTGAAAATGCAATTAAATCAAAATCAAAAGAATTATCAGATTTTGAAGTAAAAGTATTAATTATTTGGGATTCTATTGCTGCAACTCCAAGTTCAAAAGAAATAACATCCGATGATCCTAATGAAATTATTGGATATAAAGCAAGAGAATTGACATATTTTATTAATAAATATAAACAAACTATAATGATGAATAGAATAAGTTTTTTAATTATTGATCAAATTAGAAGCAATATTAAAATTCAAAGTAAATTTGCTCCGCAAGATGAAAAATCTGTTGGGACTTTCAATAATTATAAATCTGCAACTAATGTTTCATCATTCCAACATGCTGTAAAACAATGGATGTATTTATCGAAATTAACAACATTATATGCTAATGATGGATTTGGAGTAGATGGGCATGTTATTAGTGTTCGCATGGAAAAGAATAAATTAGCCCCATCTGGTGGAGAAGTTCCTATTGTTTTTGATAAAAAATATGGTGTAATTCCATTATATAGTGAATATTTGTTTATGTCAGAAATGACTAGAACAGAAAAGAAGATGACTGGAAACAAAGCAGAAAAATTAGTATATCCACTAGCTATTAATGCAGAAGAAAGAAGTAAAGTTATTACTATAATTAATCCAAGTACTGGACAAGTTATTGAAAAAAGTGATAAATTCACTGAAAAAAAATTAAAAGAAAAATATGAAACCGAACCAGAATTTAGAAGAATTTTTGATTCGGCATTAGATATATCTATTCAAGAAAGAATTCATAAGGGGCTATTTAGATTTATTGAAAATAGTCATTCTTTGGATGCGCCGCCGGAATTATAATTTTAGATGAATAGACAATTTATTAATTTAATGATTGAATCATATATCTCTGATAGAGGAATTGATGAAATCGAAAGAAATAATATAAAATATTTGATAATTGAACATTTAGAAGAATTAAAAACACAAGATTATAATATGTATAATTATCTTCATTCTATATCAAAATCAAATCAACAGAAATTTTTATATTCATTAATTGATGATAGATATGAATCTGTAGAAGAAAGTAACATGGCATTGTCATTAGAATTAGGAGTATTAGCAACATCTTTAGGATTGATATTTTATGTTTTTACTTTATTATTACATGATCAACCAGGGTTTTTCTCTAGTATTACATTAATATATCGTAATTTAAAAGATTCAGTTTCGAATGCTATTACTGCTTTTAAAAATTCTATGACAAAAACATCTCAATCTTTAAATATATTAATCAGTAATAATTACCATAATTGTTTAGCAAAATGCGAAATACCAGAAGAATTTTATTCAAAACATAACAGTACATTAAAATTAGCATTAAATAGTTTATATTCTAATGATGGTTTTAAAAGAATCACTAGAGATGAACCTGGATTTGTTGGTATGATAAAAAATATATTTGGTAAAGGAAAATATAAATTAGATTCAATTCAATTAGAATGTTTAGTAAATTGTGGATTAGATTCTTTAACTACAGTTATAGCTCAATATGCTGGATTGTATATAAATTGTATTAAAAATTCAAATACAATATATGCTAATACAAAAATTTATACTCTTTTAGATTTAGGAAGAATACCAGCGGATATAGGGACATGTAATGAAGTTAGAGAAAATTACAAAGAACTTTCTGATAGATTCTTAATTTTATTAAATTATTTATTTAATTCTGGAAATAGAAGAATTATTAATGCTTCTACATTACATTCCAGATGGGTTAATATTTTAGAAAGAAAAATACAAGCAGCCTCTGAAGGGAACTACAGCGCATTGTTAGATATTTCTAAACAATTTGTTGGAGAACATTTTATCCCAAGTAATCAACAAGAAGTGAGATTCTAAATATGGAATTTACCGATCTATTAACTGGTTTACAAAATAATAAATTTGAAGAGATGGATTCTATAAATATTAATAATGATATTAAAAAACCTTTAACAGTATTTGATGTTAACAGTTTCATTAGAGAATTAAAACTAAAATCAGCATCAGATAACCGATATTTTCATGATTCATCTGAAAGATTTAATGCTTATGATTTAGCACATAATTGTATTAGGTCGGTATTATTTAGAATATTTAAATATCCATTAAAAGATTATAGTGATTCTTGGTTACCAGTTAAACTAAGAACTAGATTAGGAACAGCATGTCATGAATTTGTACAATCTAGTAGTATATTTACTGAACAAGAAACTTATTTAAGAATTTTATCAGAAAATATTTCTGTAAAATTAGATTGTCTTATTAATAATAATGTATTAGTAGAAATAAAATCATGTAATTATACGGATTATAGTCAGATTATAAAAACAAATCTTCCAAGAACTAAAGATTTATTCCAATCAATTTTATATAAACATTTGTTAGAAACCCATTTGGATGAAGCTAAAGAACAAGTTTATACTGAAAGAGAATCTAGAAAATATAACCACCCAAAATTAGATAAATATAAAATAGAACAACTTCAGTTTATTTATATTTGCCATGAATTAGTATCTGCAGAAACGGAATCTATTGAAGAAGATATTGAATTTTCAAAAAGACTTAAGAAATTTTTAAAATCAAGAAATAATAAGTTTTGGTTTATAAAAACTATAGAACTCGATTTATCTAAATTCAATATTGTTAATATGGAAAGAGCAATGGTAGATAAATTAAATGAATTGAATAAATATAGAAAATTAAAACAAATTCCAGAAATGACTAATAAATATGTTGATAAAAAAGCTTGTTTCTTTTGTTTATTCAAAGAAATTTGTTCTACCGTAAAATAAATTCATAGCTCACATACCCCTAATTAATTTAGGGGTTGGAGATTACAAATTGAAATTGAGTTCACAAAATACTAATAGAATATCTCCGTTTGAGATGGTAAAAAATCCAGCGGGATTAACAAATACTGACGAAAGTCTTATTTTCACATATCCATTTGTAATTGATAAAACTCTTGCAAAAGAATGGGGTCCTTTGCTCAGAGATTTTTTTTCAGTTCAAATAACATCACAAATTAAATCTGCAAATATTTTAAATATAACATCATCAGTTACATCATTAGGTGGTTCTAATCATGAAATAAATGATTATACCAATCCATCTGCTAAATTGTATTCATCTTTAAATAATATGGCTCCTGCTGGAATAACTGATAATACTCCAGCACAACAAATGATGGCTTCATTAGCATCTTTAAATCAAAGACAGATTCAATTACATAATAGAGAAGAAATTCAACAACAGTTGAATAATTTTAAAGAATTTATTAAATTACAAATAACCAATGATCCAGTTTATGATAATTTGCGTCCAATAGCCACACCAATTATAGTTGAAAATTTATTAACAGTTCCATTAATATTAGGAACTAAAGAAATTAGAATGGATTCACAAGTATTATTCTGGATATTATTTTTATGTTTAGCAGATAGTTTGGAACTAACATCTGATACAACATTAGAAACAGTTAAAAATTATATTAGAAAAATTCCAAGAAATAATTTCATGAATTTATTATATAATAATAGTGCTAATGGATTAAGTAACAGCGATCCAAATAAAGAAAGATTAACAAGAAGAATAGACCCAAAAGAATTTACAAAATCAACTACTATAACAGGAAATGATGTTTCTGCATTACAAAATGCAATTGGTGATAATTTAGATAAATACTTTAGATTTATTTCTCCAATTTTCAATGAAAATAGATGGTTAGAAGAAGTAGGAATAGGCAGAGCATCTGGAAGTATATTACAAATTTCTGCATCTCAGTTAGATTTGAGAAATTTTCAAGCAGAAATTATGACTAAGTTTTCTAATTTATTTATGGGATTTATTACTAAAGATGTTACTAGAATTTTACAGTCTTTAGTTTATGTGTTAGTAGATCCACATACAGATAATATCGATTTCACATTAAAATATAAAAATATTGCAGATTCACTTATTAATTTAACTACAGATAATGATTCTGATGATTTATTTAATGCGGTATTAGCTGGTTTATATAATATTTCAAATGGAGATTCTAAAATATTAAGTCCTCAAAATAGCGAACATATGATTAGAGATATTGAAAGTTTTTGTAATGATTTAAATAGGATTTCTATTAAAGAAAATTTTGACAAGATTCATTCATTAAGACTTTCATTATCAGATTTATCATTGAGAAATTTACTTGATTTTATGGATGACTTGACTACTAATATTACCAATTTAATATCTGTTAAAAAATTAATAACTAATTTTATGATTAGAGTTTCTAATAATAATGTAACTTCGAATGATATTGATAATATTGATAATAATATTTATAATATAGTTCGATCATTTTTTGAAAATACTAGAAATAGAAATGATCCACAAGCAATATGGGATGGGTCTAGTATTCCAGCAGTTTTTAATTCTTTAACTGGAATAAATGATTCTAGAAGAGTCAATGGATTTTTTTCAAGTGTGTATTCTAATTTAACAGAATTGATTTCATTTTGTTTCTATTATTCATTCGTTGGACATCTGTGTGAATATTTTAAAGAATTAAAATGTAAAATAGAAATAAAAAGAAAAAACGCACTTAGTTTTCCAAATTATATTTTGGTCGTTCCTTCAGAATATATTCTTAGTTTATATAATGCATTGGCATATAGAAGTTTTTCTAATATGATTGTTTCTACAGAAAGAAAAGAAGAAAAATTCAGCAATATCAAAGCTGCAGATAATGATATTGGAAGAATGATGACTTTATTAAACAATAGATTAAAAATTCCAAATATTATAGTTGTAGATAATAAAACAAAAACTATTTATTATAAATGGAATTATCTTAATAGAACTTTAAAATTAAATTCTACTTCGATTAGTAGTTATATTAAAGTTCAAAAAAACGCCATTCAAATGTTTTAAAAGGTGAGAAAAAATGAATTTTACAGATCGTTATGATTTAACAGAAAAATCTATGTCTGCATTGGCTAGAATTAAAGAAAATAGAAAAAAAGCAGAAGATAAAGTAAAATTGATGAGTGAGATTAAACGTCCAATAATTAATAGTAAAATTGAAGAATTTTCAGAATCTGCATATATTAAAAAAATAAATATTGATGAAAATGTTTATTATTCATTATTAAAAGTATTAAATGAAGAACAACTTCAAGTAGCAAAATCTATAATTAGTAAAATTGAAGAAGATGTGAAATCTATTTATGAATTGGCAAATATAAAGCCAAAAATTTATGGATTTCAAGAATTAGATTTAGATTCTAGTAAAGAGGAATTAAATAAAGAATCATCTAGAATTATCAATGAACATTTTGAAAAACAATATTATAATCTGACCTCTAGAGAAAAAGAGAAAAAATATAAAGATGTTGTAATTTCAATGTCTCATGAATTTTTTATTAGAAAATGAAGGAATTGAGCCAAAAACTTCTTTAGAATTTTCATATAAAACGATTTTAATTAAAAATTTATTAAGTAAAATAAGTTTTCCATATTATTCAGAAATGAAAATTAAAGAATTACAAGAATCTGAAATGTATAAAGAATTTTTTGATAGTGAAAAATTAAATTTTCATCTTGAAAATTTTAATAAAAATATTTTAGATTTATCAAAAATCATTGCTATTGGTGTTTGAGTCATGGACAAGCCAATTGATAAATTGGTAATCGAAATAGAAAATTATATTAAAAATGTAGATTCACTATTTTTAAGAAACTTAGATGTGGAATATAAAAAATTGATATACAATGTCCATGCTGATGCTGTTAGGCAATATAGTAAAGGATATTGTATGAGAATGATGATTCCAGAAAAAGAAGTACTTGCTACTTTTTCAAAAATAGATTCAATTCCATTATATAAAATATCGGAAGCATTTGCATCTCAATGGATAGTTCCAAAAGAAGCACATATGCACAATAATACATATTATCATATATTATTGTTGGTTCATTTGTGTGCAATAAAATTTAGAATGGATGATTTAGCAAAAAACTCTCTTTCATTATTATTATTTAGAATTTGGAATGGTAGGATAATTGGGGCTATTAAATTTTGCGATCCAGATACTATGAATTATGTTACATCAGTTATGATGAATAATAAATTCATTTCTAAAAATCATAATAGTCCTTTTGAAATGTTAGTTAATCATTTTTCACCTACTATATGGGAAAAATATAAAAATTCCTATTTAGGAAATTCTACAGAATCAAAAAGAATATTTGAACAATGTTATGCAAGAGTAAAACAAGTATTTCGTTCCAATCCTATTTTAAATTTGAAATCTGGAGAAAAAAAGTATGCCTCTGGACTTCAACCATTCTATTATAAAGCAAAAGAAAATAATTTAAAAATAAGTACAATTAAATCGGGATCTACTTCTTCAGAAGATTATGATATTGATGGTGCTTTTAGTTCATCAGCATATGATGATCAAATAAGTGATATATCAAATTTTATTGTAATGAATCACTTTCCGAAATATGATGAAGAATTTTTAAATATGTTATCTTCTGAAATTAGAGGAATTAATAAACAAAATATTGTTAAATTAGTTTCTTGTATTCATGATTTAAATTTTAATGATTATATTGATGAATTACTACAAAATATTTTCAGAAGATTAATGGGAATTAAGAAAGATGATATTTGTTCTCAAACATTTTATACAGATGTTATATTGAGACGAATAATTTCATCTAAACATACTCAAGATGTTGTGAATATAAAAAATATTTGTGATAAATTATTAATAGAAATATTTAAAAATAAATATGAGAAAAAATTCGACTATGAAGCTATCTCAGATACACAGAAAGCTATTTATAGAAAATTAATAATTTATGCAATATCTTATAATATTCGCAGAAGAATATGTTTTAATTAAAAATCCCGCCGCTAGAATAGATAACTATTTTAGCGGCTATTTTTAGGTAAAAATTAAATGCCAACCTTAACTATTAAAGATATTGGATTTGATAATGATTCTAGTTATGTATTAGTAAATAGTACTAAATATAATAATATAGAAAATAACACTATAAATATAAACACAAATCCAGATAATAATAATATTTTATTTTATTTGAATAATGTACAGTTAGAATCAAACCCGAATATTTTATTTGATAATTTATCTGCTAATGTATCATTTGATAATGCAACTAATTTAGAATTAAAATATACTGATTTTGAAGGTATTTCTTTAAATTCTAATATAAATAATGTAACCTCATCTACAATTAATAAAGATATTCCTTTTATAGTATATGGGAATAATAATAAAATATTAAATGATTCCCCACTTATTATAGAACCAGTTATAGATTCAATAAATGATTCTACTAATAATATATTGATTAATGACAATACAGCTTCAATTCCGACCCAACAATTGTATACTAATATTCAAAATTCATTATTAACAAAAGCCAAAAATTATTTCGATTATCTTACTAAAAAAGCAGATGTAGAAAATATTAGCGATTTTTTTAAATATTTTTATAAAACATTTTTCGATTCTACTTATGATTTTGATATAAATGGATTTTCAATAATTTTTATGTATCCACCTCATTTATCAGGAGATTTGGAATATGATACTCCTGAGATATTATTTAAAGATAGATTTCAAGATTTTATGATTTTTGCTGTAGAATTTGATGTTAATGATATCGAATTAAAAACATCAAGTATTGAAATATCATCAGGAAGTGAAATGCAATATGTTAGTGGTTTTACTACTAGTCAAGATTTATCTGTTAGATATATTGATGATAAAACTTTAAAGATATACGGATTTCATTCTGATTGGTTTAATTATATTAAAGATATTATTTATGGAAATAAATTTCCATTAGATGAATATATAGATTCGAAAGAATTGGATTATATGGCATCTTTTTATTATTTAAAATTTAAATCAAATATGGATGTTCCTAATTATATAGGAAAAGCGTCAGGGATTTTTCCAAAATCATTACCAGTTAAAGATTTGTTTGGTAATAGAACTGATAATCAAATTATAATGTATAATATAAATTATTTTTGTGCATCTTATGAAGGGTTTGTTTTGGAATTTATGCAAGATGCTAATGGAAATTATATTACAGATTCGAATGGAAATTATGTTCCAGCTAAAAAGAATTGGTTATATGATGAATTTAATGAAGTGATAACTAATACTTATAAAAAGATTATCACTGTTCAAGATGCTATTGATAGTGTTCCTCAAAATGCTACCCAATCAATAATTCCTGTAGATACTCCTTCAAAATATGCAAGCCATTCTTATATTACTGATAATAATGCACCAGCTATTGATATAAAAACATATGAAAAGGAAATAGCAGATATTACAGATTCATTAATTAATAATAAATATCCGCCATATGATAGTTCATTTCTATTGATTTTATCAGAAAAATTCCCCAATGTAGAGAAACCAGTTATAGCCAAAATAATAGCAGCAGTTCATAATCCAGAAGTTATAGAAAATGTAAATGTGATGTTGACATTAATGTATAGCACATTATATAGAATTAATATTCAAGTATCAAATATTTGTTCTCCTTCATTTTATCCAAATATTGTTTATAAAGAAATTGTTAATGGAAGATCGGCAGATACAATTGCCAAAATTGCAGATTCTATAATTGGAAGTTCATTACCAAATTATAATTCAAATGAATTGTATAGAAAAATATTAATAAGTGCAGTCGCATATCAAATCCAAACTCGGATTTGTGTTAAATAACGAAGGCCAAATTCATGGATAACATTAATTCATTAGTAACACCAGATGACTTTATTCAGTATTATTATAAACAATTAAAAACTGATTTAGATGTAGATGATGTTAATATAAATAGATTGGGATTTATTGGATTTTTTTTTGAATTGTTAGGTAATACTCAATTTGATACTAAGAATTATTATAATAATTTATTTGCAGAAGCATTTCCAGTAACAGCATCTAATAATACTAATTTAATTTATCATTCGGATGTTTATGGATATGTCCCTGGATTTGCAACTCCTTCAGTAATTCAAGGCGTATTCAAATTTGATTTTACTTCATTTCCATTAATCGCTACTAATATTAAAAAAAGAGAAATTGTAATAAGCGAAGGAATGTATTTATCAATAGAAAAATTAAATTATAATTTAGATGCTGATTATAAAATAATATTTGATAGAGTAATGACAGAAATTGGTTTACCAACAAATTCATTTAGAATAAATTGCGAAATAAAATCAAAAGATGGATTTGAGATAATTCCTTTATTACCTTCGAATTCAGTTATTAAGATAGTAGATTTAAAACAATATGATTTGATTGAAGAAAGTGTAAAACTTACTAATTATGTATTTGGAACACATTATGTTCATACTATTGCATTAACTGATTTTATTTATGCTTTAGATATAGAAGTAAAAGAACGTGATTCAACTACTTATGAAAAATATGAATTAAGACAGAATAAATCATTTTCTATTCCTGATGAAAAAGTTATTTTTTTCAAAGTGTCGCCAAAAAATGAATTAATTTTGGAATTTGGATCTGGAATAAATGGAAAATATATTCCATATTCTGATATTTTAATTCATTTAAAAACTACAAAAGGGAAATTAGGAAATATAAGTAGTAATACTGTGTCTCCATCAGGATTATTTACATTAATAGATTTTGGATTTAATGATAATATTATTACAACATCTACTATTGGATTTAATCCTAGTGCTATAGAAGCCGAAGTTTATGGTGCTTATGATGGAAAAGATGCAGAAATTGAAGAAGTATTACGAGAGAATTTAGTAAAATATATTCAATCAAGAAATAATTTAATGTCAGAATTAGATTTTGAAAATAATCTAAGATCATATTTTGATGTTTGTGAAATTTTATTT
>JADJGF010000003.1 GCA_016708125.1 Ignavibacteriota bacterium | reverse complement strand
AAAACTCCCTGACTGGATATTAAATACTACTGATGAATTTTTATATGGATTAACAGCTGGATTAATAGATTCTGATGGTTCTATTAATAAAACTACTTTTTCATTATATTCCAATTCAAAATATTTAACTAAACAATTATATGATATTTTTAAATTGAGATTTTCGTTGTCTCCGGTAATAAAACAAAAATTTAAATTATTAAATAATATTAAAAAAGCATATAATTTTTTAAGTATAAATATTTCAAAAACTAATTTTGATTTTTGGAATATTGTTAATAATTTGATTATTAATGAAAATAAATCATTTTCGTTATTTAATCATTTAAATTCTGATTCTGAATCTAAAAAATTAAATTATTATCCTAATGAAATCTCAAAATATTTATTTGAATCTGATAATGCAAAAAATCATTTTAAGAAGTATTCTACTACATCTAAAAAATTCGATTTTGCTAATTTTTCAAAATTTATTACTTCTGAATTGGAATTTAATTTATTAAAATATCAAGATATGGATAATATTGATTTTATTCCTGCAAATAAAGTAGAATTCTCAGAATATAATAATGAAGAAGTTATAATCCATCATATTCTCGATGATACAATTACTAATAAAAAAGAATCAATTGCATATGATTTTACTATGGAATCTGAAAATATAAGAAGTTTTCTTGGATCAGAAATGATTGTAAATCCAAATTGTGATGGCGATACTGTTGCAATTATTCCAGTATTTACAGAAGAAGCGAAAACAGAAATAAGAGAAAAGATGAATCCTGTTTATACTAAATCAAAGTGGAAGAATCCTATTTCTATGGAGAATATATTATACACTCCTACTTTAGATGCTGTTGCTACTATTTTTAGAGCGACAAAAGACTATGAATAAAAATATTTTTTATGAAATTTTTGGATTAACTAATCCTGGTAATTTTCAAAATCATTCTGTAGTTGAACCTGCAAATCCATATACAAATCCGTATGCAATATCTTCAAATACTAATAGAGATATTGAAGTTAATAATTTAAATATGTATGGAAAATGTATTAATTTAGATTCAGAATTAAATTGCAAAATAGGATGTCGTAGTTTAAATGTAGATAAAAATCAATTATGTCCAATTGCTAGTAATCCTATTGTTATGAATGGTACTGTTACTTATAGTTGGAATTCTTGTGGATGTTATTCTGAAAGCATATTAGGAAATAAAAATCCTACAAGAGTTGATCCTTATGATTTTAATAAATCAACTAGTAGTTTACATAGAGTTCCATTAACTAGTTGGCAGCATGATATTTATGAAATTTTTAAAAATAGAAATAAAAATACTATTATTTCTATACCTCCTGGCGGCGGGAAAACTCGTCCAATTAAAGCTTACTTTTTTGAAAAATTAGTTAAATTTCTTGCTGATCCTGATAATAATGAACTTCCTACTATATTTTATATTGTTCCTACTAGACAATTGGCAGGACAAATAAAATTTAATGATTTTATTAGAGATTCAGAATATGGAATTTTAGCTGCATTATCTGACTTACAAAGTAATGTAAATAATAGTCTTACCGAAACTAGAACTGCAAAGTCTGTTTTTGAAAATGCATTAAATAATACTGAAATGACTCCATTTGAAAAAGAAAAATTCATATTATCATTTGCTGAAGAGTGTGTTACATCATCTGTAGATCAATCTGGAATAAAACATGAATTTAGTCCAAAAACTATTTCGATACTTCCATTTCTAAAAAATAAAATGGTCCCTGTTATTATATGTGTTAAAGACCCAACATTAATAAATACTAATGTAAGAGTTATTAAAAATAAATTCGAACATGTAATAATTGATGAAGTTCAAGAACTTATTCCAAAACCAGAGTCCGATTCTTCTTCTAATAAAACTTTAAGTACGGATAGTAGAAAGTTATTTGAATCTCTATGCAAAATAATTAAAGAAATAGGGCATAGTTCAACAAAAATTCATCTATTAACTGGAAGTGTTAATGATGAATCATTAACAATATTAAATGATAATTTTAAATCAATATTAAAAGTTGAATTTGAATTTGTTCCAAATATAAATAGAGTTCATCCAAATACCGGAGAAAAAATAGGATTACCAACTGACGGAACTAGTAATCGTTCTAAAATAACTGTTATTCCATTACAATCATTATCTTCTCCTGAAATATCAAATGCAGTTAAAGCTAGAGAAGACTTAATTAAAAATATTGTTAGATCTCGCCAATCAAATAGTATTATGATAGTTTTTTCTACTAAACAATTTGCCAAGCAAAGTTTAATATCTATGTTGAAAAATGTGGTAAAAGACTTACCAAAACACCCACAATCAAATTTTTATGATAATGAAATTAAAAAAAATGTTCCATTTATACAAGTTAGAAATGAATATATTAAATCTGCTGATGTTAATTATGCATCCGATATTGAAAGAATAGCTAATAGAGAAACTAATAAAACAATAATTAGTAAAGATTATTATAATTCTTCTAATTTAACTCCAAAAGAATTAAATAAGCACAAGAATAATAAATTAAAATTACCAAGTCCATTTCAAAATAAAATGGGAGAATATGTAGATGAAATTGAATTTTTAAAATATTTTAACCTTGGCGAATTAAATAAAAGAGATTATAATCTGCAACAAGATCCAGACGAAATAACCGATATTAAAGATGATAATAATTTATTATATCAAGGAGTATTATCTGGAATTGGAATAATGATGGGTGCTATGCATCAACAGCATAAAGATACTATTCAAAAATTATTTGCTAAAAGAAAAATTTATCTATTAATTTCTACTGATGCATTAGGTATTGGTGCAAATGTTGATTGTAAACACTTATATATTCCAACTATTAATAAATTTGATGATGGTGGATTTGGTCCATTAAACCAATCTTCATTAACACAGATAATAAATCGTGTCGGTAGAGGGAAATTTCAAAATGGTTTTGTTTATTGCAGACAAGAAGATGCAGATACTGTAGAAAAATTAATTAAAGCAAAACATGAAGTTGCGTGGAAAGTTATAGGGAAAGTTCCATTTTTGGATGAATTACTTCGGATAATGAAAACATGCTAATAAATAAATTAGAAATGGTATATGATGAATTAAAAAAAGAAGAAGTTAATATTTCAGATAAATATGATTATTCTTCGGATAAAACATCTAATAAAATTAAAAGATTAACTTTAGGAAGAATTTGGTTTAATTTAGTGCTTCCAGATGATTTTGAATATATTGATTATGAAGTTAATAAAGGTTCATTGGAAAAAATAATTAAAAAAATATATGCTAAATATACAGATCCAAAAACTATAGCTGATGCATTAACTAGATTAAATTCTGAAAGTTTTAAAATGGCAACTTTTATTCCAGCTAGTTATGATATTTCTTCTTTTGAACTACCTAAATTTATTATAGATAGAAAAAGAGAAATGTTAAATGCTGATTTGCCTCCAGATGAATTTCTAAAAAGAAGTGTTGATATTAGTAAAGAATATTTAGAATATTTAAGAAAAAGAAATTCTGGATTATATGATATTATTCTTTCTGGATGTAATGGTAATAAATCAACAGCATTAACTTTAGCTACATTAATGATTGCTAAAGGAACTGTAGTGGATTTAGAAGGTAATATATCAAAACCAATTGTTAATGGATTAGCAACTGATGGATTAACTTTAAAAGAATATTATCTAACCGCCGCCGAAGCTAGATATGGACAATATTATAAGTCTAATGCTAGTCAGGAACCTGGATATTTAGCTAGAAAAGTAGTATTTGCTAATTCTAATATTTTATTAGATGAAAATGATTGTGGAACTAAAAAATATTTAAAATTAAAAGTACTGCCAAGCATGACTGGTAAATTAAATGGTAGATATTATTTAAATACTGAATCTGGAGAAATTGAAAATATCGCAAATGCTAAATTTTTAGAAAATAAATTAATATTATTAAGATCTCCTATTTATTGTAAATCTTCTATTGGGATTTGTAAAATATGTTATGGGGATTTATGGAAAGAACTAAACACTAATAAAATAGGAATTGTTTCTGGTGGAATAGTAAATGATCTCGGTGTTAATTCAGCTATGAAATTAAGAAATTCTTCTAGTTTAGTAGATATTAATAAAGTCGATTTCACTAAAACTATTTTGGAAAATGTAAATGACAATTGAAAAACTTCATATTATGCCTAGTCATACTAAAGGCGATGATGGTTACTTTTATGATAGTAAATATATTGGAAAAGTATACCATATTGATAATAAACTAATATATTTTAATGATAGATCATTTTTCGAAATGCCTTATGAAGTATATAGAACTATTTCTACTGAAATACTTAATGAATTAAAAAAAGAATTTAATGAAATTAAAGATAATTTAGAGAAAGAATTTAATAGTAAAATTGCTAAATTAGTAAAAGAATTAGCAGGATATTCTAATGATTTAGATAATATTAATGAGAATATTTCTAATTCTAATAGTAAATTTATGTCTAAAGATAATATTGAAAGTATTATTGATAATAAATTAAATGATGTATATAAATCATTTGAAAAATTATCAGAACAGTTAGTAAAACAAAATATGGATAATGCATTAAAAGATAGTAAAAGAGAAGCTAGTGGTAAATTAAAAGTTACTAGTTTAGTTATCTTTAAAGAGTTAGGATATTCTCCTGAAGAAATTAAATCATTAGCAGAAAGTGGTTTAATTTAAAAATTTCGTAAAAAAAATTCCCGCTACCTAATTTCTTAGGCGGCGGGATTGATAATTTAAGCTGCTAACCCATCTGATGATTTAATTATATTATTAAATGATGCAGCAAAATCGTACTCATGATACCAAAAGCAGGTGTGGTTTCTAAATTTCACATCAGTATTTAATTGATCTTCATCTGGTTTTTTTGTTTGTGAAATCATCTCTTCGCCAGTAAAAATATCCCTCAATATCCAAATTCTTATTAGTTTTTGAAAGTGTTCCATGATAAATTCCTTAGTTGAAATTAAATTTATAATCTGGTTTTTTAATTAGTCCTGCATCTACTTTTGAAGCAAATTCTTTATATTGATACCCCCATTGTCTTGATTTTTTAATTATTTTTTCACCTTCAGGCCATCTTCCCCAAATGACATACTTGGCATAACAATATGCTGCTCCTGAATTTTTTAAAATTATTGGTTCTAATATTGGAACTCTTCCATTAGCAACATAATAAGCATACCAATAGCAACAGAAAGGGGTTTTATCCCAAGTTAAAATTTCTTCTATAGTTTTAAAACTGTCTAATTTATCAATAGCATCTTGACAGGGAAAGAATTCCTTTGCGTGTTCTATCATCTTTTAGTGTCCAAGGAGACTCCGCCATAATGAACGAAGTTCATTATGGGAAGCCTTTAGGCCGGGGAGGAATTGGACAATTACAAAATTGTAAGTCCGCTGTTTCTTCTTACTTTAAAATTAGATGCCTCTTTAATTTTAAAAGAATATTTATCAGAAAATGCTTTTCTTTGAGTAGAACTAAATCCAGTTATAATGTAATTTTCTTTTGATTTAAAAGAAATTACATCTCCAGGAGTAAAAGGTTTATCTTTAGTTCTTGAATTATAAATAATCTTTCCAGATTTAACTTTTAATTTTGCATCTAAATATATTCTTCTTATATCAATCAAAGCATCATCTTCTTGATTGCATCTTTTTCTTCTATTTTTAGCAATAGAAAATTTATTTTTAAAGTAATATCTTCTATCTTCAATTCTTTTAGTTGCTGCTCTATTATGTCGTCTATATGAATTTAAATTCAAATTTAAATTGAAATTTAATATTTGTTTATTTTTAAAATTCACATTAAACATACTTAAAATCAAAGCATCATTAGAATGTGATTTGACTATTTTTCTTTTAATTCTATCAAATTTAGTTTCATATCCAAAGAATTTGTATATGCAATACTTTTCTGCTAATTTTAAATATATCTTTGGCATCACCGAATTTAACATTCCAGATGCTTTAAAATTCTCTTCATTTAATTTAAAATTGTTATTCAAATTTCCAGAATGAATCTTCTTATGACAAGATACACATACAGTAGCTAAATTTGAAGAAATATTAGTTCCACCAGCAGATCTAAATTTAATATGATGAACTTGAAGAGGAATATTTTGATTCTTACACTTTAAACAAGTATAATTATCTCTTTTTAAAATATAAGAAACTAAATTAACTTCAGATGCAGTTCCTTTTCCTGGTAAATTTCCATTTCCAGATAGTAAATTTGTATCAAATTTTGCATATTCTAAATTAATAATTGATTTTTCTTCTTCTATATATTTAAATAAATATTTAATTACATTCAAATGAGCATTTAATAAATAATTTCTAGTCGGATTTTCCTTATTCTTACTTCTATTTCTCCATCTTGGAAATCTAAATTTTCGTATTTTACAGTTGCATCTGCGATTTTTTCTTCTGATATTTCTGTACATTTTTCTTTCAGTCATCAATTTAGTAATATCTGCTGTTCTTAGTTTTACTTCACCTTTAAACAACAATAATACTTTTGAAGATGACTCTTTTAATACACAGAAACCTATATTTGAATATCCAGTGTCAATTCCAATAAAATAAGCATATTCATCATTTGATTTTGAAGTTACTGGATAAGACAATTGAAGCAACATCAATTTTCGACAAATTAATTTCGCTTTATTCTTTTTCAACATCTTATTCATCCAATCTACTTTTGTAGTTGGAGATAACACTCTGTTTCTTGAATCTTTTACAAAAATAATCACTGAAAGTTCTCCTTGGTCTGGAGTAAGAATCAGTCTCCCCTGGACTTACTAAAGCACCATCTGCTTTCGTTACCTAATTGCAGATGAAATGTCTTTCACAAACAGAGCTTCAAACTGGGAGTGGCATTTGAAGGTGGACGCTTTAGTAAATATCCTGTTCAGATCCATAAATGGTCTTGTAAATGTCTAATTTGCTTACGCAAATTCAACTTTA
>JADJGF010000002.1 GCA_016708125.1 Ignavibacteriota bacterium | reverse complement strand
AAATGTTTGGGTTCATTAAATACTATCAAAAAGAAATTATAAAAATGCCTATAATCCGCATCTATTTCTGGATGTAATAATGACATTCTATAACCAATCATTTCCAATATATCATGAGATACAGTTATAGGAATATTTCCAAAATTATCAAAAACATATGATATTAATAATCCTTCATATGTTGTTTTATTTTCATATATAACATTAACATTTTTATCACTATAATGATTAAAAATGAAATCTATTAAGCAGTTAGAACTTAAATAAGCAGTATCCCAATGCATAATAACATAATTAAATCCTAATTCTAATATTTTTTTAAATCTCAAAATTACATCCATATCTAATTTAAAATCATCTTCGGATTTTTCTTTTAAAAAATTATCAATTACAGTATCACATGAACTTCCTAATTTATGTTTAAATTCTTCTAATTGTTCTTCTGTATCAAAATGTTCTTCTTCAACATGATTTGAATCGGTATTTAAATAAGAAATAACATATTGTTTAGTATCTAAATTAATATAAGATTTTAAATAATGATTACTATCCATTTTTCCTCCAATTATTGAATAAAAATATACAGCAAAATCAAATATGTATATCAAAATATTAATAGCTTTAAATTGATAAAAATGATTTGTTTTCTCAAATTATATATACATATTATGACATAGAAAAGAGGGTGCTTCCCTTTGCCTCCGGGCAACTGCCTCTTTTCTTTTATTTTAAATTTTTTGGAGAATTTCAAAATGATTAATACTACTGGATTGGAATGGAAAGAGTTTTTAAATGATAAAAACTTATTCAATGAAGAAACAGAACAATGGATAGACAATTTTAATTTATATATTAATGGTTCAGAAGTAGATGACGATTTTGATATTTCAATTATTAAAGATACTGATGTAATAAAAATTGAAGGTGGTGAATATCATCCTAGTTCATATTCTACAGATAATGATAGAACTGATTTAGATGTTGTTTTTAAAAAATGGAAAAAAGAAAGAAATGAGATGTGTTTAATAATTAAAATTAAAAAAGAAGATGAAAAATTAGTTAGAGAATTAATTAAAAAAATAGGGAATAAAGCCAAAATACTTTAACACATTAAGTTTTAAAATTTCTTGTATACATATATTGTTGTATAATTTATTTTTGGAAAAATTTCAATGACTACAGAAGAATATATCATTAAATTTAATTATTTTGATGGTGCATTTTGGAAATTCGGAATTACTGAAACTGTAACATTGAGAGTTCCTGATCATAATATTAAAACTAATCACGAAATGGCATCTGAGATTATAAAAAATAAATATCCAAATTGTGAAATAGTAAAGGTAAAATATGTCTAAGGCTAATGAAATTAAAGTATTGGATGGATTAGAACATATAAGAAAAAGACCAGGAATGTATATTGGTAGTACTGAAAATCCAAATCACTTATTAAGAGAAGTATTAGATAATGCAATTGATGAAGTGATAAATGGATATGCTGATACTATATCATTAGATTTTAAAAAAGGTACTGCTATTGTTTGTGATAATGGAAGAGGATTTCCTATTCATGAAGTTACATTACCAAATGGTGAAGTTTCTGATTCAGTAATTGCAGCTACTTGTTATCTATTTTCTGGAAGTAAATTTGATGACAGAGCTTATGAATTTTCAATAGGTACTCATGGCGTTGGTTTAACAGCTATTAATGCGTTATCAACAAAAATGAGTATGGCAATTAAAAAAGACAAACAGATCCATCATTATTTATTTGAAGATGCTATATTTAAAGATAAAAAATTATATGAAGCCAATAATTGGTTTTCTACAAGAGTTGAATTTGAAGTTGATCCTCAATATTTTGATTCGATAGATTTTAATATAGAAGTTTTTACAAAAGAATTACTATATTTGAATGCTAAATATAAAAGAGTTAAAATAACAATTAATGGGAAACCATTGATAAAAATAGATTTAGATACTTATTTTAAAGCTATTTTTAAATTAGATAAATCAGTTCCAGTATTTAGTGCTTATTATTTAGATAATGAAACTAAAGAAGATATTGCTATTTATTTTACTTATGATAAAGAATCAGAAGTAAAAGATCCATTTGGTGCAGTAAATTTGAAATTTTGCGGAGGAACATTTCTAACTACTTTCGCAACAATTTATTATAATTTGGTTTCAAAAGAATTCTTGAATTTTGATTATATTACAAGATCTGATATTTTATATGGATTTAAATATTTCATAACTATTAGTTTAAAAAATCCAAAATATTCTAGTCAAGATAAAACAAAGATGACTACGAATATTTCGAAAATGTTTGATAATATCAAATCTAGAATATCTCTATTATTAAGATCTGAAGATTTTTTTAAAAAGATATTTAAAGAAATTGAAGAAGAAAAATCAAATAAAAATTTATCTAAACTGATTAAGAATACAAAAGGAAAAAGAGTATCTTCAGATAATCCTTTGATTGATTGTTTAGATAATCCTGGAGATATTATTTACATATTAGAAGGAGATTCCGCAGCTGGTACTTTAAAAAAGATACGAAAAGTAAAATCTGAAGCAATTTTGCCTATTAATGGTAAAATTATTAATACTTTTAATAATACAAAAGAAAAAATAGTTTCTGGAAAGTTCAAATATATTTTGGAAGCTCTAGGGATAAATACTAGTGATAGTTTAAGTAAAAAAGATTATAGATACAAATCAGTAAAATTGATATGCGATGCTGACCCCGATGGACTCCACATCAATGTCCTGCTGTCCATAGGAATCTGGAAGTTCGCAAAGGATCTGATTCGACAGGGAAGGCTATCAGTAATACTCCCTCCATTATATGGGGCTGTTAAGGGAAAAATATTTATTCCAATATATGATAAGAAAGATATTGACAATTATACCAAACAATCTTATACTATAAAAAGATTCAAAGGGTTAGGTGAGATGAACCCTTCGGAATTGGATTATATTATTCATAATCCTATAGAATATACAATATTGCCTCCTGCTAATAGTAATGATGAGTTGTTAATTGAGGCATGTATTACAGATACTGAAATAAAGAAAAAACTGTGTTTAAACAATACACTTGGTTTTGAACACTTAATCTCAATCATCCGAAAATAATTCAATTCAAGGAATCATGTCATGGCTAATAATTTTAATGAGTTTGCAAAAGATGCTAATCCATTTGCTGATGGAAATCCTTTTGATAGTTCTGCACCTACTGAAGTAGATGCAAGTTCTGAAGCAGTTGAAGGAAGTAATTGAGGGTGAAGAAGCCGCTCCAAAAAAGAAGCGCGAAATGGCTCCTCGGTTGACTCCTGAACAGAAGAAGTATATTCTTCAGAATTACCATTCAGAAGGCGTAGTTGAAGTTGCTAAAAAGCTTGAAATTAATGATAATCAAGTTAGAAATACAATTAAGAAGACTCGTAAAGACCTTGAGAATTTAGTTGAGACTTTAGCTACTGAAGAAGAAAAAGCTAAGTACGTTAAATTCATGGAAGAGTATCTTCCAAAGCGTGTTTCTGTTGATGAAGAAGGTAATGTCGTTCGTAAGCGTCGTGGACCTGCTAAAGATGATACTCGTTCACTGGTTGAAGAAATGCTTCGCGGATTGGCATTATAAAATAATAAATTAATACCTACTTATGGAGGGGTGAATTAAAATTCATCCTTCCATATTTTTTTTGAACAGGTGAATGAACATGCTTCAAAAAAAGGATGTTAAATTAAATAATCTGAAGTATTTTACAGATTTGCTATTTGTAAAAAAAGGTCCTATTCCTGAAAAATTAGAAAAGAATGAAGAATTTTCAAACTTCAAATTTCGGATAATAAATCTTTTAGTTAATTATCCAAAATTATTATGGTATATAAACAAAAATTTTAACAATTTTTATCAACATTCCAATATCGATTGGGTTGAATCATTCAAATTGTTAATGGAATTATATGGAATTAAATCAAAATCAGAATTGACATATACCAAGTTTAAGGTTTCTGATAGAAAAGTGTTTAAAAACATTTTAACAGAAACACATTCAAATTTGTGTCAAAATGACTTAAATGAATTATATCGTTTGTATGCAGCATCAATTATTTCTGCAAATGATTTACAGAAATTAAAGAATTCATATTCCGATAGAGCAAATAATTTAAAAAAAAACTTCATAAATGAAGTTGTAGAAAAACCACAAGTAGAAGTTAAATGTTATAAGCACACATTTAATGAAAGCGCATTTGCTCTTCTTAAAACTAAAAGGAAATGCAAAAATTGCAAATTTAATGCTAGTGAGAAACTCTTTATAGATGGGAATACTAACAATTTAGATGATGTTAATATTCTATTTATAAATGATGTTTCTTCATCTAGCGATATATCTCAAGGAAATATATTTTTTGGAAATGATTTCAAAGAACAATTTACAAAATTAAAAATAAATTATTTAATTGTAAATGTATTACCATGTGATATTAAATCGGTAGATGATAATAAATTATTTAAATTAGTCTCTGAGGATTGTAGAGATTTAACCTCAATGTTGATTAATAATATAAAATGTAATAATAAAATATTAATAGGTCAAAGAGTTAAGAACTGGTTTGGTTATAAAACAAAACTTAGTAATATAAAAGTTGAAGATTATTTTTTATTAACATCGCCAAAAGAAAATGAAGAAGCATTTAAAACAGGTTTCTCTATTATAATTAAAGATGTATTGAAATCTATTACTAAAATAAACAATTATGAAAACAATATTACAAAAGAAGATTCTACTTTAACATTATTTGATATTAAAATAATTAATGATAAAATATTATATATATTTTGTGATAAAGATGGTAAAAAACAATATTCGGTAGACAAAATTCAATATCCTGTTTATATTAAAACTGGAAAATATGATGATTGTGAATATATAACTGGAGATATGGATTATGAAATTAAAATATCTAACGTAGAAAAACGTAAGATATCTCTCATTATGTATGAGAAGATAAATTCTGAGGTAATTAAAAATGTGGTCAATAATCAATAAAAAAGATTATAATACTTATTTTAATACTTATTATTCTACTTTTAATGAATTAGATAATAATTTTATATTAAAAGAAAATGATAAATTCTTCTTTTTGCCTAGAAGATTCTTTTATAATTATCCCCATGAAACATTAAAATTAATAAAAGATGATAAATTCATTTCTAAACCTATAAATTTATCATTTACTTCTTCATTAAGAAAAGAACAAAATGGATTAATGGAAGTAATAAAAAGGGAATTCGCCGCCAACGGTATTATAAATGGAATAATTAAAGCAAGACCTGGATTTGGAAAAACGGTATGTTCTGCTTATATTGCCGCTGAAATTATAAAAAAGAAAACATTAATAATATTAGATAATACAAAATTAGCAGAACAATGGAAATCTGCATTTCTAGAATTTACCAATATATCTGAAGAAAATATAGGAATTATTAAAGGAAGTAAGTTTAATGCTAAAGATATAACAATAACAATGGTTCAGACATTATTAAGTAAGATAAAAAATGATGATACTGAATTTTATGATAATATTAGAAATGAAGGATTTGGTTTAGTAATCTTTGATGAAACACATAAAACATCCGCAGCTACTAAATTCGCTACTAGTTCATTATTATTAAATACTGAAAATATTTTAGGTTTATCTGCTACTCCATTTGGTGACGATCTTCATCAATTATTTATGAAGAATATCATTGGAGATATAATATATGAAAGTGAAAGTTATGATTTAAAACCAAATGTTTATTTTGTTCATTATAAATCTGGATTGAGTAATATGTATTTTAATAGATTAACACAAACAAATGATTATATTAAACAAATGGCTTTTTATAATTCTATCATTTATAAATCAAGTAAATATTTAGAAGTTATTTCTATTATAAGCAAAAAAGTTTTAGATTCTAATAGAAAAGGAATTATTATTGTTCAAACTATTAGGCAATTAGAATATATAATTGAGTATTTAAAAAATAAAAATATTACCGCTGTCCCTTTAATGTCTGAAAAACAAGATATAGATAAAGAAAAAGATAATTTAATAGTAGCTACATATAAAATGGCATCTCATGGATTTGATTTTGCTGAATTATCTTGTTTAATTTTAGCAAGTCCATTAAAAGGGCAAATTTCTTTAATTCAGACAATTGGTAGAATTTTAAGATTATATGAAAATAAAAAACAACCATTAGTTTTTGATCTTATAGATATCGATTTTGATAATATATTCTCTAGAAATATTGAGAGAAAAAAATCCATAATCCAAAGGGAATTCGGAAATTGCGATTTTACAATTATAAATGTCTAATTCAAAGGCATTAATAATTACTATTTCAAAAACAGAAACATTATTTATAATATCGAATATTAATAGAATAAAAACAAAAATAAAAGAAGATTCATTAGAAATAGAAAGATGTTTAAATATTTTAAAAAATGAAAATATTCAATATTTTAATAAGTTAAATACATTAGAAATGGAAATCGGTTTACTTAGAGTTCAAAATAATGTTAATATAAAAATAGATACATATTCTAACCAAGAAATAGATGAAGAAATAAAACAAGAATTTAAAAAAATATTTAGAAAAATTTCTCAAAAGTGTCATCCAGATAAAACAGAAGATGAAAATCTTCATAATATATTTCATTCAGCAAAAAAAGCATATGACAAATATGATTTTGAAGAATTAATTAAAATATATAAAGACCTATATGATGATACATTCGATGATAAATTAAATATACTTTTATTTCAATTAAAAGAAATTGAAAATGAGTATAGGCAATTTACCAATACCAAAAGTTTTCATATAATGAAATTATTTAATTCTAAACTAAATTCAGAAAGTATGATGTCTAGAAAAATATATTTAGAAACCTTATTTGATAAAATAATTGAATTAGAAGATCTGAAAATCATATTAACAAAACAAACTGGAACCGTAAAATAATGACTGACCAACAATTGCAACAATCAAATAAACAATATTATTTTAATGGAATACAATCTAATATTTTAATATATAAAGATAATATTCCAATTAAATTAGAAATTTCAACATTATTAGATATGGTTGACTGTACTTTAGAAAATGAAGTAACTATCGATTCTTCTAAAATTAAAAATTGGAAGATTAATGAAGAAATTTATATTGATAGTTTAAATGCAAATGGAGAAGTTGTATTATCTAAAATCAATTATTTAATTCAAAAAGAAGGGGAATCTAATAATTGTTTGTATGAAGTCGATTATAATAATGAAAAGATCATTCTATCTAATATTGCTATATATGATAAAAAGAAGGAAAAGGTAGTAGTTTCTCCATTAAAGAATATAGAACAAAAATTCATTATTCAAAATATAAATCATTGTGGATTGGATAATATTGATAATCTATATAATTTAAAATTCAATTATGATCTAGGATTTATTGTTGGTAGTTGGATTGTTAGCGGCGGATTCAGTAAAATTGAAAAAACTGATGAATATGATTATTTATCATTTAAAAGAAAAGAACCGGAATTAGATTTTATTAGTAATATTATTAGTAGGTCATTATCTGATTCTACTAGTTTTAAAAAGAAGACTCCTAAGAATTTCGATATTTTATTAGTAGTTAATAATAATCTTCAGGAATTAATCTCTGATAAGTTTAAATTTGGAGAAATTCCATTATGGTTATTATCTACTGATGACGAATTTATTAAAGGAATATTCTATAGTTTTATCTTTTATAAATCATATTTATCTAAAGATAAAAAGAACAATGAATATTTGGTGTTATTAAATAAAAATAGAAAAATTTTAGAAGATTTGAGTTATATTATGAAGCGGAAGTTCGGAATCTATTCTAAATTCACTTCAAATAATGAAAATTCATTATCTTTTAAATTTAATGATAAATTATTATCATTGATTAAAGAAGGAATTGAAAATAAATTGATTGTAAATTTCAATACTTCTGAAATTACTAATATATCTCCATTAAAAGAATATTTTATAAAAGGATATAAAATTATTCCTTGGTATAAAATTAAAATAAACACTAATAATAAAATTAATGAAACGTTTAGTTTAAAATTAAATCAAAATAAGATTTTTATGTTATCTAATGGAACATTTGTTCTTGGATAATTTTTGATAACACAATCCGCCGCCAATATATTAAAATTGCGGCGGATTATTAATTTCTGGAGTTTTTAAAAAATGTATAATATTCCAAAAACATTTTGGAAAGATATGGAGAAACCGGGATTCTTTAATTATATAGTATATGGTGATTCTGTAATAGGTGCATCATTAATAACTTTTAAATTTAAAAATGAAATTAATACTTTAATGTTCGAACAATTGTGGATGACATTATTAATAAGTAAAGTCAAAGTCTTATTAGTAGAAGAAGATAAAGAATATATCTTTTTTAATGAAAAATCAGAATTTGAAATTCAAGTTTTTGATTATTACAATAATAAAATAATTTTTAAAACTCCAAAATATATAATGAGAAGAATAATTTCAGAAAATATTATAAATGTAATTACAGAAGATGATGTAAATGTAAAAGTAACAAGAGATCATTCATTAATTAATTTTATTGATGGCGAATATAAAAAAATTAAACCATTAGATAAAGAATTGACTTATTTATTTTATAATAAATCTGATAATTTAGTAAAATCAACTATTAAAGCAAAAACAATTGAAAAATATCAAGGTACTGTTTATGATTTTGAAGTAGAAGAATTTCATAATTTTTTCGCTAATAGAGTTTTAGTTCATAATACCGATAGTTTATATATAAATTTACCAGAAGTAAAATATGATACCCCAGAAGAAGCAGTATTAATTGCTGATAAAGTAAGTAAAGAAATTAATAATGTCATTACAGAATATACTAATAGCGAAATTTTATCTAAATTAAATGTCCCATTGGAATTTAATAAAACAGAATATAAAACAGAATTGGTAGCAAATGCAATGTTATTATTAGGAGTAAAAAAGAATTATGCTTATAAGGAGATAGCAAAAAAAGGAGTAATTCATAAAACTCCAAAAATAAGATATGTTGGTATTCCTGTAGTAAGAACTGATTTCTCACAGTTTACTAGAGATTTTATAAGAAAAATTATTGATGATATTGCACTTAATGAAAATCTAAAAGAAATTCCTATTTCTCAATTATTAAATGAATTATCTACAGAAAGGTTTAAAAAATTAACAGAATGTTTAAAATATTTTAATTTTAAATATATAGGCATTCCTGGTAAATGGGGAATGGATAATAATTATAAGCATGAAACTTATCATATTATTGCCATGCGTTTGTATAATACATTAACAGATACAGAAACATTTAAACCAGGAACCAGTGGTTATAGCTTTCCTATAATATTGAATAGTAAGATGTTAATTTCTAGTAAAATAAATAATTCTTCTGGAAATAATTTATATCTAAAAAAAGATACGGATTTAGATAAACTAACATTTTTATCCGTTCCTTATAATTATGATGAAGAAATTCTTCAAAAATTATTTGTTAATTTCCAAATCACTATTGATGAACAAACCTATTGGAAAAAGTTATATTCTACATCTGCTAGACGCATTGTAGAGATATTAAAAAATAATAATGTTAATTTACCTCCTTGGGATGATGATTAATAGGAGAATTTAATGTCTTTAAAAAAACATCCAAATCATATTACATCATTTGCAATGGCAAATTTAAGTGATTCATTAGCTGAAATTAATGGAAGGTGGGTACCAAGTAGACCTGTTAGTTATCCATCTTTATTTAATAGATTCAAATATGCTTGGTGGGTGTTAATTGGAAAAGGTGATGTATTAACTTGGCCTAATCAATGACTATCGAAACTGTAATTACTTGCGATAAATGCCATAATATTATCAAGTTACCTCAAGATGGTTATGCAATAATTGGAAACATAGGTGATTGTCATCCATCTTTAGAAACTAGTGTTGCTCTAATAGGAGTGACAAATTTTGAAAAAGATAATGGAATTATCAAATGTAATAATGTTAAAGTTGTACACTACTGTAAAATTTGTTTATTAAAGGATTTAAATATAACTTTTACAAATATTAGATAATAATAGCATATATTCAAATATTTCATATACATATCAGATAATAGGCTACCCCTATTTGAGGATATGGATATGAATACCAATGATGATATATGGTTAAAAATCCTATTAAAATTTCAAGATCCTTCAATTAAGAAGGACTTTGAGACTTTGGAACAGGAAGAAGAAGAAAATGAAGACCCCACTAATGAAAATTAGTGGGGCTTCAATAAATTCAGATTAAGAATCTGAATTTAATTTTTATTTTTTTAAGTTAAAATAAATTTAAGTAAGGATTATATTATGCCATCAATGCAAGAACAAATATTAGAAAAATTTGCATAATTCAAGTCGCAATGTAAAGTTGATCATTTATCAGTTTCCACTTTTAAGAAGATTTGTACCATTTAGTTGAAAAAATAATAGATTTTAAATCAGAATCAATATATTCCGAAACCTCCATTTTTTTATTTGTAATTTCACAAATAACATACTCTTTTCCTTCAGAATCTAATTTTCCTGTATATCCAGAATGAGATTTACCACATCTTCCGCATTTTTCAGTATTCCATTTATTAACTGTCTTTTTCATTTAAATTTTCTCCAAAATATTGACTGTAAATTATATGTATATCAAAATTATGAGTAAGGATTATATTATGCCATCAATGCAAGAACAAATATTAGAAAAATTTAAATTAGAATTTCCCAAATCATATTATTTTATTTATCCTAAATTAAAAAAAATTATATATAATGAAGAAAGTAACGAAATAGTATTTAGTAAAATATTGAATGAAAGTAAATTAGTTCATGATTTAATAACTACAAATGTTAAAATAAATATATTTAAATATCATGATAAAGAGACATTTGCTAATATATTTACTATTCCTGGGGCAATTAACGAAAAATTATTATCAGATAATTCATTATCTAATTCAATAAATTTGACTAAAAATTTAATGAATATGAAATTGAAAATGTTTAAAAAAGAAAATAAGATCTTTCTTATATCTAATATAAATAACGTATTGTTACCAATATTTGTAAATCATGTTCCATTCAAATTATTGACTTTTGAAGAAAGATTTAGTATTTATCTTCATGAAATAGGACATTGGGTGAATTATAAAACATATCTTCCTAGTCAATTATTATTTATGATTAATACACTATCTAGAAATTATATATTAATTCCATCATTAATATTATTATATACATTAACCAACGATATTACTATTCCATTTATAGTTATATTATTTTTTTTCATAACTACAGTTTTATTAAATGTAATGTATATAATAAATGAATTTGATTCCGATAAGATAGTTAAAGATATGGGTTATGGTTTTCAATTTTCTAATGCATTAAATAAAATAGAATATTTAAATCTCGAAATTAAAAATAAAAAATCAGTTATTGATATTAGTAAAAAAATAAAAATACTATTTTCTTTAATTCATCCAATTTTATTAAGTGTAGAATCCACACATCCAGATTCTAAAACTAGAGTTCAATTGTTAATGTCGGAATCTTTAAATGAAAATCTTAATTTATTATATGATAATTTTAATAATCGATATGTTAATAATTTAAGAACTGATTTAATGTATGAGAATATTGATTATAATAATGTATTGAATTTATTTGAAGAAGTAATTCCAGAGTTAGATAATTTCATTTATTTAAATCATAAACAAGTATTTAAATTTTGATATACATATATTTTAATATAAAATTTTTTTAGAGGAATTTATATGGATGAACCAATAAAAAGATGTGATTTTTGTTTAAAATCTAATGATGATGTGTTAATTATTTTTTCTAGTAGTAATCAAAAATTTCATATCTGTGATGAATGTATTGAACAAATGTTTCATGAAATGTTGAACTTGTTTAGATCAATTAAAAAGTGAGAATACAATGCAAACATTTCTTATTTCTCCAAATCCTATAGATACAGCAAAAATATTAGATGATAAAAGATTATTTAAACAAATTGTCGAAGGAAATCAAATAGCAAATTGTTTATTAGTTAAAGAAACTAGGTGGAAGAATCATCCAGCTGTTAGAATGTGGAAAGGTTATGAGTTTTTTTTAGTAAATAAATATATTGATGCTATGATTTATCAATGGGCAATTATTAAAAAACATAAGGCAGAAAAATCAATAATTACACATAATTTTCATAAATTTATAATTAAAGATTATGAATTACAAGAACCATTCTGGTTTTCTGAAGAATTCTTTCTTACTCACAAATCAAATTTAATTCGTAAGAACCCAAATTATTATAGACCCATATTTGGATATAATATTCCAGATAATCTTTCTTATATTTGGGATAAAAGATGAAACCTATACTATATAGTGAATTAAGTAAATATGACTTCTACAATTTCTATAATTTAGATATAGATACTAATACTTATTTTTCTTCTAAATATTATTTAGAAAAAGAAGAACCTGAAGCAGAACAGAAGCTATCTACTATATTTTTAGATATAGAAGTTTATCAACAAAATAAATTAATTCCTTTTAAATTCGATGAATCCTTACATCCAATATCTGCAATTTCTTTCAATTTTAATAAACAATATTTTTGTTATTTTCTTCATAATATATATGATGCTAATGTTAGTTCTTGGGCGGCGGATTTTAAAACTAATTTAATTACTAATAAATATATAGATGGTGATGAAGATATTTTCGTTCATGTATTTGATAAAGAAGAAGATTTAATTCTATCTGCTTGGAAAAAAATAAGAGAACTAAATCCATTTATATTAAGTGGTTTCAATTCCGATAATTTTGACTATCCTTATATTTATAGAAGATTAATTATATTATTTAATAATACTGAAGAAGTTAATAAAATTTTAAGTGAATTTGAATATGTAGAATTTAGAGATAATAAAGAAGTATCAATTCCAGAATTCTCTATATGTGATTTACAAAAACTATATAAACCAAGGGATGATGGTGGATTAAATTATGGATCGAAACAAGCATCATATACTTTAGATTATATTTCTACTGAAGAATTAGGATTAAAAAAATTCGAATACAAAAGTAAAAATGCAGATTTAAATGAATTTTATGAGAAAGATCCAAAAAATTACTTATTCTATAATTTGATTGACGTTATTCTGTGTGTAAGATTAAATAAAAAATTAAGACATATTGAATTACATAATAGTATTAGAAGAATATTAAAAAATTCATTTTCTAAATCAATGGTTGGACATTCTAGTAGTTTTGAAAGTTATGTTTTATATAACATATTAAAAGATAATAATTATGTTAGATTTGGTATGGTTAAGGAAAATGCAAAGATAATTTATGATAATGAATTAAGTGCATTTCCTAAAATGAAAGATAATAAAAAATTAATAGAGCCTGAAACAATAGATGCTGAGACTTATAGTCAAATTATTACAAAATTCAAAGGTGCACATGTTAATGAATCCGAATCAAGAGTAATTAAAGATGGTAGTTTAATAATTGACCTTGACGCTGCGAGTCTCTATCCAAGCATGATGCTTCAATCAAATATTTCATTTGATGTGTATCAAGCAAGGGTACTTCCGCCAACAGTTTATAAATTTTTGAATTTTCTAGAAAGTACAGTTGGAAAGACAACAATAAGTGTTAAATTATTACAAAATTTTCATGATTTGTGTATTAGTTATGTTGATGAAGAAAAATTAGCATCAAAAGAAAAAACAAAAAAGAATTTCTATTATACTAGTATATATTTATTAAAAAAGATATATATGGGTAATATTGATATAAATTCTATATATAATCCAAATGATGATAAATCAAGATATTTATTGCAATTTTATTTGCTCCCATTAATAGATATTTTAAATACTATTCATACTGGAAGTGAAACTTATAATTCATTCATTTATGATTATCTATTTGATAGTGACAATATAAATAAAAACTATAATTATATATATATACTAGATAGACCAAATTCAACAAAACAAAAAATATTAAAATTAGATGTTGATGATGCTTTAAATTATATTAAGAAATATTCGATAACGATATTCGGTACTTGTTTTGATATGCATAAAGATAAATTAGGATTGTTTACTAATTTATTACAACAATTATTTATTACAAGAAAAACTTATCAAAAAGAAACATTAAAGCACATAGAAGGAAGTGAATTATATAATTTCTATGATTCTAGACAAAAAAGTATTAAAATTATTATGAATAGTATTTATGGTGTTTTAGGATTGAAATCATTTAGATATTCTTCACATCATTTAGCTCAGAGCATTACATCCCAAGGGCGAATGAGTATTAAAATAGCCCAATACATTACTGAACAATTTCTTTCAAACAGGTGATTCGAAATGTCTTCTACTGATATTACTAATGAAAATCCATTTTTTGATAATTTTGATAATGACGAACCTACTAATGCAGCAGATGAATCTACTGATGATATT
>JADJGF010000001.1:300000-575000 GCA_016708125.1 Ignavibacteriota bacterium | reverse complement strand
GGTGCTGGAAGGTTAAGAGGAGAGGTTAGCCGCAAGGCGAAGCTTTGAATCGAAGCCCCAGTAAACGGCGGCCGTAACTATAACGGTCCTAAGGTAGCGAAATTCCTTGTCGGGTAAGTTCCGACCTGCACGAATGGTGTAACGATTTGGGCACTGTCTCAACCACGAGCTCGGTGAAATTGTGGTACCGGTGAAGACGCCGGTTACCCGCAGATGGACGGAAAGACCCCGTGAACCTTTACTGCACCCTAACATTGGGTTCGAATGGGTCATGTGTAGGATAGGTGGGAGACTATGAAACTGCAACGCTAGTTGTAGTGGAGTCAACGGTGAAATACCACCCTTGGTTTATTTGGATTCTAACTAAGACCCTTGAATCAGGGTTTAGGACATTGTTAGGCGGGTAGTTTGACTGGGGCGGTCGCCTCCTAAAATGTAACGGAGGCTCTCAATGGTTCCCTCAGCACGGTTGGTAATCGTGCGGCGAGTGTAAAGGCATAAGGGAGCTTAACTGCGAGACATACAGGTCGAGCAGATACGAAAGTAGGACTTAGTGATCCGGCGGTAGCGTATGGAAGTGCCGTCGCTCAAAGGATAAAAGGTACTCCGGGGATAACAGGCTGATTTTGCCCAAGAGTTCATATCGACGGCAAAGTTTGGCACCTCGATGTCGGCTCATCGCATCCTGGGGCTGAAGAAGGTCCCAAGGGTTTGGCTGTTCGCCAATTAAAGCGGTACGTGAGCTGGGTTCAGAACGTCGTGAGACAGTTCGGTCCCTATCCTCTGTGGGCGTAGGATACTTGAGAAGAGTCGCTTCTAGTACGAGAGGACCGAAGTGAACGAACCTCTAGTGCGCCAATTGTCACGCCAGTGGCATAGTTGGGTAGCTATGTTCGGAAATGATAAGCGCTGAAAGCATCTAAGTGCGAAGCATACTTCAAGATAAGGTATCCCTTGCCATTTATGGCACTAAAGACTCCTTGAAGATGACAAGGTTGATAGGCTGCAGGTGTAAGTGCAGTAATGTATTTAGCTAAGCAGTACTAATAGGTCGTGAGACTTAACCATTAAATTTATTTAAAGAAGGTATATTTGTAGATTTCTCATTCAATCTTTATTTTTTTTTGAAAAAAGTTTCTGGTGGCTATAGCTAAGGGGAAACACCTCTTCCCATTCCGAACAGAGTAGTTAAGACCTTAAACGCCGATGGTACTGCATTTTTAAGTGTGGGAGAGTAGGAAGTCGCCAGTTTTATATTTGAAAACCTCAATTTTTATTATTGGGGTTTTTTTATTTTAAATATTAAATTTTGGAAAAATCTATTTAATTTCTCTTCCGCCTAATTCTTCAACAATACTTTTAATTATTGGATATTTTAAAATATCATCATCTTCTAAATCATTTACACTATTTCCGATTGAATTATTTTTTTGAGCTTTTCTAAATTCAAATTTTGTACTAAGATTTGAATCAAAAAAAGTTGATAGCCTTTTTGAAATATATTCAGATGAAGAATTTAAAATTGGAATATCTTCTTTATTATCAACCAAAATATGCAGAATATTTTTTTCTATTTTATCCGGATATGTGTGTTCAATAATTGCTAAAGTAAATTTTTCTTTAATGATTACTTCTTTTATTAAATTCCACTTTTCTTTAATTGTTTCTATAGTTGGAGAGTTCTTAAATTTTACTTCATCGAGAGTTTTACTTTTTGCAATTGGAGAAGGTTTAATTTTAACGGATTTTTTTTCTTCCATCAAAATTTGGATTGTTTCTTCTGGTACAGAATTAATATCTAAAGTATTTTCAGGTTTTGGTTTAACGTTAATTTTATCAATTAATTCAGTTTTTTTTTTATCAGTTATTTCATCTGTAATTTCAACTCTTAATATAAGTTCTGACAAAGTTGCGGATTTCACAAATCCAATTAAATGAGAAAGAGAAATCTCAACTTTTAATTTTTGATTTTGCGAAATTTTAATTTCATTCTGAATTTTTGAAAGGAACGAAAGAATTCTAAGTAAATCTCCCTCAGAAAATTTATCAGAATATTTTAAATATCTTGATTTAAGATTTTCCGAACTTTCTATAAAATTTGCAGATTTTGTAATTATCACCGTACTTATATTTCTGAAATGTTCAAGCAATCCATTTATAAAATCAATAAAATTCCATCCATTTGCATAAATATTTTCTGAAACTTCAAAAGCTGTTTTAAATGATTTATCTAAAATTGCATCCGAAATTTGGAAATATACTTCATCATCAATCAAATTAAGCATTTTTTTTAGAATTAAAGAATCAACATTGTTTCCGCAGAAAGAAACAACTTGATCAAAAACACTTTCCGCATCACGAAGAGCTCCATCTGCTTTTTTTGCAATCAAAGTTAATGATTCATCATCAATTTCAATTTTGTCAGAATCAGCAATTTTCTTCAGCAAATTCCGAATTTCGAAAAGTTCAATTCTTCTAAAATCAAATCTTTGGCATCGCGAAATAATTGTAAGCGGAACTTTATGAATATCCGTTGTTGCAAAAATAAAAATTGTATGTTCGGGTGGTTCTTCCAAAGTTTTTAAAAGTGCATTGAAAGATTCTGTGGTAAGCATGTGAACTTCATCAATAATATACACTTTGTATTCACCGCTTGTTGGCGCATATTTTACAGATTCGCGCAAAGTTCTAATTTCATCAATTCTACGGTTTGATGCGCCGTCAATTTCAATAATATCTAATGATTGAGATTTGAGAAAATTTTCACAAGCATCACATTTGTTGCAAGGTTCTCCACCATTTGGATTTTTACAATTTAAACGTTTTGCCAAAATTCTTGCAGTTGTAGTTTTTCCAACTCCGCGTGGACCGGCAAAGATGTAAGCGTGTCCAATTCTATTATTTTCAATTGCATTTTTTAAAGTCGTTGTTATGTGTTGTTGACCAACAACGTCTTCAAATAATTGCGGTCGCCATTTTCTTGCGGTAACTATAAAAGTCATAATAATTTTTCAATTTTTGATTGAGTTATTTCTAATTTTTCCGAAATCATTTTACAAATTTTTTCCAGCCAAATTTTATCAGTTTCATCAAATGCAGAAAATTCTTTGCTGTCTAAATCTAAAACTCCAATAATATTTTTATCACAAAAAATGGGAATTACAATTTCCGAATTTGTTTCAACATCACAAGCAATATGTTCGGGAAATTCATGAACATTTGGAATAACTTGAGTCAATTTACTTTCAACCGATTTTCCGCAAACTCCTTTTCCAATTTCAATTTTTGTACATGCAACTTTTCCTTGAAATGGTCCAAGATATAATAAATTATTTTTGATTAAATAAAATCCAACCCAGCTAATTTTCTCAAAAGTTTGTTTAAATGCCGCTGTAATGTTTGATAGATTTGTAATTATTGGATCATTTGTATTTATCAAATTTTCAATCTGACGAAATAATAATTTATAAGTTTCTTCCAAATCCAAATTTTTATCAAACTTAATTTCTGAACTCATTTTGAAACTTTTCTTAGTTTCCTTTTAGTTTTTGGTTTTTCAAAAACATATTGGAAAGCTTCTTTTATATCGTCAACCGGAATTATTTTTAATCCATCTTTTATTGCGGATTTTATTTCAACTAAATCATTTTCATTTCCTTTTGGAATTAAGACAGTTGAAATTCCGTTACGTTTTGCTGCGAGAAGTTTTTCATTCAATCCGCCGATTGGCAAAACTTTTCCGCGTAAAGTAATTTCCCCGGTCATCGCAACATCGCCGCTTGCGGGTTTTTTACTAATTGCAGAATACATTGCCAAAGTCATTGTAATTCCGGCAGAAGGTCCATCTTTAGGAATTGCGCCTTCCGGCAAATGAATATGAATTTCTTTTCCCTTATGAAAATTTAAAGGCAGCTTTAATTCTTTTGCATTTGATCTTAAGTAACTAAGCGCGGCTTGTGCAGATTCTTTCATCACATCGCCAAGTTTTCCGGTAAGAGTTAATTTTCCAACTCCGCTCATAATTGTAACTTCAACATTTAGAATTTCCCCGCCAACACTCGTCCATGCCAAACCGGTTACGCTGCCAATTTTTGATTCGCGCAAATTTTTCTGCATTCTAAATTTTGGAACACCCAAATATTTTTCAATTTTATCCGGAGTAATTGCAAATCCTTCAAAGATTTTATTTTTCATGCGGGATTTAGATTTGTTCATCACAATTTCTTTTGCAGTTTTTCTAAACACCGATGCAATTTCTCGTTCTAAATTTCTTACGCCGGCTTCTCTCGTATATTCTAAAATTATTTTTTGAACAGATTTATCGTGCAATTCAACTTTTAATTTATTTAAACCGTGCGCTTCCAATTGCTTTGGAACAATATGTTTTTTTGCAATTTCAATTTTTTCATGTTCAAGATATCCGGGCAATTCAATAATTTCCATTCGGTCTTGCAAAGGCAAAGGAATATTATATCTAACATTTGCTGTTGTAATAAACATTACTTGAGAAAGATCATATTCAACATCCAAATAATGATCTGAAAAATTATGATTTTGTTCGGGATCTAAAACTTCCAACATTGCAGAAGATGGATCGCCGCGGAAATCCATGCTCATTTTATCAATTTCATCAAGTAAAATTACCGGATTTATTGTTCCGGCTTTTTTCATCGATTGAATAATTTTTCCCGGAAGTGCGCCAATATAAGTTCTTCTATGCCCGCGAATTTCTGCTTCATCACGAACTCCGCCCAAACTTATTCGTACAAAATTTCTTCCTAAAGCTCTTGCAATTGATTTGCCGAGCGAAGTTTTTCCAACTCCGGGAGGACCGACAAAACATAAAATTTGTCCTTTCATTTGTTTTACTAAATTTAGAACAGCAATATGTTCAACAATTCTTTCTTTTGGTTTGTCTAATCCGTAATGATCTTCATCCAAAATTTTTCTAACATTTTCAATATCAAGAATATCTTTTGTTTTATTGGACCACGGAACATCTGTGAGCCAATCAAGATAATTTCTTATTACCGTAAACTCCGGAGAACTTGGCGGAGTTTTTCTAAGTTTTTCAAATTCTTCTGCCGCTTTTGCTTTTGCATCTTTCGGCATTTTAGCTTTTGCAATTTTCTCTTTTATCTTTTTGAATTCCGGAGAAATTTCTTCCTCTTTGCCCAATTCATCTTGCAGAATTCTAATTTGCTCCGCAATAATAAATTTACGCTGTGTTTTTGTAATATTTTCTTGAACTTTTAATTCAATTTCTTTTTCAACTTTTAAAATATCCACTTCAGAATTAAGCAATTTTATTACATCATAAATTTGATCGCGAAGAGAGAATTTTTTTAAGATTGATTGTTTTATTTGAATTGACTGATTTATATTTGCCGCAACATAAAATAATTTTCTATCCGGTTCATCAATATTTTCATAAGCCGTGATTGCTTCCGCGGGAATATTTCTATTATTCTTTACATAATCTTTAAACTGATTACTTAATTGTCGGATAAGCGCATTAAGTTCTTGCGGTTCAATTGGTTCAGAAAGAATTATTTCAACTTCTGCTTCAAAAAATTCTTTTCGGTCCGAAAATTTTTTAATTTTTCCTTGAACAATTCCATCAACCAAAATTTTCATTAATCCGTTTGGAAGTTTTAAAATTTGAATAATTTTTGCAATTGTTCCTTCTTCAAAAATATCTTCTGCAGTAGGATCTTCAAGATTTGCTCTTTTTTGTGCGGATAGAAAAATAAATTTTGAGTGTTCTAAAGAATAATTTGCTGCATTTATTGATTGTTCTCTTCCAACTAAAACCGGAAAAATCATATACGGAAAAATTATATTATCCCTTAAAGGCAATACCGGAAGCAGTTTTGGAATTTCAGTAAGAATTGTAGAATCTTCGGAATTATTTTTTTTTGTCGTTGCCATAATTATTAATAAGTTTGAAAATGTAATTATTCAAAATACCAAATTATTGAAGTGCATTCAAATTAAAGAATTAGGAAAAAATTATGCTGCAGAAAATTATTGATATTTCTAAAGAAGCCGGAGAAATAATAAGAAATGGTTACAGAAAAAATATTTCGATAGAATTTAAAACTGATGCTTCAAATATTGTGACGAATATTGATAAAGCTGCGGAAAAAATCATTACGGATTTTATAACGAAAGAATTTCCAACTCACTCAATAATTGCAGAAGAATCCGGATTAACAACAAAAAGTTCGGAATATAAATGGGTAATTGATCCGCTTGATGGAACAACAAATTTTGCTCACGGATTGCCACTTTTTTCGGTTTCAATCGGAGTTCAAAAAAATGATGAAACAATTTATGCAGTTATTTATGATGTAATGAGAGATACAATTTTTGCAGCAGAAAAAGGTTCCGGAACTTTTGAAAATGATAAAAAAATTTCCGTAAGTAAAAATGATAATTTGGCGGAAAGTCTTCTCGTCACCGGTTTTTCTTACGATATAAAAAATAATTATTTGGAAGAAGTAAATTATTTTGCACAATTTTTAACAAAAGCTCGTGCAATCAGAAGATTGGGTTCTGCGGCAATAGATTTTTGTTTTGTTGCAAATGGAATTTTCGACGGATTTTGGGAAGCAAATTTAAAAGCTTGGGACGTTTGCGCTGGATTATTAATTGTTGAAGAAGCCGGAGGAAAAATTTCTGAATATAATGGAAATTTGGTAAATATAAATTCTCCGAATTTTCTTGCAACAAACGGAAAAGTTCATTCTAAAATGGTAGAAATTTTAAAGAGTAAATAAATAGGAACTTGTAAAATATTCAAAGTGTCATTCCCGTGAAAACGGGAATCTATTGAAATCTCTCTGGATTCCCACTTTCGTGGGAATGACAAGTACCAATAATTTAATTTTCAGAAGTTACTAAAAAGAAATTTTTCAAAACATTTAAAAATCTGAATAAATCTATTTTTCTGAGTAATCTGAATTCTATTTAAAATAATTATTTACTAATTAATTCAGAGATCCAAAGAATAACTACTGCTCCCAAAGTTGCGACTAAAATTCCGTGAATATTTAAATCCGTTACTCCGGTTCCACCAAGTTGTGAAACTAAAAATCCTCCGACAAATGCACCGACAATTCCCAAAATAATATTTCCAAAACAACCTTTTTTATTTTTCGGAGTTACAATTTTTGTTGAAAGCCATCCTGCTAAACCGCCGACAATAATCCAGCTAATAATTCCCATTTTTATCCTTTTAGATTTTCTAAACTATTATAATATAACAAATTAGAGCAAAATTTCTTTGGTAAAAAGTATTAATTTAATTACTTTTACAAACTATGCAAAAATTTATAATTATCGCAATTGATGGTCCGGCTGCAAGTGGAAAAAGTACAGTTGCAAAAAAACTTGCCGATAAGCTTGGATTCTTATATGTTGATACCGGAGCGATGTATCGTGCAATAACTTTTTATGCTCAAGATAATAATATTGAAGAAAACGAAAATGCTATTATTGATGCAGCAAAAAAAATTGATTTAGTTCTGAAATATTCTAATGGTTTGACAAGTGTATTTATTGACGGCACCGATGTAACGGAAAAAATCAGAACTCCAAAAGTAAATTCCAAAGTAAGTGATATTAGTAAAATAAAGGAAGTTAGAACTGAGCTGGTAAAGCTTCAAAGAAAATTTGGCGAAAATAATAATTTAGTAGTTGAAGGTAGAGATACAACCACAGTCGTCTTTCCGAATGCTGATGTGAAAATTTATCTTACCGCAGAATCAAAAGAAAGAGCTAAAAGAAGATTTATTGAGTTTAAAGAAAAAGGAATTGAAATTTCTCAAGATGAAGTTGAAAAAAGTTTAACCAATAGAGATTCGATTGACAGCACACGCGAAGTAAGTCCTTTAACAAAGGCTCAAGATGCAGTTGAAATTGATACAACAAATTTAACTATAGATCAAGAAATTGAAAAAATTGTTGAAAAAATTAAAAATAACGTAAAAGAAATTTAACAACCATCAATAAAAAACTAATGTTAAACTAAAAAAATAATTGTGTTTCAAATCTGATGATGGTGAAGAAATGAAATGCAAAAAAAATAGTTGGAGTTTAAATGTCAGAAGAAAAAGAAGAAGTTAAAAAAAGTAGAACTGTATTTGAATCAACAAAATTCATGAATGCAGATGAATATTCAAATGAAGAACTTCAAACACTTGCCAGACTTTATGATCAGTCGTTTCAAGATCTTAAAGAAGGTGAAATCATAAAAGGTAAAATTGTTGGGATTACTGACGACAATGTTGTTTTAGACGTCGGTTTCAAATCAGATGGTACAATTCCGCGCAGTGATTTTTTAGCGACCGAAGAAATTAAAATAGGCAACGATGTTGACGTTGTTATTGAAAGTGTTGAAGATGAAGACGGAAATTTGTTATTAAGTAAAAAACGTGCAGACTTCCTAAAAGTTTGGGCAAAAATTATTGATGCTCATGAAAATGAAACAATACTTTCCGGAAAAATTCTTAAAAGAATTAAGGGCGGAATGGTTGTGGATATTATGGGAATTGAATCTTTCTTGCCTGGTTCACAAATAGATATTAGACCGGTAAGAGATTTTGATGCATTTGTTGGTCAAACAATGGATTTCAAAATTGTTAAAATAAATAATGCAACAGAGAACGTTGTTGTATCACACAAAGCATTAATTGAAGAAACAATTTCTGATCAAAGAAAAGAAATTCTTGAAGGATTAGATAAAGGTCAAATTCTTGAAGGAACTGTTAAAGCTATTACTGACTTTGGAGTTTTCATAGATCTTGGCGGAGTTGATGGATTAATTCACATAACGGATTTAAGTTGGGGAAGAATTAATCATCCAAGTGAAATTGTTAAACTTGATGAAAAAATTAAAGTTGTTGTTACAGATTTTGATATGGAAAGAAAGAGAATTTCTCTTAGCTTAAAACAACTTCAACCTCATCCTTGGGAAAAAATTGATGAGAATTATAAAATTGGTGATAAAGTTGCCGGAAGAGTTGTTTCACTTACAGATTACGGCGCATTTATTGAAATTGAAAAAGGAATTGAAGGTTTAATTCACATTTCAGAAATGAGCTGGACTCAACACATCAGCCATCCTTCACAACATGTTTCAATGGGACAAAATATTGAAGCTGTAATTTTAAGTCTGGATAAATCAGAAAAGAAAATTTCTCTTGGAATGAAACAATTAACTCCGGATCCATGGCAAGAATTGTTGAAAAAATATCCTGTTGGATCTAAACATTTAGGAACAGCAAGAAACTTAACAAATTTCGGCGTGTTCGTAGAATTGGAACCTGGAATTGATGGATTAGTTCATATTTCTGATTTATCGTGGACGAAAAAAGTTCGTCATCCCGGAGAAATTGTTAAAAAAGGTGAAAAGCTTGACGTTTTAGTTTTAAGCATTGATACCGAAGAAAGAAAAATTTCTTTAGGACACAAACAAGTTTCTGATAATCCTTGGGATAATTTTGAAAATGTTTATCACGTTGGAAAACTTGAAGATGTTAAAGTTGTAAGAATTATTGAAAAAGGCGTAATCGCAGAATTAACTTTAGGCGTTGATGGATTTATTCCTACTTCACAACTTTCTCCATCAAAAATAAAAAATGTTTCTCTCTCATTTCCGGTTGAAACAATTCTAAGTGCAAAAATTGTTGAATTCGATAAAGAAAATAAAAAAATTGTACTTAGTGTAATTGCCGCAATGAAAGAAAAAACTGATGCTGAGATTACAGATTATATTGCTAAACATAAATTAGAAAAAGTTACTATTGAAGATGTTAAAAATGCAGATGCCGGAAAATTTGATTCTTCAATTTTCCCGGGATTTGATGAACCTGATGTACACGTTGAAAAATCAGATGATAAAAAAAGTGAAGCAAAATCTGATAAAGAAAGTAAATAGTTAGTTTTTTGGTAAAGGCTGTAAAATTTTCATAAATGAATTTTTTAACAGCCTTTTTTTATTATTTTTTTTTGCATTTTCTTTTTCATAATCTTAATCATAATCTTACTCTGTTTTTTAATTTTTTGTTTTAATCATCATATGTTACAAAAAGGATAAAGCTTAAGAAGAGTAAGAATAAGATTAAGAGTAAGATTAAGAAGAAAAAATAGAAAAATAAAAATTTGAGAATTTAGAAATTTATAGAAATGAAAAATAGAGTTTCATTATATACGCTTGGCTGCAAATTGAATTTTTCGGAAACTTCAATTATTGGAAATGAATTTTTAAAAAATGGATTTACCAAAGTAGAGTTTGATGAAATTGCAGATGTGTATGTAATTAATACTTGTACCGTAACGGAAAATGCAGAAAAAGATTGTCGACAAATTGTTAGGAAAGCATTGAAGTTAAATCCGCAAGCTTACATAATTGTTACGGGATGTTATGCACAATTACGCGCTGAAGAAATTGCAAAAATTGAAGGAGTTGATGCAGTTTTAGGAAGTTCTGAGAAATTTAAAATATTTGAATTAATTAAAGAATTTGATAAAGAAAACCTTTCGTGCATTTACGTAAACTCAGATTTAAATGAATTTAATTCTGCGCATTCATCAGATGGCGATGATAGAACTCGCGCTTATTTCAAAATTCAAGATGGCTGCGATTATAAATGTACGTTTTGCACAATTCCTTTAGCTCGCGGAGAAAGCAGAAGTTTAGATTCTAACTTAGCAGTAAAGCAATTCACAGATTTGGTAAATCAAGGTTACAAAGAAATAATTTTAACCGGTGTAAATGTTGGCGATTATGGAAAAAATTTAAATGAAGATTTATATTCATTATTAAAAAAGTTTGTAAATATTAATGGAGATTTTAGAATTCGCATAAGTTCAATTGAGCCAAATTTATTATCTGATGAAATTATAAATCTCGCTGCAGAAAATCCAAAAATCTGTAATCATTTTCACATTCCGCTTCAAAGTGGAAGTGATAAAATTCTAAAACTTATGCAAAGAAGATACAACACAACTTTTTATAAAAATGTAATTGAAAAAGTTGTAAATAAAATTCCGGATGTTGGAATTGGAATTGATGTAATAATAGGATTTCCCGGAGAAACCGAAAAAGATTTTTTGGATACATATAATTTCTTAAATGAACTTCCGACTTCATATTTACACGTTTTTACATATTCGGAAAGACCAAATACAAAAGCAATTTTGATGAATGAAAAAGTTTCGCATGAAGAAAAGAAACGACGAAGCAGTATGCTTAGAATTTTAAGTGAAAAGAAAAAAAATGCATTTTACAGAAAAATGATTGGAAAAGAATTAAAAGTTTTATTTGAAGAAACTGAAAAAGAAAATTATTTATATGGTTTTACATCAAATTATGTAAGAGTTAAATATCCCTTTGAAACTGACTTGGCAAATACTTTCAAATTTGTTAACATTAAAAGTGTTAATGATAATATTTGTTTAGTAGAAAATTTTTCCAAAGAACCAAACCAAGTAGAAATTTTATTATGAAAAAATTACAATTATTGATTTTACCTTTTTTTATTTGCTCACAATTATTTGCACAGAATGAATCTTTGCTAAATTTGAAAAGTAACTTATTAGTTAATTTTGAAAAAAATTCAACTCCTTTAATCCAAGATAATTTTGAAAAGAAAAGTGCTGCAATGGCAATTCTATATTCAGTTTTACTCCCGGGAATGGGTGAATTATACGCCGGAGATTATTCAACCGGACAATATTTTACAATTGCAGATGGAGTTATTTGGAGTTCTTTTGCCGGATTTACAATTTACGGAAACAATAAAGAAAATGATTATAAATCATTTGCAAAGTCTTATGGTAATGTTTTATTAAATGGAAAAGATGAAGAATATTTTGCAAATATAAGTTTGTATCAAAACGTTGAAGAATTTAATACCGAGAAAGAATTGAATAGAGAATTTGATGCAGTCTATAATGTAAATACTCATTTTTGGGATTGGCAAAATTCAACTCAGCGAAAAGAATATAGAGAATTGTGGTCATCAAGCGAAACAGCTTATAGAAATGTTAGATTTGCCGTTGGAGCATTAATTTTAAATAGAATTGTGAGTGCTATTTTTGCTGTAAAAGCTGTAAACAATTATAATAAAAAACAAAGCAATGAACTTTCTTGGAATGTAAATTTTGGATTTGAAAATCAGCTTAATTTACCAAGTAATTTTAAGATGAATTTTCAGCAAAGATTTTAAGATATTATCGATTATTTATTATAAAATACCAATTGTAAATACAAAAGCTTTATCGTTGTAATCATTGAATGTCATTATAAATTCAAAGTTAATAAATAATTGAACATTATAAGTATGTAAAATTCTTATTCCGGTTTTTAATCCTAACTCAATTCCATGTGATTCAAGTTCATTTCCATTGTAATATCCATATTCGTCAAGAAGAAAATTATCATAATATTCATGATTAACCCAATGAAATCCGAGGGAAGTTCCAATATATGGACAAACATCAGTCGGAGAAAATAAATAATCTCCATAAATGTTTAAAGCAAAGCCGTTTCGTGCACCAGCCATTAATCCAATAGCAAAATTTTCAATTTCGTGATCAAAATATGCGTTTATTGTAAATGATTTATCATCATTATCATAACCTTCTGAAGGAAAAACATAGCCAAAATCAACTCCGAAATTATATCTTGAATTTCTTCTTAAAGTTTCTTCTGATTCTTTAACAACAATATTCCCAATTTGTGCATTTTCACTAAATGAATTTTTATTTGCAATGCTAATTGCAACTCTTTTCATAACTGTTTCAAGATTGCTAATGTCTGCAGATGTTGCTTGTTCTATAAGAATTTTTTTTTCTGATTTTACGTCAATTAAAATGTATTGAACTATAACTTTTTCACCCAATGAATTTAATTTACAAATTAAAGATTCATCGGCATTTAATTTTGATCCGATTTCAATTGCACATTCTTCTTCCGAACATTCATCTTCGGAAATTATTTCAAATGTTTTTTTCTCGGAAATAATTTCAATATTTGAAAATTTGCTTAATTCTAATCTTAAAATTGCTTCTGAAGTTTTGGACGATGTGTAATCAATTCCGTTTGAAATCAATGGAAGTAAAACAATTTTTCTGGGATTTAAAGTTTGTCCAGAAATTGAAATAAAAATGAAAAACAACAAAATAAAATTTCTTAAAATTTTCATTTGATTCTCCAGAAAAGAAAATTATCTAAGGAAAACTATATTAAATATTGAGACTCTACAATAAATATATTTTTCAAAATGGGTTAATTATTTTTGACAAAGTGTTAGAATTTTAGAAAATATTAATTTGTTATAATTGTATTATCATCAATAATTACTTGACTTTCTGATAAGTTTTCGAGTTTAACATCTCCAACTATTTTAACATTTTTCCCAAATGAATAATTACCATTAATGATCAATTTCTCACAATTAACTAAAGAAATAGGATGCGGAAATTTTTCATCCAAATCATCAACAAGTTTGTAGTGTTTTGAATCTAACTTTACAAACAAAGGCTGCAATTTTCTTCCCGGATTTATGATTACTCTAAAATCATCGGTCAAAATATAGTTATCTGATCGAACCGCTAATAAATCATCTGTAGTTTTTACCGGAGCAAATCTTGTTCTGGGGACACAAATTGCCGAAGCATTTTTAAAAACAGAAATAGCAGAACCCATTGCTGTTTCTAACTGAAATACACTTTGTGAGTTTGAATTTCTCGGATCAACGGTTTTTTTATTTACAATCATTGGCAAGCCAAGAATATTTTTATTTTCATTTAAAATATTTTGCAGAACTTTTAAGTTGATCCAAATATTATTTGTATTAAAAAATTTATGTTTTGTAATATTTTGAAAATCATTTTCATCTTCTTTTAAACACTGTGCAGATTCACGTAAAACTAATTGTCCGTTTTGCAGTTTAGCTAAATGTCCGCCTTTTTTATCTGCTTCGGTTCTTTCGGTAACTTCCATTAAAAACGGAAATTTATTCTTTGCAAAATATCCTAAAATGCTTAAATCCATTACTGCACCAAGATTATCTGAGTTTGAGATAAAAGCAAATTCATAATTGTTTGAAATTATTTTTTCCAACATTCCACTTGTAACAAGTGCAGAATATATTTCGCCGTGTCCGGGCGGACACCATTCAAGATTTTCATTTTCCTTAAATTCTGCCGGCTCAAAATTATTTGAATTTATTTTTGGAATTTTATGCTGAAGAAAATCAAAAGGAATTTTATGATTTAATTCCGGATACTTTTTTAATACTTCCAAAGATTTTTTTTCAGTACTAAAACTATTCATTAAAACTAATGGAATTTTACTATTGATTGCTTGTTTTACAATAATATCTAAAAATGTTAAATCATTTTTTATATTTAATAATGATTTGGCTTCGCTCAATCCCATGCTTGTTCCCAAGCCGCCGTTCAATTTTATCATAACAGAATTTTTCAAAACCTTTTTGCCAAATTCTGTAAATTCAATTCCCAAATTTTCCGAGTTTTGTAATTTTTCAATCGGTAAAATTTCAGATTCTGCAAGCATTCCTCTTTCACCGCTTATTAGTTGTTTATAATAAAATTCAAATGTATCAATTACAATTTTGGGAAGATTTTCTATTTCCATTTTACTTATAAATTTTTTTATTGAATTATTTTGCAAAACTTTCTCCATCATTATTCGGAAATTATTTTTTTTCGTTGCAGTTTAATTTGCGATTTATGTTTTTTAGATTCTATTCTTTTTTCTTCTGATAATTTTGTTGGTTTGGTTTTGTTTCTTGATTTTTCTTTTATTGATGCTTTTTTTATAATTGCAACCAGTCTTTCAATTGCATCAATTTTATTTTTTTCTTGAGTTCGGAATCGCTTTGCTTCAATTAGTAAAATTCCTTTTGAGGAAATTTTCTTTCCACCCATTTTTATTAATTTCAATTTAATTTCTTCGGATAAATCTTCGCTGGAGTTTACATCAAACTTAAGTTGAACTGCAGTGGAAACTTTATTTACATTTTGTCCACCGGGACCAGAAGATCGAATAAATGAAAATTTCAAATCTTCGTCTTTAATTTTAATATTTGGTGTTATTTGTAACAAGATTTTAATATTCCTCAATAATAAACTTAAACATAATCAAACAGTAAAAATTTTTGACTTTTAATCCAAAAATAGTTTTGTAAAATTAAACAAAAATAAAATTTAGATTTATTCAATAATTATCAATTTAGCTAAATGCAGATAAAATATACGTTGATTGCATTTCAAAGTGCCTTTAATTACTTTTAATATTCTGAAAAAATGGAGTAAAAGAATGTTAACTAGTTTAATAAAAAAGGTCTTTGGAGATAAAAATTCCCGCGCACTAAAGGAATTATGGCCTATTGTTGACAAAATTAAAATTGAGTACGAAAAAATTAAAGACTTTTCCGAAGATCAATTAAAATCTAAAACTATTGAATTTAAATTGAAGATTGAAAATGAAACTTCTGAATTGCGAAATAAAATTTCAGAATTGAGTGAAGCATTAAAATCAAACAATTTTGAAGGCGATATTGAAAATACTCATAGTGAATTGGAAGAATTAAACGAAGCACTTGATGACAAATTTGAAGAAATCTTAAACGAAATTTTACCGGAAGCTTTCGCGGTTGTTAAGGCAACTTGTGTAAAATTGGTTGGTAAATCTTGGGATGCTGCTGGATCAAAAATTACTTGGAATATGATTCCTTATGATGTTCAGCTTTTAGGCGGCGTTGTTTTACATCAAGGCAAAATTGCAGAAATGGCAACCGGTGAAGGAAAAACTTTAGTTGCAACACTTCCAATTTATTTGAATGCGCTATCCGGTAGAGGAGTTCATATTGTTACCGTTAACGATTATTTAGCAAAACGTGATAGTGAGTGGATGGGAGAAATTTTTAAATTTCATGGATTAACAGTTGGCTGCATTCTAAATACAATGGATAATGAAACTAGAAAAAAAATATATGAATGCGATATCAGTTATGGAACAAATAACGAATTTGGCTTTGATTATTTACGTGATAATATGGCGATTGCAAAAGAACACCTTGTTCAAAGAGGCCATAATTTTGCAATAGTTGATGAGGTTGATTCAGTGTTAATTGATGAAGCAAGAACTCCATTAATTATTTCCGGACCAGTTGGAAATACCGAACATAAATTTGATGAAATGAAACCAAAGGTTGAAAGATTATTTAGAAAGCAAGCAGGCTTGGTAGCATCAATTGTTCAGGAAGCTGAAGAATTAATTTCAAAGGGCAGTGATAAGGAAAAAGCCGGAATATATTTGCTGCGTGCCCACAGAGGTTTTCCAAAAAATAACAAATTGACTAAACTTTTTAGTGAACCGGAAAATAAAAAATTAATGTCGGTAACAGAATTGGAATTCTTGAGAGAAAAAGAAAAACGAATGCCGGAAATTGACGAAGAATTATATTATGCAATTGATGAGAAAAACAACTCAATTAATCTTACAGAAAAAGGAAGAGAAGAATTAGCCTCTGGTTCTTCGGAAGGAAAAGAGTTTTTTGTACTACCGGATTTAGGAACTGAAATAAGCAAACTTGATAATGATGATTCATTAAGTAACGACGTAAAACTTAAGAAGAAAGATGAGCTTTATCATTTGTACAGCGAAAGAATGGATAGAATCCACACAATTAATCAACTACTTAAAGCATATACTTTATTTGAAAAAGATGATGAATACGTAATTACAGAAGATGGAAAAATTGCAATTGTTGATGAATTTACAGGTCGTATTTTGCCGGGACGAAGATATTCAGATGGTTTGCATCAAGCAATTGAAGCTAAAGAAAATGTAAAAGTTGAACGAGATACACAAACGATGGCAACAATTACGCTTCAAAATTATTTTAGGTTATATAAAAAATTAGCTGGAATGACTGGTACTGCTGAAACCGAAGAAGGTGAATTTTTACAAATTTATAAATTGGATGTTGTTGTAATTCCAACAAATAAACCAGTTTCAAGAGATGATCAGGATGATTTTATTTATAGAACAAAAAGAGAAAAACTTAATGCAGTACTTGAAAAAATCAAAGAATTAAAAGATGAAAAAAGGCCGGTTCTTGTTGGAACAACGAGTGTTGAACTTTCTGAAACAATTAGCAGAATGTTGAAAAGACAAGGTATAGCTCATAATGTTTTAAATGCAAAACAGCATAAAAGTGAAGCAGAAATTGTTGCTTTTGCTGGTCAACCAGGAGCTGTTACAATAGCAACAAACATGGCCGGAAGAGGTACGGATATTAAACTTGGCGAAGGAATAACAGAAAAAGGCGGGCTATTTATTTTAGGAACCGAACGTCATGAATCAAGAAGAATTGATAGACAGTTAAGAGGAAGATCCGGGCGACAAGGAGATCCGGGAACCTCAAAGTTTTTTATTTCGCTTGAAGATGATTTAATGAGATTGTTCAGCGGTGAACGTGTAACTAATATAATGAGTAAAATAGGATTTGAAGAAGGTGAAGCTTTAACTCATCCCATGATTACAAAATCTGTAGAAAGAGCACAAAAGAAAGTTGAAGAAAATAACTTTGCAATTAGAAAAAGACTTCTTGAATATGATGATGTTATGAATCAGCAAAGAAGTGTAATTTATTCCAAAAGACAAAGAGCGCTTGAAGGTGAAAGATTAAAGACAGAAATTTTTGAATTATTGACTGAATATGTAGAAGAAACAGTTAATAAATATTTTGATGATGTAAATGTTGATTCTCTAAAAGCTGATTTGTTACAGCATTTATTAATAGAAGTAAAATTAAATCCGGAAGAATTTGAGCAAAAAGGGAAGGATGGAATTGTTGATATTATAATTCAAACTGCTAAAGATTTTTATGCTCGAAAAGAAGAAATGCTCGGTTCGGATTTAATGGCAAGATTAGAAAGATATGCAGTGCTTAGTGTAATTGATGATAAATGGAAAGAACATTTAAGAGAAATGGATGATCTAAAAGAAGGAATTGGTTTACGTGCTTACGGTCAAAAAGATCCTCTTGTGGAATATAAAGCAGAAGCTTATCATTTATTTGTAAGTTTAATTTCAGAAATTAGAAATGAAGTTATTTCATTTAGCTTTAAATTTTTTCCTCAACAACCGGATGATGTTCAAGCTCGTAGAGCAAGACAGCAAAGGATGCAAGCTGTTAAAGATAGTGTTCAAAATTTAGGATTACAGAATTCTGAAACTGCAAAAGAAAGTAGAAATCGAGGAAAACAGCAGCCAATTAAAGTAGAAGAAAAAGCCGGAAGAAATGATCCTTGTCCATGTGGAAGCGGTAAAAAATATAAGAATTGCCACGGTCGTGATTAATGAAAAAAATTGAAGCGATTATTAGATCTCATTTACTTGAAAATGTTAAAGAATCTTTATTTGAAGAAGGCATAAACGGATTAACAATTACAGAAATTAGAGGTTACGGTAGACAAAAAGGTCACAAAGAAATTTACAGAGGAAGTGAATACCAAATTGAGTTTGTTCCCAAACTAAAATTAGAAATTGTTGTTGATGATAAAATTTTTGAAAAAGTTGTAAATATTATTATCGAAAAAGCTAAAACCGGAAAAATTGGTGATGGCAAAATTTTTATTTCAAATGTTGAAGATGCAATTAGAATTAGAACTGGTGAAAGTGGTTCCGAAGCATTATAAATAAAATAAATCTAAATGAAAAATTTCAATAAGAAAAATATTGTTGTATTAATTTCGCTATTATTTGTTACAGGCTGCGGATTTTGGAGTAATTTTAAAACTTATTTTAATACTTACTACAATGCCAATGAGCTTTTCACTGAAGCCGAAACTGAAGCAAAAGCATTACGAAAAAAAATGTTCAATTTTGAAGAGGAAAAAATTTCAAATAATATTAGTAAAAAGTTTGATGAAGTAATTGAGAAAACTTCTGCCATCATGCAGTATAATAAAGACTCGGATTATTTTGAAGATGCATTATTAATGACCGGCAAATCATTTTACTATCAGCAAAATTATTCAAGAGCATTAAGAAAATTTGCAGAATTAGAAATTATTCCGGAAAGTGAATTGACTTTAGAAAATAGTTTGTGGATAGGCAAAACATATCTCCAATTAAGAGAATTTAAAAAAGCGTTAACAAAACTTGATGAAGTTAAAACAAAAGCTATTGAGGAAGAAAATCAAGAAATAGTTGAGGAAGTTTTTAAATCTAAAATAGGTTACTTCTTATATGAAAAAAATTATGAAACAGCTACAAACGAAATAATTGATTTTTTAAAAACAGATATTTCTGATGAATTGCGAGCTGAAGTTTTATATGAACTTGGATCATTATATGTTCTGCTGGAAAATTTTCAAGAGGCAGAAAAAGCTTTAATTCTTGTTGAGGATTATTCGCCAACTCCCGAAACAGAATTTAAGAGTCGATTTGAATTAGCAAAAATTCAAAAAGATTTTGGTAATACTGAAAAAAGTTTGGAATTATTAAATGAATTGAGAGACGAAGGAAAATTTGAAGATAATTTAGATAAAATAGATTTGGAAATTGGAAAAATAAATTATGAAATTGGAAATGTGGAATTAGCTTTAGACAGTTTTACAGATGTTGATACAAGTTTTGCTAAATCAGAAGCCGGCGGAATTGCCGGTTTTTATAGAGCGGAAATAATTGAAAATCATTTTCATAATTATGATAGCTCACTTATTCTTTATAAAAAAACAATGAGTTCAACAGCAACTCAGGAATTTAAAGATAAAGCAAAAAGTAAAACATTAGTATTGGAAAAATATCTGGCCTTCAGAAAAGAAATTGCTAAACTCAATAAAGATTTTCAATACTTAACAAATGAAGAAAGGTTTATTAAAGATTCTCTTGATTATGTTCAACAGTTAAGGTTGGATTCTGCGAAAATTTCAAGTGAGGGTGAGCAGAATGTGAGAGGAGCAAGTAGAAATATCAAACCGGCTTCTTCTAAAATTATAAAACCGTTAAGACCAAAAATAAGTGTGGATTCAATTCATGCATTAAATAGTAAGCAATATTTTGAGTTGGCAAATTTATTCTTTACTGAGTTAAATTTTCCGGATTCTGCTTACATATATTATAAACTTTCACTTAGTGAAAAAGAAGAAAATCCAAACCAGGCCCAAACGTATTACGCTATAGGCAGTTATTATCTTACCATAAATGAAAAAGCAAAAGCTGATAGTATGTTTACGCTTGTGTTTGAAAAATTTCCATTTAATAGATTAAGAAATGAAGCAGCTAAGCATATTAATAAACCTCTTTATGATTTTGACAAAGATCCGGTTGAAGAAGAATATACTGTTGCAGAGGATATGTATTACAAATCGGATTATAAAAATGCGTTAAATAATTTATTTAATATTTATAAAAATCACCCAAATTCTATATATGCTTCAAAATCGCTTTATACAATTGGGTACATTTTAGAAAACAATTTGAATATGCCGGATTCTGCAGCTTCAATTTATGATACGTTAAATACAAAGTACAAAACAACAGATTATGCAAAATCAATTCAAACTAAATTGAACGGACATAAACAAGTTAAAACAGGAAATTCTAATAACAAAAAAAGCAATAATATAAAAGTTGATTCGGCAAAAACAAATAATGAAGTATTGAAAAATGATATTGAAAAGGAAAATAAAATTACTGAAACCGTTAATAAAATTGATGACGAACTTGAAACTAAAATATTGGAAAATGAAATTGACGTAATAAATGATAGTGTAAAAATTATAAATGAAAAAATTGAAAATGTAAAGACAGCAATAGAAAAAAGAGACAGCACAATATTAGATAATGAAAACAACTCTGTAATCAATAGTGAATCAAGCGTATTTGATTTGAGTAAAATTCCTGTGGTTAGCAGAGATATTTATAAAAATGAAAATTCATATTTTATTCAATTGTCATCTTGGAAAACTGAAGCTATTGCTGAGAGTGAAGTGCAAAAATTACGAACAAAAAAATATAATGCTTTTTCTGCTGAAATATTTGTCGTCGAATTAAATGACACTTATTTTCGTGTTTTAGTAGGCCCATACAGCACATTTAATGAAGCTAAACAAATCAGACTTAAAATCAATAAATATTAAATTCTAAACAAGCTTTAAATAACCGATGACTCAAAAAAAATTGTTGAGGTTATTAGAATCCGGTGAATCCCTCACAACTGAGTTTAAACAAAGATTTTCTGATTATTCTAAAATTGCAAAAGAATTTATTTCATTTGCAAATACAAAAGGCGGAACAATTTTATTTGGAATTGAAGATAACGGCTCAGTGTATGGTGTTGAAAGTGAAAAAAGTGAAACCGAATTAATAAACGAAACTTTTCAAAATTATTGTGAACCAAAAATTGATTATGAAATAAGTTATCATAATTTGGAAAACAAAGAAATTGTCTGCGTAGAAATTCCGGAATCGAAAAATAAACCTCATAGAATTCAAGACTATAAAACAAATTTAGATTTAAATTCCGCGCAGGTTTATATTCGTGTAAATGATAAGAGTCTTCCTGCAAGTAAAGAAATGATAAAAATTTTACAAAGCCGGAGCAATGAACAAATATTAAAAAATTATTCAATCGGGAAAAATGAAAAAATTGTTTTTGAATATTTAAATGAAAGTGATTTTATTACTGCAAAACAATTAAGTAGAATTGCAAATATTTCATCCAGAAGAGCCTCAAGAACTTTAATAAATTTGGTTCGTGCAGATATTCTTGCCATTCACACAAAAGATGATGGAGAAGATCAATTTTCCAATCTTACTTAGAATCATAAATTTTTCTCAATTCAAAAATTGAAATTCCGTAAGCAACTGCAACATTTAAAGATTGTTTAATACCATATTGCAGAATTTCAATCGAAATATCACAAAGATCAATCAGCTCTTGGTTTACGCCGCTTATTTCATTCCCAACAATTAAGCATAATGGTAAGTTATTTTTTTGTAAATCAGAATAAGAAATATTATTGTTTGTTTGCTCAAGTGCACAAATTGTGTAACCTTTCGATTTATAATTTCGGATTACACTTTTGCATCTTCAACAAATTTCCAATTAATACTTTCTTGTGAACCTAATGCAGTTTTAAGTACATCTTTATTTGGTGGATATGGAGTATAACCGCATAAATAAAGTTTTTCAATCATTGCACCATCTGAAGTTCTAAAAATTGATCCAACATTATAACTGCTTCTAATTGAATTCAAAATTACAACAACCGGTAACTTTTCTACGGAATCAATATTTTCTAATGTTACGCGATTTACAGAAATTTCAGAATGTGTAAGTTTTTTCATAATCGTTTTTCTTTAATTGCTAATTGTCCGCAAGCCGCTGCAATATCATCACCTTGCGTATTTCTTAGCATTACAAAAATATCTTTGCTCATTAATTTTTCTGCAAATTCTTTAACTTGGTCTAACGGAGTTGGTTCTAACTTAGATGAAAAACCTCCGCTAACCATATGAGCAATACTGTTGAAAGGAATTATATTTACTTTTGAAGGAAGCTGACTGCACAATTTTTTTAATGAATCCAAATCTTCTTTTCTATCATTTACACCTTTAAGCATTGTATATTCAAACATAATTTTTGTTTTGGTTTGCTTGGCATAATACTTTAATGCTTCAATATTTTCTTGAAGATTGTACTTTAAATTTATCGGCATAATCTGATTTCTGATTTCATCAAAACAAGAATGAAGCGATAAAGCAAGTTTTACTCTCAATCCAGTATCTGCTAACTCCCTAATTTTATTGGGGATTCCGGCTGTAGAAACTGTAATTCGTGTTCTACCAATTTTATTTCCTAAATCTTGAAGTAATATTTTTAAAACTTTTTCTGTTGCAGAATAATTTAAAAGCGGTTCGCCCATTCCCATAAAAACAATATTTGTTACTTCATTTGGTTTAATATCTTTTGAGGTTTGCAAATATTGATCTAAAATTTCCCCGACAGTTAAATTTCGTGTATAACCCATCAATCCCGTTGCACAAAATTTGCAATCAAGTGGACAGCCAACTTGAGTAGAAATACAAAGTGTTCGTCTGTCTTTCTCCGGAATTATTACAGATTCAATTTTATTTCCATCAATCGTTTCAAATAAATATTTAATAGTATTTGTCGATGAAGAATTTTTCTTTTGCGATAATTTCAATGAGGTTAAATTTGAAATTTCCTTCAATTTATTTCTTAATAAAATTGGAATATTTGTCATCTCATCAAAATCATCAACATAATTTTGATAAATCCAATTAAAAATTTGTTTTCCTCTAAAAGCAGAATCGCCTAAATCTTTTGTGAATTGTTGAATTTCAGAAAGATTGAAATTTTTTATATCAATTAATTTTGTTTGTGTTTCCATTTTACAAATATAAGAAAGTCCTAAATTAAAGATGATTTTATGGGTTGGTAAAAATTTTAGGTCTAAATATAAAATGTAATATTTAGACCTATTTAATTTTATTTTGCAAGAAGCATTTTTTGAATGTAAGAACCACGACTTGTGGACAATTTACAAATATAAATACCGCTTGGTAAATTATTGGAATGAAAATCAACACTAAAGTAACCGGCATTTTGATACTTATTAACTAGTGTAACAATTTCTTCCCCAAGAATATTATATATTATTAATGAAACAAAAGAAGATTCTTTTAATTGATATTTAATAGTTGTTGTTGGGTTAAATGGATTTGGATAATTTTGTTCTAGAGCTGTTGAAGTAGGTACCCGTACCTTATTGTTAGGATAATTTTCACTTTGTTCTTTTGGTAATGGCACTGAACCATCGTCATATTGTACTAATATTGTAGCTGAAACTACTTGATTTGTTTGAGTATCTGTAACATAGCATTTCAATAAGAAATCATCAAAAAGCATAGTTGTTTGAAAAGTATTTGACGTACTTAACATGCCGCTCCATGTAGATCCTCCATTTGTAGATTTATACCATGCATATGTGTAGTTACCGCTTCCGTTAAGAGGTACAGCGGTCCATGTTCCTTTTTCCTTATTTTTTAGATAGTCGGGTCCACTTATATTTGTTCTAAAAGCTTGAATTGTTCCGGAAAATGAATTTGTACTTGTTGAGTAATTTGCACCTTGATCAATTGCAGTAATTCTAATGTTAAAGTCTGAAGTTCCGGCTGTATAAGTTCCACCTTCATATTTTCCGTTCCAAGGAATATAAAAATTATCACTTTGTATGCTTCCATTCCAATTTGTTAAATCAACAGCTTTAAATTTCCAAATATTGTTATTTTCATCTTTTAGTATTCTCCAAGTACTTTCGTTTAATTTTTTAATCTCTATTAAAACGTAACTTTTAATAGATGCATTATCTCCAAAATATAGATTTAATTGTATTTTGTTATTTAGCTGAGTTCTTGAAAAATTACTTATTACCGGATTAGCTGAAATTAATGGAACCATATAAGAACGAGATTTTCCGCTTCCACTATGGTCCTCGCCGGCTTGTATGCGTGGGCAAAGTTCACCGCAATAATATCCTTGATCGTGCAAACTGTTATGTTTATCAACATTTGTTTGGCTTGGATAACCAATGTTATCATTATTTGGTGTATGTTTGCAATCGGAATAAGTTTTTGAAACCAATACTCCATTTTTTTCATAGCTGTACTCAACAACACCATCACATCTTAGTTCGTCAATATTACTAATATTTCCATTCCAATGTTCACACCACCACAAGTGTGTTGAACACCAGACATTATTTACATCTAACATATCGGACCAATTATAATCAATACTTGCTGTGCCTAAAGAATTTGTAGTATTAACTATTGAAGCTCTAACTTGTGCAGAGATATTATTTATACTATATGCTCCATTATATCCTGTCGTTCCTTCCCCCAAATTAAACCATTCTTTAAAATTGTACACTAGGTTTGATAACCCATAACCAGGGGAATTTGGGTTAATATAATATTCATATGTATAACGATTCTGAGAGCAATCTTCACAACTGAACGGCTGATAGGGGGCCATAATTGAATATGTTATTCTACCATTGCCACTACTCGGCAAATATTCAAAATATTGGAATACTCCTGAATGCCAATGTTGACCTAAATCTAGCCAATTAATCCATTCACTATAAGTTAGATCACAATAAACTGCTGTACCTAATTCTAATTTATCAGTATTGCCATTAGCTTGAATTACATTTAACAATAATATAATATTGATTATAAAATATTTTATTTTAAACATTAGTATAGTCCCAATTAAAAATGATATGATATTGTTACATTAAAAGGAAAAGACCAATGAAGTTTTTCCCATTGAGGATTTGTAAATTCTGTACTTTGTTTCTCTTCATTTAAGTCAACATTTTTATAATAGTAGTAACATACATTTTCTTGTCCCTCAGTTTCATTGCATAAAGTTTTTTCCATAAACCTCTTTTGAAAAAATGTGGCTCCTAAAGAAAAAGCCAAAGTAAAATTTTCAAAAAAATTATGTGAATAAGTAACTAATCCAGTGACACCTCTTGTATAGTATTGATTTAGTTTTTCATACTCGTAAGTAGATCCTGGATGTATGAAACCGTCAGCAGATAACTCGATTTGAGATTTTTCGGTCAGAATATAATTATAAGATAGTCCAATACTATACAAAAATACTGGCTCTGAAAAAGTAAAACCTAAGGTTCCATTAATGTAAAAGGTTTCTTTTCTAAAATTATAGATACTTTTGTTAAAGCCACCTAATAAATTCCCAAAACCTGTTGCAATAAAGTAAGAGTCATAATCAGTTTTGTAATTAAAACAAAATTGTCCTAAGCCCATTGAAGCGAATCCGAAAATGCCGTAAAAAACAGAAAATCCATTGTCTATTTTGGTGTCTGCAGAATGATTAAAAGCAACAATTGTTTGCGCTTTTACTTTATTCATTGAATATTTAATAATTGTTTTGTCTAATAATTGCTCGAATGTTGAATTGTCAAACCCTTTTTCTTGTGCTAAAAAAAAATTATGAGTAAGAACAATTAATATAAAAAACAAAAATTTTTTTGTTTTTATCATTTTATTCACCTATGTAAGAATAAATTTGACTTTTAACTAAGTAACTATCTTCATTTTTTAGATGATTTTTAAATAAATTAATTTCATTTTCTTGAGAAAGTAAAAAATGTAAAGTTTTTACACTTTCCAAACGTTCTGTTTCAGAGTTACTTTTTAAACTTTCTTTAACTTTTTCCAAATAATCAGCAAATTTAGCTTCTTTAACATGTCGTACAGCTTTAAGAAAGTAAATTTTACTCTCATCATCCTTTTTGTTATAAAATTCTTCTATTAAATCTGTATTTTCATTTACTAATTGTTTTAACTGCAATTCAGCTCCAAAATTATCAAAATGATTGAAGTTAGAATATTCTTTAAAAATATTCTTAAATATATCTGAATCAACTTCATTTTGTAAATAGTTTACAAGAAAACTGGCTTTCTCGGGATTTTTTCTTGTATTTTCTTTGAATAATTTTAAGATAAAATCTTTTGATTTAGTAGATTTTGTTTGACTTAGAGTGCTTATTAAAGAGCTTACATTTTTTAGACTATCTTTATTTTTATTAATTTCTTCAATAAGTAAATTTTCCCATTTCTCTTTTTCTGAATTTGAAATTTTTGAAGTGTATAAGAAGCGAGTTAGAGATTTTGCCACACCGTTTTTTACATTGAAATTATTACTTTTAAATAATTTTTCAAGATTTTTATGTGACTTTTCAAAATCATTACTAATTCCGTATTTTGCAGATGCATAGTAACGTACATTATCTTCTATATCACCAGACTCTGCTAATTTGTAAAGTTCATCATTAAAATCTTCAAGGTATTCATCATCCTTTTTATTGTATTTTGCTACAAAACTAATTAACACATATTGGTAATTCGGGTTATTTTTCTTTTTGCTTAATTCTTTGATAAGTTTTTTCCTAAACTTCCCTTCGTCAAATCTTTTTTTGTTAGGTATAAAAACCTTATGAGCAATAAAATTTACATCCTCATCTTGTGAAATTTCATCCATAGCAATTTCCAGTTCATCATCATCCATTGAAATAAAAAAATCCGGTATTTTTTGCTGGTCTTCTTCAATAGTTTTTAAATAATCTTTAAATAGTTTTTTATAATCTTTGTCTTCCTGCCCATAATTTGCAATATTATTAGCAAGGATTATAAATAGAAAAAAAACAACTTTTAGCATAAATTACCTCCGTATTAAGAAACAAGTTTATTATTGTTGAAGTACATTATAAAAATAATTGGATAAAAATATATAATTATAATGTATAATATAAATTTAAAGATTATATAAATAAATATAATAAATAGATTTTATTTTTTTTTTTTGAATATTTTTAATTTTAAGAGACTATAATAATGGTAGTGCGCAACTGCTTCTTTACATTGAACGTAAATTAAGATAATTTAATTCTATAAATAAAGAATAGGTGATTTTATGAATTTTGATTTCACAGAAGAACAACTAATGATTCAGCAAACTGCAAGGGAATTTACTCACGCAGAAATTGCTCCAACAACAATTGAGCGGGATAAAGAAGCAAAATTTCCGACCGAAATTGTAAAAAAACTTGGCGAACTTGGTTTCATGGGAATGATGATTGATCCCGAATTTGACGGTGCCGGAATGGATACAGTTTCGTATGTTTTAGCAATGATTGAAATTGCAAAAGTTGATGCATCTGTTGCAGTTATTATGTCTGTTAATAATTCTTTAGTTACAACCGGATTGCAAAAATGGGGATCTGATTATATCAAAGAAACATTTCTAAAACCATTGGCAAGAGGTGAGAAATTAGGAGCTTTTGCTTTATCTGAACCGGAAGCCGGAAGTGACGCAACTCATCAGCAAACATCTGCATATAAAGATGGCGATTTTTGGATTTTAAACGGAACAAAAAATTGGATAACAAACGGACAAAGTGCAGATTATTTTATTGTAATGGCTCAAACAGATAAAGAGAAACGTCACAAAGGTATTACTGCATTTATGGTTGAAAAGGGAACTGATGGTTTTGGACATGGAGTTAAAGAAGATAAATTAGGAATTAGAAGTTCTGATACTTGCACTTTAACATTTGCAAATTGTAAAGTTCCGGAGAAAAATATTATTGGTGAAGTTGGGAAAGGTTTTAATTTTGCTATGGATACTTTAAATGGCGGACGTTACGGAATTGCTGCTCAAGCTGTTGGAATTGCCGAAGGTGCTTTTGAAACCGCATTCAAATATGCAAACGAAAGGAAAGCATTTGGAACGGAAATTTTTAATCACCAAGCTATTCAATTTAAATTATCCGAAATGGCTACGGATTTAGAAGCTGCAAAACTTCTAACTCTGCAAGCGGCTGCACTTCGTGATGAGAAGAAACCATATATCAAACAAGCGTCAATGGCAAAATTATTTGCATCAAAAGTTGCAGTACAAAATTCGTTGGAAGCTGTTCAAATTCATGGCGGATACGGTTATGTAAGAGAATATCACGTTGAAAGATTTTTGCGCGATTCAAAAATTACGGAAATTTACGAGGGAACTTCAGAAATTCAAAAACTTGTAATTGCACGTGAGTTGCAAAAAGAATTATTATCATAAAAAATTCTAAATTTACATTTAATAAAATATTGATAAGGAAAAAATTGTGCCTTTAAATGAAAATGAAATTCGTAAACTAACACTTCAAATTATTAATGATTTAGGAAGCAAAGCCTCACCGGATTTAGTGAAAGAACTTGTTCAAAAAAAAATTGGTAATAATGAATTTATTTCACAAAATATTGACGGAGAAAAATCAACCGGAAAAGTAATTTTAACTTCGTTCGGAATGAATCATCCGGGAATTATTTCCAGAGTTACAAAAGTATTAAGCGATGCAAATTGTGACGTTTCTGATTTAAGTCAAAAATTAATGGGTGAATTTTATACAATGATAATAATTTTGGATATTTCAAATTCGCCAAAAAATTTATCGGAACTTCAAGCGGAATTAAATAAAGTAGCAGAAGAATTGAAAATAAAAATATACCTTCAGCATGAAGATCTTTTTAGATACATGCACAGAGTTTAAAATTTAGGAGATATCAAAAAAATGCAATACCAGTTTGATGAAATTCTTGAAACAATTAAAATGACGGAAATTGAGCATTTTGATATTCGTACGGTTACGCTTGGCATTAGTCTAAGAGATTGCGCCGATAGAAATTTAGAAATTACTAAAAGAAAAATTTATGATAAAATTTTAAAGTATGGAAAAAATCACGTTAAGTATGCAAATGAAATTGAAAAACAATACGGAGTTAAAGTTGTTAATAAACGCGTTTCAATTACTCCGGCATCAATTCCGTTTGATATGTTTAATGCAAATGAATTTGTTGAAATTGCTCAGGTTTTAGATAAAGCTGCAGCAGAAATTGGGATTGATTATTTAGCGGGATATTCCGCACTTGTACAAAAAGGAATGACTAACGGTGAAAGAGAGTTAATAAAATCAATACCGATTGCACTTTCCGAAACAAAAAGAGTTTGCGCAAGTGTAAATGTTGCCTCAACTAAAGCCGGCATTAACATGGACGCAGTTTTGATGATGGCGAATGTAATTAAGCAAACTGCGGAAAATACTAAAGATAGAGATTCAATCGGTTGCGCAAAATTAGTTGTATTTTGCAATGTTCCGGAAGATAATCCATTTGTTGCAGGAGCTTTCCACGGAGTTAGTGAACCTGAAGTAGTTTTAAATGTTGGAATTAGCGGACCCGGAGTTGTGCTTGATGCAATTAAAAGTGCCGGAAATATTGATCTTCAAAAACTTGCCGAAGTAATAAAAAAAACTGTTTTTAAAATTACAAGAGCCGGCGAATTAATTGGAAGAGAAGTTGCAAATAAACACGGAATTCCATTTGGAATTGTTGATATTTCACTTGCCCCAACACCGGCGCCGGGAGATAGCATTGGCGATATTCTTAAAGCAATGGGAGTTGAAGATGTTGGAGCTCCCGGAACAACTGCGGCTTTAGCAATGTTGAATGATTCAGTGAAAAAAGCCGGACTTATGGCAAGTTCATCGGTTGGAGGATTAAGTGGAGCATTTATTCCAGTTAGCGAAGATCAAGCAATGATTGATGCAGTTGAAAGAGGAAATTTATCAATAGAAAAATTGGAAGCGATGACGGCAGTTTGCTCTGTTGGATTGGATATGGTTGCAATTCCCGGTGATACACCAGCAACAACAATTGCCGGAATTATTGCCGATGAATGTGCCATAGGGATTATAAATGATAAAACTACTTCAGCAAGATTAATTCCAGCGTTTGGAAAAAAAGTTGGTGATTATATTGATTACGGCGGATTGCTTGGCAAAGCTCCAATTATGAATGTACGAAATTTATCAAGCCAAAATTTTGTTGGAAGAGGAGGGAGAATTCCAGCTCCCGTAAGAAGTTTAACAAATTAAAAAAATATAAAGGAGAAATAAATGAGCAAAGGAATAGGAATACTAATTGTAGTTGCGGTGATTGTTATTGGCGCAATTATGTGGGGAATGGGAATTTATAATAACTTAGTTGGTTTAGATGAAGGTGTTTCACAAAGTTGGAGTCAAGTTGAAAATCAATATCAGCGAAGAGCTGATTTAATTCCAAATTTAGTAAACACAGTTAAAGGCGTAGCAAACTTTGAAAAAGAAACTTATACTGCAGTAACAGAGGCAAGAGCAAAAGTTAATCAAATTAATATGACTCCGGAAATGTTAAGCGATCCGAATGCATTTGCACAATTTCAAAGTGCGCAAGACGGATTAAGCAGCGCATTATCAAGATTACTTGTTACTGTTGAAAACTATCCTCAACTAAAAGCGAATGAAAATTTTTCTCAACTCCAAGCCCAGCTTGAGGGAACCGAAAATAGAATTTCAGTTGAACGAAAAAAGTTTAATGAAGTTGTACAAAATTATAATACAACAGTTAGAAGATTTCCAGCAAGTTTGATTGCCGGTTTTACCGGATTTGCTCAAAAACAATATTTTAAAGCAGTTGCCGGATCTGAACAAGCTCCAAAAGTTGAGTTTTAGTTGAGTACAAAAAAACTAAAATATTTTCTGTTTTTTATTTTCGCAATAAAAATAATTGCTCAGCCGGAAATACCAACATTTTCAAGCTATGCTGTTGATTACACAAAAACTTTATCTAATGATCAAATAAATTATTTAGATAATGGATTGAAAACTTTTGATGATTCTACATCAAACCAAATTGTGTTTTTTATGAACAAAACTTTGGATGGTTATCCGATTGAAATGTTTACAAATGAAGTTGCTGAAAAAAATGGAATTGGAACTAAAGAAAATAATAATGGAATATTATTTTACGTTGCAAAAGATGATAGGAAAATGCGAATTGAAGTTGGGTATGGTTTAGAAGGAGCTTTACCAGATGCGTTGGCGAGTTCGATAATTAGAAATGAAGTTGCCCCATATTATAAAAATGAAATGTACTATGAAGGAACTGTTGCTGGACTTAATGCAATTATGTCAGCCACAAAAGGTGAGTATCAAGGAAACCCCACTAACCAAGGATCTCAGAAATTTCCTTTCGGGCTAATTATAATTATTATTTTTCTCATTATTTTTTTTCTATCTAGAAAAGGAGGAAAAGGTGGTCCGGGTGGATTTATATATTATGGCGGTGGTTTAGGAGGAAGTTCAAGAAGCGGCGGATTTGGCGGTTTTAGCAGCGGAGGTGGAAGTTTTGGTGGATTTAGCGGAGGCGGCGGTTCATTTGGCGGCGGAGGTGCAAGCGGAAGTTGGTAAAAAAGATAAATAATACTAATTTATCTTGAATTTAGATTTTTGATTTCTTATTATTGGATACGTTATGATTGATATTTCTAAAGGCGTTCTTTTATTTAATGATAGTGATTTCTTTTCTGCACACGACTTTTTTGAAGAACTTTGGATGGATTCTCTCAAAGAAGAAAAAGAATTTTTTCAAGGATTAGTTCAAATTTCGGTTGGTTCGTATCACCTTATTTGCGGAAATCTAAAAGGTGCTAAAAGTCAATTACAAAAAGGTAAAATCAAACTTGAAAAATTTTTACCTTCGTTTTATGAAATAAACGTTCTTAAATTAACAAAAGAAATTTCGATTCTAATAACAAACTTGGATCAAGAAAATATAATAAATCAGATTCCAAAAATTGAATTAACAACTTAACAAAACTTTATTAGGAGATAGTTATGGCAATAATGATAACTGACGAATGCATAAATTGTGGTGCATGCGAACCGGAGTGTCCAAATACCGCAATTTATGAAGGCGGAAATGAATGGGCATTAGCGGGAAATACTTATGGTGAAGGTAATGCTGCGCCATCCGGTGCAGAAGGATTTTTCTCATCAGATTATTTTTATATTGTTCCGGATAAATGTACTGAGTGTAAAGGATTTCATGATGAACCGCAATGTGCTGCTGTTTGTCCTGTTGATTGCTGCGTTCCTGATCCAAATCGCGTTGAATCCGAAGAAGAATTATTGGCAAAAAAAGCACATTTAGATGAAGTAGAAGGAAGATAATTTTTAATAAAATTTTTTCTAAACCGTATAGGAGTTTTTCTTGTACGGTTTTTTATTTTTAAAGCAAAATATTTGTAAATAGATGAAAATTGGAAAATACAAATTATCAGTTTTAGAAACCGGAACTTTTGCTTTAGACGGTGGAGCAATGTTTGGAATTATTCCAAAACCTCTTTGGGAAAAATCAATTATTCCGGATGAAAAAAATAGAATTAAATTAGGATTGAGATGTTTACTTCTTGAATCCGAATCGAAAAAAATTTTAGTTGATACTGGAATGGGAAATCTTTGGGATGAAAAGTCTATTTCGATATATAATTTAAACAATATTGAGAATGATTTACTAAAATCCCTTAATTCAAAAAATATTCTTGCCGATCAAATTACTGACGTAATTTTAACCCATCTTCATTTTGATCATACCGGCGGATCAACAAAAATTGAGAATGATAAATTAATTCCAACTTTTCCGAATGCAAAATATTATGTTCAGAAAAAACATTTTGATTGGGCGCAAAATCCAACGGATAGAGATAAAGGAAGTTTTATTCCCAAATTTTATCTGCCTTTGTATGAAAATGGAGTTTTAAATTTTACAAACGGTGACGATTTTTTTGATGATGAAATTCAATTTTTGACAATTAACGGACACACAATCGCTCAGCAAATGGTGAAGATTTCGGATTCATCAAATACATTTTTGTATTGTGGCGATTTAATTCCAACTATGTACCACATTCCAATTCCTTACGTTATGGGATATGATATTCAACCTTTAGAAACAGTAAAAGAAAAAAAGAAATTTTTGCAATTAGCTGCTGAAGAAAATTGGAAATTAATTTTTGAACATGATTCTCAAAATGTATGTGCAACAATTAAGAAAACTGAAAAAGGTTTTTCATTTAATGAAAGATTTAAAGAATTATTGTGATTGAGAAAGAAGAATTTAACGGATTTACTTTTGCTTGTAAAGTTTCGGATATTAAAGAAAAAGTTGGAAAAAGATTTTATATAAATGATGTTGATGTAGCAATATTTAAAGTTAGCGGTAAAATTTTTGCGGTTAGTAATATTTGTCCGCATCAACATACAGCGCAAATTTATGAAGGATTTATTGAAAACGATTGTGTAGTTTGTCCTTTACATGGTTGGATATTTAATCTTGAAACGGGAAATCTATTTGGTGGTAGCAAAGGTTTAGATGTTTATGAAACAAAAATTATTGATAATAAAATTTTTGTGAAAGCTGAAGATAAAAAATTGAATTGGTAAATTAAGTGTTCTAAAATTTAGACATTCTGAAAATATCCAATTTATAAGCTCAACTTTAGAATAATAATTTTACGGATTTCTCATCCGTTAGCTAAAGTATTTGAAATGACAAAAATATTAATTTCAATTAAATTATATCATTCTTTTGTTTAAAGAAAAAATCATATCAAAAGCAAAACAACTCGGATTTGATCTAATCGGATTTTCAAAATATCAAACACTTGAAAAAGAAATTCAAAATTTAGAAAAGTGGCTTTCTAAAAATTATCAAGCTGGTATGAATTACATGGAAAAAAATCTTGATAAAAAGAAAGATGTAAACTTAATTTTGGAAAACTGCAAAAGTGTAATTTCGTTGGGAATGAATTATTTTGTAAAAGATAATTTTAGTGAAATAAATAATTCCGGAAAAGTTTCCCGCTATGCTTGGGGAAAAGATTATCATTTAATTATTTGGGAAAAGTTGGATGAACTTATTGAATATGCTAAAATTGAAAATCCAAATTTTAAAGCAAAAAGTTATGTTGATACCGGTCCGGTAATGGATAAAGTCTGGGCAGTAAAATCCGGAATTGGTTGGCAAGGGAAAAATAGCAATATAATTAATAGAGAAATTGGAAGCTGGTTTTTTATTTCTACATTTCTAACAAATTTTGATTTTGAAAATTATGAAAATCAAATTGAAGATTTTTGCGGAAGTTGTACGGCTTGCATAAAAGCTTGTCCAACAAATGCAATTATTGAAGATTATGTTGTAGATTCAAACAAATGCATTTCATATTTAACAATAGAAAATAAAAGCGAGATTTCTAATGAGTTTATTGGAAAATTTGATAATTGGATTTTTGGCTGCGATGTTTGTCAAGATGTTTGTCCTTGGAATATTAAATTTGCAGAATCTACAAATCAAACAGAATTTTTAGAAATTAAAAATAAAAATTTATCATTTGAAGAGATCGAAAAGATGGAAGATTCTGATTTTAAAAATAAGTTTTGTGAAAGTCCCATTTTACGAACTAAGCTAAAAGGTCTAAGACGAAATTCAGAATTTTTGCAAAAACTAATGTGAAACTAAAAAAGGAAAATTGTATCTAATCTTAAATAAAAAAAGTTATGTCATTCCCAACCTGCTTACCGCAGGCAAGCTTGATTGGGAATCCAGAAAAGTTGAAAAATGGATTTCCGATAAAAACATTCGGAAATGACAAAGATTGGAAAATTTAAAAAGTATTAATTTGGAGTAAAAAAATGTCAGAAAATCATCATAAAATTGTAATAATTGGTTCTGGTCCAGCCGGATTAACCGCTGCAATTTACGCTGCAAGAGCAAATATGAATCCCGTAATTTATGAAGGAATGCAGCCGGGCGGACAATTAACAATTACTACAGAAGTTGAAAATTATCCCGGTTTTGAAAATGGAATTCAAGGGCCAGAGTTGATGGATGTAATGAGAAAGCAAGCATGCAAATTTGGCGCAAAATGTGAATTCAAAGAAATTACAGAAGTTGATTTTTCGCAAAGACCGTTTAAGTTAAAAGCTGAAGATAAAGAAATTACTGCCGATGCTGTAATTATTTCCACCGGAGCGAGCGCAAAATTGTTGGGAACTGAAAGTGAGAAAAACTATATGGGTTATGGTGTTTCTGCATGTGCAACTTGCGATGGATTTTTCTATAAAGGTTTAAAAGTAATTGTTGTAGGCGGCGGCGATACTGCAATGGAAGAAGCAAATTATTTAACAAATTTTGCTTCGGAAGTTTTAATTGTGCATAGAAGAGATGAATTTAGAGCATCTCAAATTATGATTGATAGAGCTAAGAAAAATCCCAAAATTAAGTTTGCTTTGAATCAAACAATTAAAGAAGTTCTTGGCGAAGTAAACATGATGGGACATAAAAAAGTAACCGGCGCAATTTTGGAAAATACAAAAGACGGAAGCTCTGAAGAAGTAAAAGTTGACGGAATTTTTATAGCAATTGGACATCAGCCGAATACAAAAATATTTAACGGTAAATTGGAAATGGATGAAACCGGATATTTAAAAGTTAAAGCCGGTTCTACTCATACAAATATTGAAGGTGTTTTAGCTGCCGGAGATGTTGCCGATAAAACTTATCGCCAAGCAATTACAGCAGCCGGAACGGGTTGTATGGCAGCTTTGGATGCTCAACGTTGGCTTGAAGAAAAGGAATTAGCTTAAATATTCAACATAAAAAAGATGCGATCTTTTAACAAGATCGCATCTTTGATTTCACTTTTAATAAATTCTAATTTAAAAATTTATTATATGCCAGTATTGTAAATTTTCAAATCGGTATGAAAATTTAACTCAGCTTTTCAGTTTTCTCATCTTCTTTTTCAAACTTTCTTGAAACAAAAAATGCAGCTACAAAACCCAAACCGCTTAGTGTAATTATTGAAAGTGGAATCAATCCTTCATTTAAATCAGCATGATCCGCAATAACACCAAACCCAATACCAAGTCCGGCACCAATTATTATTACACCTAATTTTAACCAAATATATGGATTTTTTTTAGATCTGAATAATTCAGCAATTTGTTCCGGTGCCAATCCTTTTTCAATCATCATTTGGCGTTCTTTTGATCTAAAATAAAAAAAAGTTACAATAACTAATCCAATTACAGTTGTTATTAAAATTCCGGTTATTCCTTCCATTATTTCTGGGTTCATTTTATATCTCCTAATTTGTTTTGCAATAGAATTTTATTCTCAATACTTTTGACTATAACAACTAACAAAAAGGTTACACGAAATTTTAAAATTTATTTGTAACCTTTATTTGTAAGTTTAGTCTAAAATTGTAAGATGAAAAAACTTACTGATATAGAAATAATTGAATCTGTACTAAAGGGAAATGTTAACGATTATTCTCTTATAATTGATAGATATAAAAATAAAGCTTTTTCACTTTTAGTTAATATTTTGAAAAATAAAATGGATGCCGAAGAAGCTTTGCAAGATAGTTTTATTAAAGCTTATAATTCGCTTAATAATTTTAGAAATGAATCTCAATTTTCAACTTGGTTTTATAAGGTTGTTTATAATACCGGCTTAACAATTCTATCAAGTAAAAAACGCAAAATAGAAATGCAAATGGATTCTTTTGAAGATCTAAACTATTTTGAAAATATAGATGATGAAGTTTATTCTATTTCCGAAAATAAAAAAACATATTTACTAAATTTGGTTGATAAATTGCCGATTCGAAATTCACTTGTTCTTATTTTATATTATATGGATAATCTTTCGATAAAAGAAGTCAGCGAAGTTTTAGATTTATCGCTTGTTAATGCAAAAGTACTTTTACATAGATCGAGAAATTTGTTGAGAGATTTACTTATCCAGCATAATTATCAAGAGGAATTACAATGAAAAATAATTTTGATGAACTTATAAATAAATTTTTGGATAATGAAATTGATTCTGATGAATTAAATACAATAAAAGATTTGCTAAAAAATAATTTAGAATTTAGAGCAAAGTTTACAACGCAGAAATATATTCATGAAAATCTAAATGAAATTCCTTTACATTCAGCACCAATAAATATTACCGAACTTGTGATGGGAAAAATTATTTCTAAACTAAATGTTAAAATTCAGAAAAATTATTTTTTCAAAGGAATTCTTGTAACTTTGTTAGCCTTTTTAATCATAGCATTATACTTCTTTTTCTCATTTCTGGGCGATCTTAAATTTGTTCAGCAGACAGTTTCTTATATTGATTACACCAGTAATTATTTTCAGCCGATAATTTCTTTTTTAAGTAAAATTTTTAAAAATGATATTTTTAGAACATTATCCGGTTTATTCGGATTTATAATTTTACTTAGTTTTTATTTTTCTCTAAACTCATTCAAAGATTTTAAAAATAGAATGAAACAATTTTAGATGATTATTTTTTTCTCTTATAATAATTAGTTTGTCATTCCCGAACGTTTTAACCGGGAATCTAAAAACTATATTTAAAGATCCGATCTTTCAAAAAGATCTGATCTTTAAATAATCTCACTTCCACATTTCTTATTTAAAAAATTCCCAAATCAATTTTAATTATCTTTACAAATAATTTTTGATAAAACTATGAAAACTAAATCCGGATTTGTAACAATAATCGGCAAACCAAATGTCGGTAAATCAACTTTGATGAATAAATTAATCGGAGAAGATTTATCAATAATTACAAATAAGCCGCAGACTACGCGTAAAAGAATTTTAGGAATTTTGGATACAAAAGAATTTCAAATTGTTTTTTTAGATACTCCCGGAATTTTAGAGCCTAAATATTTACTTCAAGAAAAATTATTGGATTACGTTGATCTTTCGGTTCAAGATGCCGATATTCTTGTGTTTCTATTGGATGCGCAAAATATAGATGTTGAAATTAAATCTTTTGAAAAAGAAAGTATCAAAAAATTTATTTCAAATAAGAAGCAAAAAAAAATTCTTGCAATAAACAAAATTGATTTATCAAATGAAGAAAAAATTAAAAATTCAATTTTACATTTTGAGAATGAAAAATTGTTTGAAAATATAATTCCGATTTCTGCTATTGAGAATTACAATATTGATTCATTGCTTTCAAAAATTGTAGAATTTTTACCGGAACATCCAAAATATTTTCCCGAAGATCAATTAACGGATGAACCCGAAAAGTTTTTTGTCGCCGAAAAAATTAGAGAAAAAGTTTTTGAATTATATAAAGATGAAATTCCATATTCGGTTGAAGTAGTAATCGATCAATTTTTAGAAAGAGAAAACCGAAAAGATTATATTTCTGCCTCAATAATTGTAGAGCGTGATTCTCAGAAGCCGATTATTCTTGGAAAAAAAGGAACATCGATTAAAAAGTTGGGTGAACTTTCCAGAAAATCTATAGAAGAATTTTTAATGCGAGAAGTTTTTTTGGAATTGTTTGTTAAGGTAAAACCCAATTGGCGTAAAGATGAAAACATGCTTAAAAATTTTGGTTATAGTAATTAAATAATCAATGGAACGCAGATAATTATGATTGTTATGATTTATTATGATCTAAAAAATCAGCGTTCTATTTTTTTTTATGAAAAATGATATTACAAAAAAAATATAAATCTGAAGCAATTCTACTTTTAATAACATTACTTTGGGGAGCAACTTTTGTAATTGTCAAAGAATCATTGAATGATATTTCCTCAATGGCATTTATTGCATTACGATTTTTAATTGCCGGAATATTTTTACTTCCGTTTATAATTAAAAAAAAATTTACAAAGCAAAATTTTAATGCGGGAATTTTATTAGGTATTTTGTTGTTCATCGGTTTTGCAGTTCAGACTATTGGATTAAAATATACATCGGCAACAAAATCCGGATTTTTTACTGGAACAACTGTAATTATGATTCCAATTCTTCAAACAATTATTGAAAAAAGAATTCCAACAAAAGGAGTAATTCTCGGTTCTATTCTGGTGATGATAGGAATTGCATTTTTATCAAGCGGCGGAAATTCAATTTTAAATTTATTTGAAGACATTGCAACAAACTTTAATCTTGGTGACGGCTTAACCTTAATCTGCGCTTTCTTTTTCGCAATCTATATTATTTATTTAGATATTGAAACAACCAAACATGAATTTTGGGTTTTACTTTTTTTGCAGATTATTACGACTGCAATTTTAGCGATAATATTTTCTTTATTTTTTTCCGGAATTAATTTAGAACATTTTAAAATTGATTTAACAAATAATTTAATTGGCGGAATTTTATATACATCAATTTTTGCAACATTAATTACAACGGCGCTTCAAACAAAATATCAGAAAGATGTAACACCGGCAAAAGCGGGAATTATTTTTTCATTTGAGCCAATTTTTGCGGCAATTTTTGCATTCTTTATATTAGGAGAAAAAATAACTAATTTTGGATACTTCGGCGCAGCATTGATTATGCTGGGTTTGTTTATTTCTGAATTGTATGAAAATATATTTATAAAAAATGGAAAACCAAAAAATTAGAGTGGAAATAATTGTTTCCGGTTTGGTGCAAGGAGTTGGTTTTAGATATTTTGTTTTGCGAAAAGCTTTGGAATTGAATTTAGTCGGTTACACAAAAAATCAATATGATGGTACAGTTTTAACGGTTGCGGAAGGTGAAAAATATCAAATTGAAGAATTATTCAATCATTTAAAAATTGGACCAATGCACGCCGATGTTAGAGATATAAAAATTTCTTGGCAAAGTTTTGTCGGAGAATTTTCAACTTTTGAAATAAGGAGATTTTAATGAATTTTAGAACCGGCTTCGGTTATGATGTTCATGCATTTTCGGGAAATAGAAAATTATTTTTAGGCGGAATTGAAATTCCTTCTGAAAAAGGTTTGCTAGGTCACTCAGATGCTGATGTTTTACTTCATGCAATTTGCGATGCTTTGTTGGGAGCTTTAGCGCTTGGAGATATTGGTCAGCATTTTCCGGATACAGACCAATCTTATAAAAATATTGACAGCAAAATTTTATTGAAAAAAGTTAGTGAACTAATTAAAAATAAAGGTTATAAAATTTCAAATATCGATTCAACAATTGTGATGGAAAAACCTAAATTGAAAGATTACATTTTTGCAATCAGAAAAAGTATTGCAGAAATACTAAATCTAAATGTTGATCAAATTTCAGTGAAAGCAACTACATCGGAAAAATTAGGTTTTGTTGGTGAAGAAAAAGGTGCGCAAGCATATTCTACTGTTCTCGTATTTCAAGATTTAGGTGATTAATGTTAGAAGAAATTATTGCTTACATCAGCACTTTAGAAACAAGTTGGATTTATATTATACTTTTCTTTTTTGCATTTATTGAAAATGTTTTTCCGCCATCTCCAAGCGATGTTGTTGTTGTAGTTGGGGCTTCTTTAATTTCGTCAACTTCAGTTGGGTTTATTCCAATTTTATTAATTACAAGTATTGGAAGCGCATTAGGATTTATTCTTATGTATTACGTTGGATTTTTTTTAAGCGAAAAAGTTTTACGCTCGGGAAAGCTTAAGTTTATTAGTCAAGATGCACTTCACAAAACTGATGAATGGTTTACCAAGTACGGTTACAAAATTATTTTAGCAAATAGATTTTTACCCGGAACAAGATCTGTAATTAGTTTTTTCTCCGGAGTTCACGAACTAAATGTTTATAAAACATTTTTCTATTCTTTAATAAGCGCACTACTTTGGAACTTTCTAATTATTTATTTGGGGATGACTTTAGGAAATAATATTCAGCAAATAGATTATTATCTTCAAACTTATTCTAATATTGGATTGGGAATTACAATACTTGTAGTAATTTATTTTACGATAAAATATTTTCTAAAAAAAAGAAAGAACAATGCTGAAAAAAATATTTAGATCATATAAATCCCGCGAACAAAAAAAAGAAAATAGAAAGGAATTATTACTCGGTTTACTTTCCGGAATTTTATTGGGATTATCATTCCCGCCAATTCCGTTAACTTATTTAATATTTTCAGCATTAATTCCTTTCTTAATTGTAATTGAAAAAAGAAATACGCTTGCGGAGATTAATAGATTTACATATTTCACAATATTTTTCTTTAACATATTTACACTTTATTGGGTTGGAAGCTGGACAAAAGATGCCGATCCTTTCTTAATGCTTTCCGGATCAATATTAATGTTTTTTAATCCAATTGTATTTTTAATTCCTTCTACCCTTTACTATTTCACAAAAAAATATATAAATAAAAATATTGCATTGTTTCTTCTTCCGTGGTTTTGGCTTTTTTATGAATATATTTATTCTATAACTGACTTTAAATTTCCATGGCTTTCGTTAAGTAATGCACTTCCGTATTTAACATCGTACATTCAAATAGCTGATATTATTGGCTCATATGGACTTACTATATTAATAATTTACACAAATATTTTTGCATATAAACTTTTTCAAAATTATAATGAAAACAGAAAATGCAATTGTAAATATGTAATTTCTTTTCTACTGATATTACTTATTCCAATTATTTACGGAATGATTAAAATTAATAATTATAAAGAAAGTACTAAAAAAGTTAAAGTTGGATTAGTTCAACCAAATTTGAATCCTAATAAAAAATGGGAAGTTGGAAATTTAGATGAACAAATTAATCTGTATTTGGATTTATCGAAAGAAGCAATTTTAAAAAAGGCAGAATTAATTATGTGGCCCGAAACTGCTTTGCCGGTTTATTTATTATTAGATAGTTATAAAAATGAAACTCTGAAAATTCAAAATTTTGTTGATTCAAATAAAATTTCAATTTTAACCGGAATGCCTCACGCAAATTTTTTCACTGATTCTTTATCAGCACCGGAAAATGCAAAACCGATGAAGAACAGTAAATATTTTTACACTAGTTACAACTCGATATTATTTTTTTCACCCAATACAAATGTTGAACAATATGGAAAAATTAAGCTTGTTCCTTTTGGTGAAAAAGTCCCTTTGGTTGAAGAATTCCCCATTCTTGGAAAATGGATTAAATGGAATGTTGGGATTTCGAGTTGGAATACTGGCACCGACACTGTAGTTTTTTCTGCAAAAAATAATTTGACAAATTATAAAGTTGGCGGTGTTATTTGTATTGAAGCGATTTATCCGGATTTTATTTCTGCGTTTGTTGATAAAGGTGCTGAATTTATTAGTGTTGTTACAAATGATAGCTGGTATGGAAATTCAAGCGGTCCATATCAGCACAAGGAAATTCATGTTTTAAGAGCTGTTGAAAATAGAAGATCGCTTGTAAGAGCTGCAAATGGTGGAATAAGTTGTATCATAAATCCATTGGGTGAAACTTTATCAGATACGAAAATGTTTACTAAAACTGTTTTGGTCGGCGATGTTGAACTAAGAAATAACAAAACTTTTTTTACAAAGTATCCATTGTTATTACCATATATAAGTATTTGTATTTCATTACTTGTAATTTTTATAACAATATTTAAAAAAATAATAGAACGCTGATAACACTGAATACGCAAATTTTCACAGATAAAAGAGATATAAAATGTTACATTCTGAATTAACAGAAAAAATAATTGGAGCGTTTTACAAAGTTAATAATACTCTCGGATATGGATTTCTCGAAAAGGTTTATGAAAATGCAATGAAAGTTGAATTGAAAAAATTAGGATTAAATGTAAAGCAACAGCATAATATTAAAGTGTTTTATGAAAATGAAAATGTTGGAGATTATTATGCTGATTTAATCGTTAATGATTTAGTGATTTTAGAATTAAAAGCAGCAGAAAGTATTTGCGAAGAACATGAAGCGCAATTAATAAATTATCTTAAAGCAACTGATATTGAAGTAGGTTTACTTTTGAATTTTGGTAAAAAAGCAGAATTCAGAAGAAAAATTTTTAGTAATAACTAATTTTCTGTGGATATCTGTGTTATCGGCGTTATCCGCGTTCTATAGGGGAACAATGAACAAAATTATTGATTTAAGAAGTGATACAGTTACTCGTCCTTCACAAGGAATGAGAAAAGCAATGTATGATGCAGAAGTTGGCGATGATGTATTTAAAGAAGACCCAACATTAAATAAACTTCAAGAAATGATTGCGGAATTACTCAGCAAAGAATCGGCATTGTTTGTACCAAGCGGTGTAATGGGAAATCAGATTTGCCTAAATGTTCATACAAATCCGGGTGATGAAGTAATTTGCGAAGCAGATGCACATATTTTCCAATATGAATCCGGATCACCGGCAGTTCTTAGTGGAATTCAACTTTATCCAATTAAAGCTGATCGTGGGATTCTTAATCCGGAATTAGTAGAACCTTTAATTCGCCCAACAAGCGCATACTACATGCCAAGAACAAAAATTATTGAAGTAGAAAATACACACAACAGAGCCGGCGGAACAATTTATAAATTAGAGGAAATTGAAAAGCTTCAAACTCTTGTGAGAAAACATAATTTAAAATTTCATTTGGATGGAGCAAGATTGTGGAATGCTTCAGTCGCAACCAGTATAAAAGTTTCCGAGTATGCAAAATATTTCGATTCAGTTTCAGTTTGTTTATCAAAGGGTTTAGGAACGCCGGTTGGATCCGTAATTGCCGGAACATCAGAATTTATAAATGAAGCTTTCCGAGTAAGAAAGGCGTTTGGCGGAGGAATGCGTCAAGCCGGAGTATTAGCTGCTGCCGGAATTTATGCAATTCAAAATAATATTGAGCGGCTTGCAGAAGATCATGAAAAAGCAAAAATGCTTGCAAATTATTTAGTTAAAACTGGAAAGTTTGAATTAATAAATAAAGAAGTTGAAACAAATATTATTATATTTAAACCATTACAAAAAAGTGTTGAAGAATCTTTATCAATTTGTAAAGAAAATGGATTGCTTTTTTCGGTTGGACAAATTGGAACTTTACGAGCCGTAACTCATATGGATGTTAGTTTTGAAGATATAAATAAAGTTTGCGAAATAATTGAAAAAGTTTTTTGACAAAATATGGAAATAGAAAATTTCAAACATAAAATTACTGAAGTTGTAAAATTCCATGAAGTTGATATTATGGGAGTTTGCAATAATGCTGTATATTTCAATTATTTTGAAGATGCGCGAATTAAATATCTTCAAGATTTAAAGAAAAATTATAATCTCAAAGTTATTTTAGAAAATAATTTATTTTTCATAATGGCTCATAATGAATGTGATTATATTTTACCGGCAAAATTGGATGATGAGTTAGAAATTTTAACTAAAATTATTGAAATCAGAAATTCAAGTTTTAAATTTGAACATTTAGTAATAAACAAAAATAATTTGCAAATAATTGCAAAGGGAAATGGAATTCTTGTTCATATAAATTTGCAAACAAAAAAGTCCATTCCATTACCGGATGAATTTTACAATGCCGTAAACGATTTTGAAAAGGGGGTAGAAATAAATAAAAATCCTTAAACATTTTTGAGGTAAAAATGGGAATTGTAATTGATATTGAAACCGTTGGATTTGAATTGGAAAATTTAGCGGAAAGTCAGCAAGAATTTCTTCTAAGATATGCGGAAAAAGAATCTGATCAAATTATAAGAGAAAATAAAAAAGAAGAAGTAGAAAGGTTTTTAAGTCTTTATCCTTATACTGCAAAAATTATTTCAATAGGAATGTTAAATACAGAAACAAACGGAATTCTTGTTTTGTATGATGACAATTCCGAAGAAGAAATTATAATTGAAGAAAAAGGAATTAAGTACAAATCCATAAATGAAAAAGAACTTTTAAAATTATTTTGGAATTATTTATCCAAAACAGATAAAGTAATTACATTTAACGGAAGGAATTTTGATATCCCGTTTTTAATGCTTCGCTCTGCAATGCTTGAAGTTAAACCTACTATAAATTTAATTCATAACAGATACAACATAACAAAACACATTGATTTGCTTGATCAATTTACATTTTACGGAATTACAAGAAAATTTAATTTGGATTTTTATTGTCACGCATTTGGAATAAAATCTCCAAAATCTAAAGGAATTACCGGAATGGAAATTAAGGAATTATATAAAGCCGGAAAAATTAAAGACATTGCAATTTATTGCAGCGAAGATGTTAAAGCAACTTATGAATTATATAAAATTTGGGAAGATTATTTGAATATTTAGAAAATCTTGTTAAATAATTTTAAAATATGTTTTTACAAAATTTATTAAAAAATAAATGAAAAATTTCAGTTGCCCAAATTGTAAAAGTCCAATATCCATTAAAGAAATATTTCGATTTAAAAAAAATCATCAAACAATTTGTAAGAATTGTAAATCAATATTGAAACCAAAAAATATTAAATCATGGAATTGGGGTTTTGGTATTGGTTTTTTATCTGTTGTAATTCCCGCAACAATTATTTTACATTTTTATGATAACTTTTTAATAGCAGCATTGCTAAGTATTTGTTTTGGAAGTATTGCAGTTTTATTTGTTGTGCTACACACTTATTTAACAACTGAATTTGAGGAATACTAATTTTTGATGTGCAATAGAAGTTCAAAGATGCCATCTTTAAAAAAATGGCATCTTTTTAATAAACATTTATAAATTTAAAGACATCGAATTCTTGATAACAAAAATATTATTTTTTTAATTCTGCAATTAAAGCCGGAACAACTTCAAAAACATCTCCGGCAATTCCGTAATCTGCAATTTGAAATATCGGAGCATCTGCATCTTTGTTTATTGCAACAATACATTTTGATGATCGCATTCCGGCTAAATGTTGAATTGCTCCGGAAATTCCCAAAGCAATATATAAATTTGGCGAAACAGTTTTCCCTGTTTGCCCGACTTGCTCTGCATGAGGTCGCCAGCCAGCATCAACAACAGCGCGGGAAGCTCCAACTGCTGCTCCTAAAACTTCTGCTAAATCTTCAACCAGTTTAAAATTTGCAGCTTCTTTCATTCCTCTTCCGCCGGAAACAATTAATGATGCTTCTGCAACATCTAACTTTCCTTCAGCTTTTTTAACTTCAATTACTTTTGTTGAAAAATCCGGTGAAGAAATTTCTTTGACAATTATTTCTGAATTATTTTCAGTTGGTTCTCCCGGATTAAATACATTTGGTCTAATTGTAAAAACTTTTTTCTCTGAATTTATTTTAATATCAACTAATGCTTTTCCAGCGTAAATTGGTCTTGTTGCAATAATATTATTTTCGGATGTTTCAATTTTAATAACATCAACTGCAATTCCAGCATCCAATTTTGCAGCAATTCTTGGAGCCAAATCTTTTCCGAGCGAAGTATTTCCAATTAAAATTATATTTGCACCAATTTCATTTAAAAATTCTACAATAGTTTTTGTGTATGCAGAGGATGAATATTTATTAAGTTCGGAATTTTTTAAATGTGTTATTTTTTTAATTCCATAATTGCCAATTTTTGATAAATCATTTATTTCTCCGCCAACTATTACAGCTTCAATCGCACAGTTTAATTTTTGGGAAAGTTCAAATCCAGCTTTTGAAACTTCATACGATACTTTTTTTATATTATTATCTCTTTGCTCAAGAATAACTAAAATTTTATTTGTCATTTTCATCTCCTATATTACTTTTGCTTCTTCTTTCAATAAACGAACTAACTCAGGAACTGCACTTGAGTCTTTACCTATTATTTTCCCGGCTTGCTTCCCAACTGGTTTACTCATTTGAATAACTTCAGATTTATTTTCAAAAACCGATGCATTTTTTTCCTCGATTACTTTTTTCTTTGCTGCCATAATTCCTTTAAGAGATGCATATCGCGGTTCGTTTAAACCCTTTTGGCAAGTTATAATTGCGGGAATTGAAGTTTCAACAATTTCCTTTCCACCTTCAATTTCACGTTCGGCAGTAATTTTATTTCCGTCAATATCAAATTTAATAACTACACTTACGCAATTAAATCCCAAAAATTCAGCGGTTAATTGTCCGGTTATTGAATTATCATAATCAACAGCTTGTTTACCCATAAAAACTAAATCTGCATTTTGCAATTTTATTTCTTCGGCTAATGCTTTGGAAAGACTTATAGAATCTCTGATTCCGCTATCTTTTAATAAAATACCATTATCTGCACCCATTGCTAAAGCTTTACGAACGCTTTCTTTATTAGATTCATTGCCTAAACTAATAATAACGACTTCACCGCCAAATTTTTCTTTGGTTTTTAAGGCTTCTTCAATGGCAAATTCATCATAGGGATTTAGTATGTAAGTTACATCGGTTGGATCGATAGATTTAGCATCACTGCCGATTTTAATTTTTGCGGCTGTATCCGGAACATGACTAACACAAACAGCAATCTTCATTGTACCTCCTATTTATACCGAAATATTTTTAAAAAATAGTATAAATTTAGATACAAATAAAGTTTTTACAACATGAAAAGTTTAAAATCTTTTCTTTCTTAGATGTAAAGTTTAAGAAAAATAAATAATTACTAAACCAAGCATTAAAACGTGAACAAAAAGTAAACTACTTATAAATAATTTTTTTCTGCTTTGTTTTTTTTCGTGCAGTTTATCTTCTTCAAAAACTCTTTTGCTGAAGAAATCACCCATTGAAGGATTCCACTCGGGATGACTAATTGGATTTTGTATATATTCTGACATTCAAACCTCAAAAAAAAATTAGTAAAAATTTAATTAATATGCAATTGAATTAATTGTTTTTTTATGTTTATCTATTTAATGTTTCAAAGTAATAGAAGTAAATTTTGTCATTTGTGACTCAAATCACTTTGTTTTATTCAACTTTGATAAAAAAATGCCGATTATTTCTCATAAGTTTATTGCAAGTTAAATGAATGAAACTTTTTTTTAATTTGTTGTAAATCACTGATTTAAGAACTCAATTACTGCTTATTGCTTGTAAAATTGAGGTGAAAATGAGTTTTACGGTTAAAGGTTATTCTGGAGAATTTTTTATAAAAAATGAATCCAGTATTTTAGAATTAAAAATTGATGAAACGGGAAATCAAACCGGAGAAAGTAAGGTTCACGTAATTACAGATTCAATCGAAAATCAAGACGATAGAATTTTAGTAATACAAAAACTTAAAGAATTTAGAAAAAATTAACTAAATTTGGGGAAATAAGAATGTATAATCTCAAAGAGAAGCAAGAAAATAATTCACTGGATCAATTTCAAAATAGATTGAAAAATAGATTTATAATTGAGGGTAGCTCATTGCTTGGAAATAAATTAGAATTCTCAAATTTTTTTGAAAAGGATTCAAAGTCTTCTCAAGAATTTACAATTATTAAAATTCTTTTTGAGAGAGCAACTTTAAGAGAAGCTTCAAGTTTCAAATCCTTTTTAGATAAAACTGTTGCCGAAGAAAACAAAAGTGTAATTGTTGATTTAAATGAGTGCGAATTTGTCGATTCATCATTTTTCGGAGTTTTAGTTGCTGGAGTAAAAAGAACTAAAGCAATGGGCAAAAAGTTTTATTTAGTTTATAATAATCAAAATCGTTTACCAATCTTTTCAGCTACTGGTTTAGATAAAGTATTTAAAGTATTCAATTCCATTGGTGAAGCAGAAAAAGCATAAGTTAGAGAGTGAGTTTTTCCCCCAAATTCATTCTTTCTATGTATAACTGCGCAATTTCTGCTCCAATTAAAAACAAAATTGAAGCATAAAAAAGCCAAAACAGTAATACAATTACAAGTAAAAATGCTTGATAAAATTGATTTGCCTGTAAAAAATTTTCCACATAATAACCAAAAGTAAATCTTGCAATTTCCCACAAAATAGTTGCCCAAAGTGCGCCAATAAAAACAGCTTTTTTGTTTAGTTTTGAATATGGAATTATTGTGTAAAACAATAAAAATAGAAGTAAAACAACAATAATTGATGTAAATGAAAATATTGTGTGAATTATTTTATCTACTTTAAAATTTACAAGAATATCAAGATTTTCAGTTGCAGTTATAAAAATATTTATTGAAGGTAAAACGAAAGTAGAAATTAAAATCATTGCAATAACCAAAATTACCATTCCAAAATCACGTAGTAATCCAAATAAAATTCCCTTGGTTTTGTCATATCCGAAAATACTGTTTAAGATTGTTCGCAAGCTGCTGAAAATCCATGTGGAAGTAAAAAATAAACCAATTAAACCTAATGTAAACGCAGCAGAACTATATTGATAAACTTCCGGAACTCTTTTTAAAATTGCGATTTTTGTAAATTCCGCATATTCCGGATAGGGAATCATGGTTAAAATTATTTTGGAAATATTTTCTTCAATTGTAAGCGGATCAATAATTTTTCCCAAAACTGCAAAAAGTAAAAGTAAAATTGGAATTGTAGATAAAATTAATGAAAACGCAATTCCGCCGCCGGCAAGAAAAATATGATGTTCATCAATTCTCTTTAACAAACCAATTATGTAATGATTGAAAAATCCTAAAACTTTTCTGTAACGATTAAAAGAAAAATAATTTCCAATTAATCTAAAAAATTTGAATTTACTCATTCATCAATCTTGGAATTGATTCAAAATATAAATCGACAAGTTTTTCTAAAGAAATATTAATGTTTGAATTTACTATAAAATCTTTATCGGTTGTAATTCCCAAATAAACAAAATGTAGATTTGAATTTTTCACAATTTCCAAAAATTCATTTTCAAAATTTGGATTTACAGAAATTATAATTCTACTTTGTGATTCTGAAAAAAGTGTAAAATCTTCTCTATTTTTAATTGGAATTTTAACTTCTGCTCCAATCAATTTTGGATTATTTATAATGCAGCATTCAGCCAAAGCAGAAATTATTCCTCCATCAGAAACATCATGAGCAGAATTAATTAATTTTTTATCAATTAATTCTAAAACAGTTTTGTGAAGTTTTTTTTCAACTTCCAAATTTATATTTGGAGAATTTCCCTTAACAATTCCGTGAATTACACTTAAAAATTCGCTTCCGCCAATTTCTTCAAAATCTTCGCCAAGAACATAAATTTTATCGCCAGCATTTTTAAAGTATGATGTCATAATTTTATCAACATCATCTATCAATCCAATCATTCCAATTACAGGAGTTGGATAAACGGTTGTATCCGGACTTTCATTATAAAAACTAACATTTCCGCCGGTTACGGGAGTATCAAAAAATCTGCAAGCTTCACCCATTCCGTCAATTGATTCTTTGAAAGTCCAATAAATTTCGGGATCATACGGATTTCCAAAATTTAAACAATTTGTAATTGCCAAAGGATTACCGCCGGAACAAACAATATTTCTTGCAGATTCCGCAACAGCAATTTTTGCTCCATTTTTAGGATTTAAATAAACATATTTTCCGTTGCAATCTGTTTGCATTGCAATTGCTTTTTTTGTGTCTTTAATTCTAATTACTGCGGAATCACAGCCGGGACCAACAACCGTATTGGTTCTAACCATATAATCGTATTGCTGATAAACCCATTTTTTAGATGCAATATTAGGCGATGAAAAAACTTTTATAAAAGTTTTTTGCAAATTTTCGGGTTTGGGCAAATTTGTTAAATCGTAATTTTGAACTTCATCTATATATTTTGGCTTTCTGGTTTCTCGATAATAAACCGGAACTCCGCCGCCCAAAGCTAATTCAAACGGAGGAATATTTGCTTTTTTTTCACCATGATAAGAAACATTTAATTTTTCTTCATCGGTAACAACACCAATAATTTCACAGTTCAAATCCCACTTATCGAATATTTTTTTCACTTCATCTTCGCAGCCTTTTTTTGCAACAACCAGCATTCTTTCTTGACTTTCCGAAAGCATAATTTCGTAAGCCGTCATAGTTTTTTCACGAAGCGGAACTTTGTTCAAATCTATAATCATTCCGGATTTTCCTTTTTCACTCATTTCTGCAGTTGAGCAAGAAATTCCGGCTGCTCCCATATCTTGAATTCCAACAACCAAATCCTTTTTAATAATTTCCAAAGTTGCTTCAAGAAGTAATTTTTCCGTAAATGGATCACCGACTTGTACCGATGGTCTTTTTGCTTCGGATTTTTCGCTAATTTCTTCGGAAGCAAAAGTTGCACCGTGAATTCCATCTCTTCCGGTTGCGGAACCTATAATCATAACCGGATTATTTTCACCTTTTGCAACTGCAGAAACTGTTTTATGTGAATCCACAATTCCAACAGCCATTGCATTTACTAAAGGATTTCCTTGATAAACTTCATCAAAATACACTTCGCCGCCAACGGTTGGTACACCGAAACAATTTCCGTAATCTGCAATTCCTTTTACAACTCCTTCAAACAAAAATTTTGTTCTGGGATTTGTTAGTTTTCCAAATCTTAAAGAATTTAAAGCCGCAATTGGTCGCGCACCCATCGTAAAAATATCGCGCAAAATTCCGCCAACTCCGGTTGCCGCACCTTGATAAGGTTCAACTGCAGAAGGATGATTATGACTTTCTATTTTAAAAGCTATTGCTTGTCCATCGCCGATATCTACAAGTCCGGCATTTTCTTCTCCGGCACCGACTAACAATTTTTTTCCGCTTCTCGGCAAAGTTTTAAGCAATGCAATTGAATTTTTGTAACTGCAATGTTCACTCCACATTACACTAAAAATTCCCAATTCAGTGTAGTTTGGAGTTCTTCCAAGTTTTTCACAAATATTATTAAATTCTTCTTCGGTTAAGCCATGTTCTTTGGCAAGTTCTAAAGTTACTTTTGGTTCGTTCATAAGGATTTTTTTGAATTGATTAAATTAAAGTGTAAAGATAAATTTTTTTTTTCTTAGATGAAGAAAAAACAAATTTTTGGTGAAGTGAAAATTTTGTTATGATTTGAATCGGTGAGCTAATTCAATAAATGAAAATATGATAAAAGCCCAAATTGAAAAAATTAAATCATTTGAAGTTAGTTCAAAACTTACGACAGAATTTGAAGTAATTGCTAAAAATTTTAGAAAAGTATTAATTACTAAAACTATGCTGAATGCAAAAATTCCACTTTTAAGTGAAGAAAAAATCTTTTTTTCATAAGAAATTTCAGAATCTTTGCTTTTTATAGTTTCTGATTTTGCTTCAATTGGTTTGGGATTTACTTCTTTATTTATCATATTTTAACTTTTTAATTGTCTCAAAAAAAATGTCACTTCTTAAAACACATCAAGTTTTAAATGAAACATTTTCTAAAAACAAATCTATTGAAATAATAAATTGTTGAAATGATAGGAATCACAATAAATTGCTGAAAAAATCTTATTATGAGTTTAATCAAACCATGCAAGAAATTTTGCATTTAAATGGTACGGAAAAATAACTAAAATATTATAAAACAATAAGTTAGAAGGAATATGGAAATCATGTAAAATTATATTGCAAAGGTTTAATTTTCATATAAATTTTTGTTTGACTTTATTCTAATGCAAAGCACAATTTTCGGTCTAAATTTTAATGATTGTGATAATTGGCACAAATAATGAAATAATTAATATTATTTCACAAAAATTGAGATGAGAAATGTATTTAGTAGAGTTGGATAAAACTTCAAAAGATCTTTCAAAATTTAATAATTCTCAATTAGTATGTTCATATTTTTTCTTGAGAAAAACTTACAATTATCTATATAGAGAAAATTTAAGAAAATTAGATAAAAAAGAAAAACGAGCTATCATTTACGACATTTCACTTTTTCAAAACCTCAAAAATAAAATTAGTTATGTAAGAAATTGCAGTCCGCAAAAATGGTTAGAAGATTCTGAAGTTTACAATAATTTAGTTAATGAAATTGTAAGGAGGAAATTACCTCTAAATCAATTGGATGTTTGTTAATTAACTATTCACAATTGTAAAAAATGAAAATCAAAAAATTTTACTATTATTCACCGGATAATCAAAAACTGGTGCAAGTAGAAAATATTTATTCAAAAGTAATGAGTATTTTATTACTTGTAATAATTTCAACTGTGATTTTAACATTTTTTATCAGCAGTAAAATTTTATTAAATAGCTCAATTGATATTACAAATCTTAAAAATCTTGCCGATAACAATGTTCTTGAAAATGAAATTATAATACTTCAAAAAAAATATAAAATCTTAAACGAAAAACTTAATTCGCTAAATGATGAAAAAAATACTTTACGATTAGCCGTAAATCTTCCGGTAAATGAAAATGAAAAATTTGGAATCGGCGGATCTGAATTTAATAATTTGATAACTAAATCATTAGATAAGAAAAATGTAAAATTCAATTCAATAAATGATTTTGTAAATAAAATTGAAACCGGAATTAAAATTGAAAAAGAAAATTTTTCTGAAATAAAAAATAAATTGAGCGAGAACAAAAATTTATATAAATCAATTCCGGCGGTAAGTCCGGTAAAATGTGCAATTGGAGATAGATTTGGAATGAGATTTCATCCAATACTAAAGCAAAAAAGAATGCATCACGGATTGGATTTTTTAGCAAATATAGGCGAAAAAGTTTTTTCTCCCGGAGATGGAAAAGTTACTTTTATCGGTGAACTTAACGGTTACGGAAAAGTTATAAAAATTTCTCACGGTTTCGGATATGAAACAATTTACGGTCATCTTTCAAAGTTTGAAGTTAAAAAAGGTGAAAAAATTAAACGAGGTGATTTAATTGCATTATCCGGAAACACCGGAAATTTAACAACCGGTCCCCATTTACATTATGAAGTTCGACACGAAGGAATTTCGTTAAATCCCAAGAATTTTATTTTTGAAGAAACGAATTTGTTTGAGGAAATAAAATTTTAGAAAAAAATCCCATAAAAATAATTAATAACTCACGTAACAAAATTGATTTTGGATATCTCTCATCGTTTCACTTCTTCGGGATGACAAGCACCATTAATTTAATTTTTTAGAAGTTTCTCTTAGATAATTCACGGTAAAATTAAATTTAATTTTAATTGCAATTTTCATCCCACCTTTTTAATTTGCTTACAATATTTCATCTTGCACAAGAGGTTACATGAAAAAATCAGACAAACCCATCGATTCATCACGAAGAAAATTTATTAAAGGAATTAGCTCGGGAATTGTTGGAGCTTATGCGATAAATCCGACTTTAAATGCAAAAAATCTTCCCAAAGAAATTTCAGATTCAATTGAAGGGAAAATAAAATTAACTTTAAAAGTTAACGGCAAAAAAATATCAAAAAGCGTAAAACCCAATACCACATTGGCTGATTTTATAAGAGAAGAATTAAAATTAACCGGAACAAAAATTGTTTGCAATCAAGGTGAATGCGGAAGCTGCACTGTTTTAATGAATGGAGAAGCAGTCTATTCATGCCACATGTTGGCTTTGGATGCCGATGGTTCTGAAATTATTACCGTTGAAGGACTTTTAAATAATCATGAATTACATGAAGTTCAAAAATCCTTTGTAGATAACGATGGATTGCAATGCGGATTTTGTACGCCGGGACAAATAATTTCTGCCTATGCTTTGTTGAAAAATAATCCGAATCCAAGCGATGACGAAATTAAAAATGGAATGTCGGGAAACTTATGCAGATGCGGAGCTTATCCAAAAATATTTGATTCAGTAAAAGATGCAATTACAAAGAAAATTTGATTTGCGGAGGAATAATGTCAATTAAAAAATCCAAATATTTTTTTGAAGAAGATTTTGTAGAAAAAATCGGAGAAGTTTCTGATGAAAACTACAAACAACTTCCTCCAAATAAAGATTTAAAATATATTGGGAAGAAAATTCCAAGATACGATGGATATGCTAAGGTAAGCGGAAAAGCTGTTTATACATTTGATATAAATTTACCAAATATGGTTTATGGAAAAATTCTTCGTTCAGAAATTCCGCATGGAAAAATAAAAAGTATAGATATTTCAAAAGCAAAAAACTCAGAAGGAGTTTTAGAAATTTTAACTTTTGAAAATTCTCAAGAATATAGTTGGTATGGCATCAGCAAATTATTTGATCCAATTGTTAGATATGAAGGAGACGAAATTGCGTGTGTTTGTGCAGTTTCCCAAAAAGCCGCAGATGAAGCTGCAAAAAAAATAATTGTAAGTTTTGAAAAATTACCTTTTGAAGTTGATGCGGAAAAATCTCTAAAATCTGAAAATCTAAAAATTCATGAAACCGGAAATATCAGCAGAGAAAAACCGGATGAATACTCAAGAGGCAATATTGATGAGGGTTTTGAGCAATCTGAATTAATTATTGAAGATACATTTACAACGCAAATTGCAATTCACAATCCAACGGAAGTTCATTGCAGTGTTGTAAATTGGGAAGGTGAAAAATTAAAAATTTGGGATTCTACGCAAGGAATTTTTGAAGTTAGAAATTCAATTGCAAAATCTTTGGGATTGAAAGAAGAAAATGTACAAGTAATAAAAGAGTATATGGGCGGCGGGTTTGGCAGCAAGCTGGAAGCCGGAAAATATACATTGATGGCAGCAATTTTATCTAAAAAATTAAACCGCCCGGTTAAAATTGTTTTAGATAGAAAAGAAATGAATTTGGCAGTTGGCAATCGCCCAGACTCAAAACAAACATTAAAGTTAGGAATAAAAAAAGACGGAACAATTTCAGCATTAAGTCATAATTCAATTGCAAATGTTGGAGCTTATCCGAACGGCGGCGGATGCAGTTGGCCCGCAAGAAGTATGTATCAAATTCCAAATGTAAAAACTGTTGATTACAGCATTTTTACAAATACCGGAAGAGGAAGAGCTTTTAGAGCGCCCGGGCATGTTCAAGGAACTTTTGCACTTGATTCTATTATGGATGATGCGGCAGAAAAAATTGGAATGGACCCGATTGAATTTAGATTAAAAAATTATGCGGAGAAAGATCAAGTTTGGGGAGCGAGTTATACTTCTAAGAAATTGAGAGAAGCGTATAAAATTGGTGCAGAAAAAATTGGATGGAAAGATAGAAACAAAATTCCGGGAAAAGTTGAGGGATATTTAAAAACCGGAATTGGAATGGCATCACAAATTTGGTGGGGAGGCGGCGGTCCACCCGCACATGCAAATATGAAAATTGAAAAAGATGGAATTGTTCATGTTTATTCCGGCACGCAAGATATTGGAACCGGAACTTATACTTTTATATCCCAAATTGCAGCGGAAATTTTGGAAATTCCGTTAAATAAAATTAAAGTTCATTTGGGAAATACTGATTATCCTTTTGGTCCATCAAGCGGAGGAAGTACAACAGCTCCTTCAATTTCACCGGCAGTTAGAGATGCAGCAGAAAAAATGAAGAAAAAATTATTTTCGGCAGCTTCGGCGTTGACTAATATTTCTGAAGATAAATTAAATTATTCTGAAGGAATTTTTTCATCCGAAAATAAAAAATTAATTAACATCGAAGAAATTGCTAAACAAGTTGATGATGAAACATTATTTACAAAAGGTTCTCGTGAAGAAAATGTTCAAGGACTTGTTGCGCAAACATTTGGGGCTCAATTTGCAAAAGTTGAAGTTGATACTTTAACCGGAAATGTAAAAGTTAATAAAATTGTTGCCGCTCATGATATCGGAAGAACACTAAATCGCCAAACACTTGAAAATCAATTTCACGGCGGAATTATACAAGGATTGGGTTTTGCGTTAACCGAAGAAAGAATTATGGATGAAGATTATGGAAAAATGTTAAACCCAAATATGCATGATTATAAAATTCCCACAATGCTTGATACGCCGACCGAAATAGAAATTGTAATAGTTAATGAAATGGATGAACAAGCTAACAATATGGGAGTTAAAGGAATCGGCGAACCGGCAATAATTCCAACTGCGGCGGCAATTGCAAACGCAATTTACAATGCAATTGGTATTAGAATAAAAAGTCTGCCGATTACTCCAGATAAAATTATAAATGTACTTTATAAAAATTGAGGAATTGTATGAACAATTTTGAATATATGCAGCCGGAAAATATTGCATCAGCGGCAAAATATTTGCAAAAAAATAATGATTCAATTTTATATGCCGGTGGTACTGATGTTTTAGGATTGATTAAAGATGATATTTTTTCGCCGAAGCAATTGGTAAATTTGAAAAATATCAAATCACTTAGTTACATAAAATTAGATGATAAAGAAGGCTTAATAATTGGTGCACTTACAAAATTAAGTGAAATTGAAAAAAGTGAAATTGTAAAAAAAGAATTCAATTTATTGTATCAAGCAGTAAAAGAAATTGCAACTCTGCAATTAAGAAACGTTGGAACAATCGGCGGAAATATTTGTCAGCGCCCGCGTTGCTTTTATTTTAGAGGAGATTTTGATTGCATACGCAAAGGCGGCGATACTTGCTTTGCGGTAACCGGAAATAATAAATACCATTGTATTGTTGGCGGAGGACCTTGTTACATTGTTCATCCTTCAGATTCTGCAGTTGCACTTTTAGCTTTAAATGCAAAATTTAAAATTTCAGATGGAAAATCAGAAAAAGTAATTCCGACGAAAGACTTTTTTGTACTGCCAAATGTAAATGATCAAAAAGAAAATATTTTGAAAGACGGAGAAATTTTAACCGAGATTATTATTCCAAAAACATCAAACAAAATTTCAAAATATATAAAAGTGAAAGAAAGAGGAGCTTGGGATTTTGCTTTAGTTAGTATTGCCGGAGCTTTTGAAATCGAAAACAATATTATAAAATCCGGAAAAATAACTTTCGGCGGAGTTGCTCCAATTCCGTGGGAAGAAGAAAAAGTTAATGCTGCATTAAGTAATTTTAATATTGATGAAAATAATATTGAGAAATTATCTTCGTTAGCATTTACTAAATCAGAGGCATTAGAAATGAATTCTTATAAAATTCAATTGGCAAAAAATTTGGTAAAAAAATTATTATTTGAATTTATTTAGTTAAATTATTTTGGAATTAAAATGGCTGAATACAAAGTTAAAGCAGATAACTCAAAAAATTTTTCTCTAACATATGATGAAAAACTTCTTGGCAAATTAATTTACGAACATTGGTATTCGTTAAAAGCTAATGCAGAATTGACTAATAAGCAACTTAAGATTGAACCAAAGGGATTTCTAGGAACAACCGTTGAAGTTAAAGACAGCGACAAAATTTATTTAAGTTTTACCATGAGTTGGAATGGAAATATTGTAATAACATCAAAACTTGAAAAAAAAGTAAATCATTATTTTTTCAAGCATAAAGGAATAGTTAAAAGTAATTATCTTGTTTTGGATGAAAATGATCAAGAATTGTTGGCAATCCAACCAATTATGAAATGGAATAAATTTAATTACGAATTCTCAATTACATCCAATGAGAATTTTGAAAAACTAAATAATAAAGAAATTTTACTAATCACATTTGTACATTGTTCAAATTATTACCTAACAATTTTTCCAGCTATTTTTTCTTAATTTATTTAATTTAGATTAATTTTATTTCATTATTAGAAAATAAAAATCATACCGTGTGGATATATCATAATCTAAATTATAAATTCATCAAAATTTAGAAATGATTTTTGAAAACATTATTTTTCAGAAAATAAAAATTTAAAATTCTTATGCTGAAGAAAATCTGGAAAGTTTTTTTTTCATTTATATTATTTTATTTTGTTACAACAATTCTAACTGTAGGAATTTTTCGTTTCCTTCCAATTCCAACTTCTTCTTTTATGACTCAGCAAAGAATATCAAATATAATTAATGAGAATTTTGAGCCGTTAATTTATGATTGGGTTGATTACGATGAAATTTCGAACTCAGCAAAACTTGCGGTAATTGCAGCGGAAGATCAAAAATTTTTTAATCACTTTGGTTTTGATCTCCAATCAATTGAGAAAGCACTAAAAAGAAATAAGAATAGTAAAATAACAAGAGGCGCTAGTACTATTACTCAGCAAACTGCAAAAAATTTATTTCTTTGGTCTGATAAAAGTTTCATAAGAAAAGGTTTGGAAGTTTATTTTACATTGCTTTTAGAATTAATTTGGTCGAAGGAAAGAATTTTGGAAGTTTATTTAAACATTGCCGAGTTTGGTGAAAATGTTTACGGAGTTCAATCTGCGGCAAAAAAATATTTTAAGCGAAATGCAAATCAACTAACAAATAAGAATTCAGCAATGCTGGCAGCGGTTTTGCCAAATCCAAAAAAATATAAAGTCAATACATTAACAAATTACAGACAGCGTAGAGTTTTGTGGATTCAAAGACAAATGAGGCAATTGGGAAAAGGAATTTTGGAAGAGCAGTCAAAAGTGAAAATCCGTTAGCTAACGGAAAAAGTGAAAAAATTATAAAATCTTTTATCTCATATCTTTCATCTTAAATCTAATTCTTAGTTATATTTCACTCCACTTTTAAAATGAGTACAATGGAAAATAATATTAGTTCTGTAATTTTAACCGCGATGGACCTTGAAGTTCATTACGGTGAACAAATTGTTTTAAATAAAGCTTCGCTTAGTATTCATGAGGGTGATCGCATTGGATTAGTCGGAAGAAACGGTGCCGGAAAATCAACATTCTTAAAAATTATTTCTGATGTTTTAAAACCGGATGCCGGAAATATTGCAAAAAGAAAAGAGCTTGTAGTGGGATTTTTAACTCAAGAATTTACTTTAGATTATACAAAAAATGTTTTTCAAAATATATTAATTGGTGCGGAAAATATTTTAAAATTAATTGATGAATACGAAAAATTAAGTTTTGATTCACCGCGAAGATTTTTGCTTGAAGAAAAAATTCAATTTTTGGATGGCTGGAATTTAGAAAACAAAATTAAACAGCTTCTACAATCTTTAAATGCTCCGGATGGAAATAGAGATATTCAAACTTTATCCGGCGGCGAAAAGAGAAGAGTTGCTTTGTGCCGATCAATTATAGCCCAGCCAGATTTATTAATTTTAGATGAACCTACAAATCATCTTGATACTGAATCAATTGAATGGATTGAAAATTATTTAAGCAATTATAAGGGGACTTGCATTTTTGTAACTCACGACAGATATTTTCTTGATAGAATTGCAAACCGAATTGTTGAATTATCTCAAGGTGAATTTATTTCACACAGAGGAAATTATACAGATTATTTGTTAAACAAAGCGGAACGACAAGCAATTAAAGAAGTTGAAGAAAAAAAACGACAAAATTTTTTACGTAGAGAATTGGAGTGGGTTGTCCGTGGACCAAGAGCCAGAAGGACAAAAGCTAAAAGTCGTTTAGATGCATATTATGAAATTGCATCCCAGCAAAATTTGGAAGTAGAACTTGATGTTGATTTGGTAATTCCGCCGCCGGAAAAACTTGGTAATACAATTCTTGAGTTGAAAAATATTAGTTTTTCTTTTGAAAATAATTTATTGATTGATGACTTAAATTTTATTTTTTCGCCCGATAGAAAACTTGGAATTATTGGTAAAAACGGAATTGGTAAAACTACATTACTAAAAATCTTACTCGATGAAGTAAAACCGGATAAAGGAAATATTTTAATCGGTGAGAAAACCAAATTCAATTATGTTGATCAATCGCGATTATTACTTAACGATGAAGATTCAGTTATTGAAGCAATTAGTGACGGAAATAATTTTATAAAATTCGGCGATCAGCAAATGACAGTTTGGACTTATCTAAAAAGATTTCTCTTTACTGATGATAGAATTAATACTTTAGTCGGAAGACTTTCCGGCGGAGAAAAAAGCAGATTAACACTTGCGCGAATTCTTAAAAACGGCGGTAACTTTTTAATGTTGGATGAACCCACAAATGATTTGGATTTGCCAACTTTGCGAATTCTTGAAGAAGCATTATTGGCTTTTAACGGATGCGTTGTGGTTGTAAGTCATGATAGATATTTTTTAAATAGAGTTTGCAACGGAATTTTAGCTTTTGAGGAAAATGGAAAATTATATTTTAGCGAAGGAAATTATGATTATTATAATGAAAAAAAATCGAGTAGAAATTTTGCAGAAAATAAAATTATTCCAAAAGTTGAAAAAGAAATAATTGTTGAAAAAGTGAAACCAAGAAAATTAACTTGGAAAGAAAAGAAAGAGTTGGAAACAATTGAAGAAGAAATTGTAAAAGCTGAAGTAGAAGTAAATAGGATTGAACAAATATTTTCTTCGGAAGATTTTTATGAAAAATACGGAACTAAAACAAACGAACTAAATAGTGAATTAAGTTTAGCTCAAGAAAAAGTAAAAAATCTTTTTAATAGATGGGAAGAATTGGAGAAAATTGGGAAATAAAAATTTACATTTAACTTTCTTTTACAGCTGAATTTCCTCTAAAATATTCTGCAAAACTTTCTTATCAAAATCATCTTTATTTTTATTTATTGTATTATCAATCTCATCAATTTTATATGATAATTTAGCTTTAATATAAAAATTTTTCATTTTAACCGTGGCAAGTTCCTTTTCAATTTTATCATATCCAATTGTTAGAAATGCAGCGCCAAAAATAAAAATTACATGGTAAGCAAAATGAACATCATATTGTATAAATGCCGAATACACTACAATAAAAAAAACTAAAATTAGAATATATTTTTTATTATTTGTTTTAATCGTATTCAATTCTTCGGAAAGCCTATCCAAAATTCCCCCTTAAGAAACTTGATTTGACTTTATTTTTATGTAGAAGAAAACTCTTTTAAAAATAATAAAAATTTATAAACAAAACCTTCATCACTTTTGATTATGCAAATAGAATAAATAAAATATTTCCATAAAATAAAAAAGCCCTAATTTTGTTAAATTAAGGCTTTCGTTGTAGCGGGACTAGGACTTGAACCTAGAACCTTCGGGTTATGAGCCCGACGAGCTACCAATTGCTCCATCCCGCGATCAAAATCTATGTTAAAAGAACAAAAACTTTCATAAAAGGATTACTAACTTAATCTCTTTTGTATTTAAAAGCAAGTTACTTTTAATATTACCGTAATATCACTAATTTTGAAGTGATGTAAACAAGTAATATTATTGCATATGCTAACTTCATTGGAAATAAAAGATTACGCGCTGATTGAAAAAATCCATGTTAATTTTGGCAGCGGATTAAATATTATTACCGGCGAAACTGGCGCGGGAAAATCAATTTTAATTGGTGCGCTTAGTTTGCTGCTCGGTGAAAGAGCTTCTTCGGAAACTGTTAGAAAAGGTGCGGAAAAATCCGTAATTGAAGGAATTTTTGAAATCGGCAGCAATAAAAAAGTATCAAAATTATTGGAAGAAAATGAAATTGAAAATACTGCTGAATTAATTTTAAGAAGGGAAATTTCCGTAAAAGGTACAAATAGATGTTTTGTTAATGATTCTCCGGTTCAGCTTACTTTTGTAAAGCAAATTGGAAATTTGTTGATAGACCTTCACGGGCAGCATGATCATCAATCGCTTTTAAGAAATGAAACTCACATTGATTTTCTTGATGAATTCTGCGATTTGGAAAATGAATTTATCGAATTTACAAATCTAAAAAAACAGCTTTCCGGAATTTTATCGCAAATAAATACGCTAAAATCAAACGAAAAAAATCTTAAAGAAAAAGCCGAACTTTATCAATTTCAGTTAAAGGAAATTAATGCGGTTTCTCCCGTAGAAAATGAAGATGTAAATATTGAAAAAGAACTTTTAATTTTAGAAAATTCCGAAAAACTTTTTGAAACTTCATCCCAAATTTATTCTTCACTTTATGATGATGAAAATTCCGTTTTTGAAATTCTTACGGAAATTAAAAATAAAATTGATGACTTAAAAAAAATTGATGAAAGTTTTATTCCAAAGTTTGATGATGCAAATTCCGCGTTGGAATTGCTGAAAGATATTGCACATTTTACAAGAGATTATAAAGATAAAATTGATATTGATCCCGAAAAAATTGAAGAATTACGAGCCAGATCCGGAGCAATTTATTTGCTTAAGAAAAAATACGGCGGAACTTTAGAAAATGTACTTCTTCATAAAAATAGAATTGAAGAAGAATTAAATATTGCCGAAAATTTTTCCGATAAAATTGAAAGTTTATCAAAAGAAGTAAATTTAATTAGAGAAAAAATTAAAAATGTTTCGCAAAAAATTAGTGAAAAACGAAAAAAAGAATCCGGGAAAATTGAGAAAGAAATTGTAAAAATGCTTAGTTTCCTTGGGATTAATGATTCCAAATTTAAAATTGATTTTAGTTTTGATAAAAATGTAACTTCAGAAAATTATATAAATCTAAATTCTCACAAAATAAATCTGCAAAATAACGGAATTGATATTGTTGAATTTTATATTTCCACAAACTTAGGCGAAGATTTAAAACCGCTATCCAAAATTGCTTCTGGAGGAGAAATTTCACGTGTTATGCTTGCAATTAAAAGTGTTCTTGCAAACACAGAAAAATTGCCGTTATTAATTTTTGATGAAATTGATACGGGCGTTAGCGGAAGAATTGCTCAAAAAGTTGGAAAAGTTTTAAGTGAACTTTCTCAATCACATCAAATAATTTCCATAACACATTTGCCGCAGATTGCAGCTTTTGCAAATCAACATTTTTCTGTTGAAAAAGAAATAAAAGGCGAACGCGTAATTAGCAAATTAATTTCACTTAATCCGGAAAATAGAATTACTGAAATTGCAAAATTATTAAGCGGCGAAAAAATAACTCAAAATAATATTGATGCGGCAAAAGAGTTAATTTCAAACATTAGAAATTGATGATATTATATTCTTATAAATTTATTCGATAATACTTGGCAATACTTTTATGTTGCACATTATCTGTAATTCATTAAATTAGAAACAACTATTATCAATAAAAATCAATTTTACAAACAAACCAAAGGGGGAGTAATAGATGAAAAAAGTAATATTCCCATTATTAATTATTTTATTTTCAATTCAAACCCAAGCTCAATTTGAAGACCGAATTAATGAACTTTCGGAAGATTTGCAAAAAGGTTATTCAACACCTTTGGCAACATGGACCGGCACATATTTAAATTCCGGCGGATATTTTTCAGCAGATGTTTCAAAAATATTCGGGTTTAAATTAAGTTTTATCGGAATGATGATTATGATTCCCGAAGACCAACGAACATTTAAACTTGAAGACGGAACAGAAACAGCAACATTTTTTGGTGAAAAAGGAGCGGCGGTTCCGGAAACAGAAGGCTATTTAGTTTATCCTCCCGGAGTTAATCAAACATCGGTTCCGGCAGCAATTCCACAAATTGCATTAAGTGCTTTAGGAACAGAAATTATGTTAAGATTTGTACCGGAAACGGAAGTTGAAGATGTAAAAATTGATTTGCTTGGCGGAGCTTTAAAACACAGTATTAGTCAATATATTCCACTTTGTCCGGTTGATATTGCAGTTCAAGCAATGTATAATAAATTATCTATTGCTTCTGCTGATCTTGATATTTCAACAACAAATATGGCGTTTAACGCTCACGTTAGTAAATCATTTGGAATTGCAATTCTATACGGCGGACTTCAATACGAAAAAACTACAATGGATATTGAATATACTTTTACAGGTGATGATTTGGAAGGAGTTTTTGAAGACGATAAATTAAAAGTTGATTTGGAAGGTGAAAATAATATCCGATTAACATTAGGCGCAGCACTAAGATTAGCAATATTTGTAATTAATGCCGATGTAAACGTTGGTTCACAAACAGCATTTGTCGCCGGCTTAAACTTTGTATTTTAAGGAGAAATAAAATGAAAAATATAATCAGCAAATTTTTATTACTAACTTTTTTAATCGGAATTTCATTTTCCGGCGGATGTGATGAATTAAATAATCTTCCGGTAAATATTCCTATCGTTGTAAATTTTTCAACATCCGGAAATAATACAACAATTTCAGAATCGGAAAATTTCTGTCTTTCTGATTATGAAAAGTGGCGTGAAAATCAAGATAAAGTTCAATCTGCAACTTATCTTTCCGCAGCTTATTGGACTGAAAGCGCTTCTGCAGGATTACAGGGAGATATAAATGTTCAACTTTCTGATCAATTTGGTAACATAATATTTTCTGTAGTTTTAAATAATTATAAGGCTGCAGATAATATTGATAAACCATTTACGTTAGAATTAACCGAATCTGAAATTCAAGCGTTAAATGATTACCTCGAATTATTGAGTGAAAATGATAATGATCAATGTTTCAATTCAAGTTTAACAATTTCAGATATTACCGGAACAACAACTCCATATCAGTTAACCGGAAGAGTAGAAATTGTAATTGAAGCCGCAGTAGAGCTTTAAATATTTTTTGAGAGGACTAGAAATAGTCCTCTTTTTTCTTACCAGAATTATTCCTCAAAGTTTGTTATAATACATTCCAAATTATTTACAATTTTCAAATTGAAAAACACGGCAATTTATATTCATATTCCTTTCTGTGATCACAAATGTATTTATTGTGATTTTTATTCACTCATTAATTATGAAAATGTTGAAGAATATTTAAAATCATTAAAACTAGAAATAAAATTTTACGCCGAAAAATATTCTCAAGATAGAATTGTAAACTCAATATTTTTTGGCGGAGGAACTCCGTCTTTTATGGCTCCAAATTATATCGGAGAAATTATTAATGAAATTTTCAAGAATTTCATCATTGCTGAAAATGTTGAAATCACTTTAGAAACAAATCCTGGAACAGTTGATAAAATAAAATTGCTTGATTTCAAAAAAAGTGGAATTAACCGGATAAGCATCGGCATACAAACTTTTGATGAAAGTGAATTGAAATTTCTTACAAGAATTCATGATAAAAAAACTGCAATTGAAACTGTTGAAAATTCTACAGAAATTGGAATTGAAAATATCAACATTGATTTAATTTTTAATCTTCCAAATCAAACAAAAAAAACTTGGGAAGAAAATTTAAATATTGCGGTAAATCTGCCGATCAAACATATTTCTGCGTATAGTTTAATTTTAGAAAAAGGTACTATTTTAAATAAATTAGTTTTAGATGGAAAAGTTAAAATGGCTTCTGAAAAATATGATGCCGAACTTTATCAATATACAATGGATTTTTTGACGAGTAAAAATTTTATTCAATACGAAATTTCAAATTTTGCTAAACCGGGTTTTGAATGTTTACACAATAAATTTTATTGGGAATATAAAGATTACATTGGCTTCGGAACCGCTGCTCATTCTTTTGTAAATGGAGAAAGATGGTGGAATTATTCAAGTCTTAACAAATATATTGCTGAAATCAAATTGAATCATAATGCAAAAAGGGGTTTTGAAATTCTTTCGCAAAATCAAATGTTAGATGAATTTGTAATGCTGGCTTTAAGAAGTAATGGAATCAAAATTTCTGAAATTACAAAATATTCTAAAAGTTGGATTCTTGAAAAAAAGAATATTATTGACAATTTTGTTAAAGAAAATTATCTAAAACAAAATGATGATTTAATTTTCTGCACAAAAAAAGGATATATTATTTGCGATGAAATAATTTCCAAATTGATTTAAAAATTAATTTCACTGTATAAAATTTTCATTTGATCAAAAAAATTAGTTTCAGTAAATCTTTTGAATCAACAAATTTTATTTTTTTGTGTAAATTAAAAGTGAAATTTAAGAGGATAAAAATGAGTGTTAAAAAAGTTATTTCAATTATTGGTTGCGGAAATATTGGCTCTGCAATTGCAAATGGATTAGTAAAATCAAATTATAAACCAAGTAATATTTATTTAACTAAGAGAAAATCGGAAGATTTTGAAGAGTTTAAAAATCTTGGTTTTAAGACAACAACAGAAAATAAAAAAGCTGTATCACAATCAGAAATTATTATTCTTGCCGTTACTCCTCAGCAATTAAATGTTGTTTTGGAAGATATAAAATCAGCAATTCAGCCGGAAAAACATATTGTAATGTCGGTAGTTTCCGGTGCTTCAATCAAGCAAATTAAAAAACATTTGGCTAGCGAAGTTCCGGTTGTGAGAGTTATGCCGAATACAGCAATTGCAATTCAGGAATCAATGACGTGCATTTGCGCAGATGAAAAAGATGTTGAATCTGTAAAAATTGCAAAACAAATTTTTGATTCAGTCGGAAAAACAATTCAAATTAATGAAGATTTGATGGGAGCCGCAACTGCATTATGTGCTTGCGGAACAGCGTTTTTCTTACGCGCAGTTCGCGCAGCTTCACAAGGAGGAATTGAAATTGGATTTCATGCACATGAGGCTTTAATAATGGCGGCGCAAACAGCAAAAGGCGCTTCATCAATGCTGCTCAAAGAAGGAAAACATCCCGAACGCGAAATTGATAAAGTTACAACTCCGCAGGGAATTACAATTTCCGGTTTGAATCAAATGGAGCATAACGGATTTAGTTCATCAATGATAAAAGGAATTGTTACTGCGGCAGAGAAAGCACAAAAAATTTATGCAAATAATGATTAGTTTTTTTCGAAAATCTTGACATAGTTTTTTTTCTTAATCATACTCTTAATCTTTTTCTTACTCTGCTTTATTATAATTTTCCTTTTATGAGATAAACAAAATAAAGATTAAGAATAAGATTAAGGCAAGAGAAGAATTTAAAAACATAATAATCACGTAATTTAACAAATCTGCAATTCGTTATATAAATGTTGGAATTGTGTAATATTTATGTTAAATTTTGCAGTCTAATTTTCGCCCGTAAGGGCGATTTTTGTTTCAAATATATTATGAAAAATACAGTAAAAAATATTGTTCAAGAAATTGCAATCGAACGCGGTTTATTCCTTGTAAATATGGTATTTAGAGGAAGTAATAAAAAGCCAAGTTTTGAAATTTATATTGATAATAAAGAAGGAATTACAACCGATCTTTGCGCTGAATTTAGCCGAGAAGTAAAAGCAAGAATAGAAACATCGGAATTTTCTGAGTATGATTATAATCTAACTGTTTCTTCGCCGGGAACTGATGAACCTCTAAAATATCTTGATCAGTTTTATAAACATCTTAACAGAGAATTTAAAATTTCTTATGACGATGGTTCGGCAATTCAAAGTATTGAAGCAAAGTTAATTCTAATTGAGAATGATGAATTAACATTTTTGTTTAAAAATGAAGAGTTAAAAATAAATTATAAAAATCTTAAAAAAGCAAAAGTAAAAATAAGTTTTTGATGATGGAGGCTTAACAAATGAATAGTTCTATTGTTGAATCGTTTTCCTATATGGTAAGAGAAAAAGGTTTAGATAAAGACGTCCTCGGGGGAATTATAGAAGATGTTTTTGGCGTACTTGTTAAAAAACAATATGGTCAAGAAGCTAAGTTTGAAGTTGTTGTAAACATGGATAAAGGTGATATCGAAATTTTCCTCGAAAGAGAAATTGTTGAGGAAGTTAATGATCCAAATACAGAAATTAGTATTGATGAAGTTAACGCAAAAGGAAACGAGGATGAACTTGAAGTAGGCGAAGATTTTATTGAGAAAATTGATTTAAGCGCTTTTGGAAGAAGACATATAAATCTTGCCCGACAAAATTTGAATCAGAGAATTAGAGAAATTGAAAAAGAAATTGTTTATAAAGAATATTCAGAAATGATTGGCGAAATTGTTGTTGGTGATATTTATCAAGTTAGGAAAAATGATATTCTCGTAAACCATAATAAGAACGAATTGATCTTGCCTCGCTCAGAACAAATACTTAGAGAAAAATATAGAAAAGGCGATACAATCCGTGCAGTAATTAAAGAAATAAAGAAAACTCCAAACGGACCTATTATAGTTATTTCAAGAGCAGATAATCTTTTCTTAAAACGATTATTCGAAATTGAAATTCCGGAAATTTATGATGGAATTATAGAAATAAAAGATATTGCTAGAGAACCCGGAGAAAGAGCAAAAGTTTCCGTTGTTTCTCACGATGCAAGAATTGATGCAGTAGGCGCTTGCGTTGGAATGAAAGGCGTAAGAATTCATGCAATAGTTAGAGAATTAAGCAATGAAAATATTGATGTAATTAACTATTCCGATGATCCAATTATTTATATTCAAAGAGCAATTGCTCCAGCAAAAATAAAACAATTAGAATTGGATGAAGATGAAAAAAGCTGCACGGTTACAGCCGATAGCGATCAAGTTTCATTACTTGTTGGAAGAAACGGAGTAAATATTAGACTAGCGATAAAATTAACAGGTTATGAAATTGAAATTATCCGCGAAGAAAAACATTTTGATGAATATGAAGATGACATAGAATTGGTAAGCTTAAGAGAAGAATTGGGTTCAGACATTGTTGATTTACTTATTAACAATAGATTTGATACAGCAGTTGAAGTTCTTTCTGCCGGAGTTGATAAATTAAAAGAAATCGAAGAACTAGACGAAGCAAAAGCAAAAGAAATTATTGAAATTATTAAAAGTCAATTTGAAGAAGAAGAATAAAAACGGTACATAAACTATGTCTGATGATAAACTAAAGAAATTAAGAATTTATAAATTTGCGGCTGAGTATAATCTTTCAACGGATTCGTTGGTTGAATTTTTAAAGTCTAAAAATTATAATGTAAAATCTCATGCTTCACTTTTAACTGATGAAATGATTGATGATATCCGTGTACATTTCAAAAAGGATATTGAAAAATCTGAACATCATTATAGAAAAATTACAGAGTTCCAAAGAAGTCTCGGGAATATTAAAAAAGAAGAAGAGCCAACTCCAGTAAAGGAAACAGAAATTGTTGAAGTTGTTGTAGCAGTTCAAGAACAAGAAAATGAAGAAACTGTTAAAGAAGAAATTGTATTTGAGCAAACTTCAGAAGTAGAAGAAAAAATAAATGAAGAAGTAAAAGAAAAAATTGAATCTGATGAAATTAAAACAGAGACTGAGCAACCAATTCCGGTAGAAGAAAAAATTGGAAGTTTCAAAACTCAATCAGAAATAGAACTTCAGAAACGAAAATCCGGATTGAAAATTGTCGGAAAAATGGATCTTCAATCAGAAAGAAAACCAGTTAAACCATTAAAAGAGAAAGAAATTCCCCAAACAAAAGCTGTTGAAGTAGTTGCTCCGGTTGTTGAAGAAAGTGAAGATGATCCGGACGGTAAAAAAAGAAAGAAAAAATTAAAAGCTAAAAATAAATCCAAATCCATAGAAATAAGTGAAGAGTCTTTAAAAGCAAAGAAAAATAAAAAAGTTAAAAAGTTTGTTATCGATAAAAGAGAAGTTGATGCATCAATAAAAAGAACTTTACAGGGTGTTGGAAATACGGGAATTGGCGGAAGAGCAGCGGTTAGGAAAAAGAAAAGAAAAGAAAAACATGAGATTGAAGATGAAATTTTTGAACAAAAACAAATAGAAAAAAACACAAAAATTTCAGTTACTGAGTTTATTGCGGTTAATGAATTAGCAAATTTGATGAAAGTTTCCGTAAGCGAAGTAATTTCCAAATGTATTGGTTTGGGATTAATGGTTTCAATAAATCAAAGATTAGATGTTGAGACAATCACTTTAATAGCTGATGATTTTGGTTTTGAAGTTGAATTTCAAGAAGAATATACTTCTGATGTTCTTGCTGATAGTAACGATCCTGAAGAAACATTAGAATCACGCCCGCCCATTGTTACAATTATGGGACATGTTGATCACGGTAAAACATCTCTGCTTGACTATATAAGAAAAGCAAATGTTGTTGCGGGTGAAGCTGGCGGAATTACACAACATATTGGTGCATATAAAGTTGAACTTAGTGAAGGAAAAGAAATTGCATTTTTAGATACTCCCGGTCACGAAGCTTTTACGGCTATGCGAGCAAGGGGAGCAAAGGTTACGGACATTGTAATTTTAATTGTTGCTGCTGATGATGCCGTAATGCCTCAAACAGTTGAAGCAATAAATCACTCGCTTGCAGCTGGTGTACCAATTATTATTGCAATTAATAAAGTTGATAAACCAAGTTCTAATATTGATAAAATTAAACAACAATTAGCCGATAGAAAAGTGTTGGTTGAAGATTGGGGCGGAAAATATCAGTGTGTGGAAATTTCTGCAAAAACCGGTTTAAATATTGATCTTCTTTTAGAAAAAATTCTTCTGGAAGCTGAATTACTTGACCTAAAAGCAAATTATAAAAGATTAGCAAGAGGAACAGTAATTGAAACCCAATTAGATAAAGGGAGAGGAATTACTTCAACGATATTAATTCAAAAAGGAATTATGAGAGTCGGTGATCCGTTTGTTGCCGGAAATTATCATGGAAGAGTTAGAGCTATGTTTGATGAAAGAAATTATAAAATTTCTGAAGCTGGTCCATCCACTCCGGTTTTAGTTTTAGGATTTGAAGGCGCGCCGCAAGCTGGCGATACTTTTGTAGTTGTTGAATCAGAAAGAGAAGCAAGAGAAGTTGCAATTAAACGTCAGCAATTACAAAGAGAACAAGATCAGCGACAAGTTAGAATGGTAACTTTAGATGATATTGCAAGCAGAATTGGCAAAGGTGAATTAAAAGATCTTCCACTTATTGTTAAAGGTGATGTGGACGGCTCGGTTGAAGCACTATCAGATTCCTTAATGAAATTATCAAATAGTGAAGTTAGAGTTCAAGTAATTCACAAAGGAGTTGGAGCAATTTCTGAAGGCGACGTTCTTTTAGCTACTGCATCAAGTGCAATAATTATTGGATTCCATGTTAGACCAAATATAAATGCCCGCAGACTTGCAGAAAATGAAAAAGTTGATATCAGATTGTATAATATTATTTACGATGCAATCAATGAAGTTAAATCTGCGTTGGAAGGAATGCTTTCACCAATTATTTCAGAAAAACTTGTTGCAACTATTGAAGTTAGAGAAACTTTCAAAGTTCCTAAAGTTGGAACAATTGCCGGATGTTATGTTCAAGATGGAAAAATATTAAGAAATAATAAAATTAGATTATTTAGAGACGGAATAAAAATTTACGAAGGTCATCTTTCAACATTGAAAAGATTTAAAGACGATGTGCGCGAAGTTGATGCCGGATATGAGTGTGGGTTAAACATAAATAACTTTAATGATATTAAAATCGGCGACGTTATTGAATCATACGAACTTGTTGAAACAAAACAGAAACTTGAATAATGTCATTACGTCAAGAAAAAATATCGAACCTTGTAAAAGAAACTTTGAGTTTAATTTTTTTACAAAAAGTTCAAGATCCTAATTTAGGATTCATTACAATTTTACGTGCTAAGGTTAGTCCCGATCTAAAAATTGCGAATGTTTACATTTCAGTTTATGAAAAAGAAAAACGTAAATATGTTATGGAACATATTGAATCAATAAAAGGATTTTTGAGATCTGAATTGGCAAAAAGAGTGGATTTAAGAATTACTCCGGAGCTTAATTTCTTCTTAGATGAAACGCAAGATTATGTTGATAAAATGAATGAGATTTTGAATTCGATAAAACATGATAATAACGAAAACGACGACAAAAATTAATCCTTCTGAATTATCCGAAGGAGCTGTTCTTTTAATTGATAAACCGAAAAATAGATCATCTTTTTTTGTTGTAAATGTTATAAGAAAAAAGTTTGGAATAAAAAAAGTTGGTCACGCCGGAACTCTGGATCCCGCAGCAACCGGTTTATTAATTGTTTGTATTGGAAAAAAAACTAAAGAAATTAATCAATTTCAAGAAATGCATAAAGTTTATTCTGGAACTATTACATTAGGCGCTTCAACAATTTCAATGGATAGCGAAACTGAATTAAATAACGTAATAGAAGTTAAAAATTTAGATGAAAATAAAATTCTTGAAATAAAAAATTCCTTTGTTGGAGAGATTGAACAAGTTCCTCCAATGTTTTCTGCATTAAAACATAAAGGGAAATCACTTTATAAATATGCAAGAAAAGGAATTGAGATTGAACGAAATCCGAGAAAAGTTTTAATCTATAGATTTGATATAAAAGAAATTAAAATTCCGGATTTGACTTTTGAAATTGAATGTTCAAAAGGAACATACATAAGAGTTATTGCAAATGATTTTGGAATTAAAACAGGTTTCGGCGGTTATTTAAGTGAATTAAGAAGAACTAAAATTGGCGAATTTAAAGTTGAAGATTCTTTCACTTTGGATGAAATTGAAAAATTAGAATTTACAAATAATTAAGATTAGAAGATTTTCAAAATATGGAAATTATTAGAGAAATCAACACAGAATTGCAGCTTAAAAGCAGCGTTGTAACAATCGGCACTTTTGATGGATTGCATGTTGGTCATCTAAAAATAATTGAAAATCTTAAAAAGAAAGCGAAAGAATTAAATTTAAAAAGTGTTGTAATTACTTTTTATCCTCATCCGAGAGTTGTTTTGGGCGAAGGAAACGAAGTAAAACTTTTAACTCCGATTGATGAAAAAATAAAATTATTTGAAAAATTAGAAATTGATTATTTATACATTATTCCATTTACAAAAGAATTTTCGAAAAAAACATATCAAGAATTTGTTGATGAAATTGTAATTGGTAAAGTAAAAGCAAAATTTTTAATAATTGGTTATGATCATAAATTTGGAAAAAATAGAGAAGGCGACGGAAATAAGTTACATGATTATCTTGAAGGAAAGTTTTTAGACATGTCAATTGTTGGTTCGGAAGAAATTGAAAATGAACCGGTTAGCAGTACAAAAATCCGCGAAGCAATAAAAAATGATAATTTAGATTTTGCTAATAAAATGCTTGGGAGATATTATTTTATTGATGGAATTGTTGTTGAAGGTGCTAAACGCGGAAGAACTTTAGGATATCCAACAGCAAATTTAAAACCTTCGGAAAATAATAAATTAATTCCGCCAAACGGAGTTTACTTTGTTAAGGTTTTGCAAAATAATCAAAACTTTTTTGGCGTTGCAAATATTGGTTTACGACCAACTTTTAACAATGTAAAAGAACCAATTACGGAAGTTTTTATATTTGATTTTAATAAAGAAATTTACGGAGATAATATTTCAATTGAATTTATTAAAAAATTTAGAAACGAGAAAAAGTTTAAGTCAATTGAAGAATTGGAAATCCAAATTAAAAAAGATGTTGAAGTTGCAAAAAGTTTAATAAATGAATTTAACTAATTAGTTTCGGTAAATACTGGAACTCAATCGAATAACAACAAAGGAGTAGAAAAATGTCAGTAACAAAAGAAAAAAAAGAAGAACTAATTAAAAAATATGGAGCAAATGAAAAAGACAGCGGTAAATCAGAAGTTCAAGTAGCAATCTTAACTGAAAGAATTAATGATTTAAAAGATCATTTTACAAATCATATGAAAGATCATGCTTCAAGAAGAGGTTTGATGCAAATGGTTGGTAAAAGAAGAAGACTATTGGATTATATTAAGGGAAAAGATGTTGCAAGATATAGAACTTTAATTCAAGAATTAAATATTAGAAAATAATGGGGCAATTAATGATATACACCAAAGAAGTAGAAATAGATGGTAAAATAATTTCAATAGAATATGGAAGATATGCAAAGCAATCAAATGCGGCAGTTATGGTTACATCCGGAGAAACAATGGTTTTGGTTGTTGCAACAATGGCAAACGATGCAAAAGAAGATCAAGATTTTTTTCCGCTTTCAGTAGAATATAGAGAAAAAGCATTTGCCGCCGGTAAATATCCGGGCGGATTTTTTAAACGTGAAGGAAGACCGACAGAAAGAGAAATACTTTCCGGAAGATTAATTGATAGACCAATTAGACCTTTATTTTCTAATTCGTTTAAGAATGAAGTACAGATTATTGCTCAAGTTTATTCATACGATGGTCAAAATGATCCGGATGTATTAGCAGCTGTTGGCGCATCGGCAGCTTTAACTATTTCGAATATTCCATTTTTAGAACCAATTGGTGAAGTTAGAATAGCAAGAAATGATGGTAAATTTATTGTAAATCCCATTAAATCTGAAATAGCTTTATCTGATATGGAATTAACAATTGCCGGAACGGAAAGTTCAATTGTAATGGTTGAAGGCGAAGCTCAAGAAATTAGCGAAGATGAATTATTGACGGCTTTAAAAACTGCTCATGAAGAAATTAAGAAAATTGTCAGAATTCAAAATGAACTGAGAACTGAATGCGGAAAACCAAAATTAGTTGTTACCGAAAAAGTTATTGATGAACAATTAATTAAAGATGTAAACGATCTCGCGTATAATAAATATTCTGAAATTGTTGCAACAAAATTAGGGAAAGAAGAACGTTCAAACCAAAATAGTGAATTAAATAAAACCGTTCTTGAGGCATTAGCAGAAAAATATCCTGATCAAGAAAATGTGATAAAAGAAATTTTACATGATCTTGAAAAAGATTTAATGCGTAAGCAAGTTCTAAATGGCGGTCAACGTTTGGATGGACGAACAACAACACAAATTAGACCAATAACAGTTGAGCATAGCTTATTAAGAAGAACTCACGGTTCTGCACTTTTTACAAGAGGAGAAACTCAAAGTTTAACAACATTAACTTTGGGTACAAAATCCGATGAACAAATTATTGATGGTTTAGATGAAGAATATTCAAAGAGATTTATTCTTCACTATAATTTTCCGCCTTTTAGCGTTGGTGAAGTTGGCAGATTCGGAAATACCGGCAGACGAGAAATCGGTCACGGAAATTTAGCAGAACGCGCTTTAAAATTTGCTATACCGGATGAATCAATTTTTCCATATTCAATAAGATTGAATTCAGATATTTTAGAATCCAACGGTTCATCATCTATGGCAACAGTTTGTGCCGGTTCGCTTGCACTTATGGATGGCGGTGTTCCTTCAAAAAGTGCTATTGCCGGAATTGCAATGGGTTTAATTAAAGAAGGCGAGAAATATTCTATACTTTCTGATATTTCCGGAAATGAAGATCATCTTGGTGATATGGATTTTAAAGTTGCAGGTTCATCAAATGGAATTACAGCAATTCAAATGGATATAAAAATTCAAGGTTTATCATTAGAAATAATGGAAAATGCTCTTAATCAAGCAAAAACCGGAAGATTAGAAATTCTTGGAGTTATGAATAGTGTTCTTCCTGAGCCAAACAAAGAATTATCAGTTTACGCACCAAAACAATTAACCACTCAAATCAATCCGGAAAAAATTGGAATGGTAATTGGGCCTGGCGGAAAAATGATTCAAGGAATCCAAAAAGAGTTTGGTGTTATTATTAATATTGAAGAAACCGGAAAAGTTTTTATATCCGGACAACTTTCGGAAAATGTTAAAAAAGCCAAAGAAAAAATAATTGGAATAACTGCTGAACCCGAAATTGGAAAAGTCTATAATGCCAAAGTTGTTAAAATTGCAGATTTTGGTGCGTTTGTTGAGTTTTTACCAAATCAGCAAGGTTTACTTCACATTTCACAAATTGATGTTGTAAGAGTTAATAAAGTTGAAGATGTACTTAAAGAAGGTGAATTCATAAAAGTAAAACTTCTTAAAGTTGAAAACGGAAAATATAGTTTATCAAGAAAAGTATTATTAAAAGATGTAGAACCAGAAAAAAATAGTACTGAAGAACAGGCAAATTAATTTCTGATTTAACTTTAGGTTTCATTTAATTTGTTCTTTTTATTGTTTTTCTTGTAATTTGATAAAGAAAGGAAAATCAAATGCAAATTGGTAAATTAAACGTAAGCAGCCGAGCTTTTTTAGCTCCAATGGCAGAAGTTACCGATTTTGTATTTAGAAAAATTGCAAAAGATTACGGTGCTGGATTAACATACACACAAATGGTCAGCGCCGAAGGTGTTCTTAAAAACAATTTTGAAACGTTAAGATTATTTACATTTAACAGAGCAGAAAAGCCAATTGGCGTTCAGTTATTAGGAAATGATCCGGAAATTTTAGGTAAAGCAGTTAGAGAAATTGCTAAGTACAAACCTGATATAATTGATTTAAATTCCGGATGTCCGGTTGATAAAGTATACAGTTGCAAAATGGGAGCATTTTTACTTTCGCAGCCGGAAAGACTTGGAAAAATAGTTAACCAAATGGTTAAAAATTCTGAAGGAATTCCTATTTCTGTAAAAATTAGATTAGGCCCAAAAGAAAAAGTTAATGTAATTGATAATGCAAAAATAATTGAAGATAACGGAGCATCAATAATTACCGTTCATGCAAGAACCAGAAATGATAGATACGAATCAGAAGCAGAATGGGAATGGATTTGCAAAGTTAAAGAAAATGTAAAAATTCCGGTAATTGGAAACGGTTCAATTTTTAGTGCAGAAGATGCAATAAAAATGATAAATGATACGAAATGTGATGCTGTTCTTTTAGGACGCGGAGCTTTAGGAAATCCATTTATTTTCAAACAAATTAATTTCCTTCTCGATGGAAAAGAATATAAACCTACAATTACAGAAATTTCTGAAGTTGCACTTAATCACATAGAATTACTTGAAAAAGAACAGGGTTTAACTAAAAATTTAGATAAAGCCAAAAAAAATGTAATTTGGTATTTTAAAGATCAAGACGGCGTTTGGGAATTGATTGATCGCTTATATATTGAAAATACTTTTGATGGAATTAAAGCCGTTTTAAAAGATCATACAATAAAATTGCATGAAAATTTTTACCCGCATACTGATGTGGAAGACATAAATAAAAAATTTAATAATAAAGTTCTTTTTTGGTTAGCAAAAGAGGAAGAAAAATTTTTAAAGTAATTATTTTATGAAATATTTTTTGAAAAATTTCAATTGTCATTTTGAACAAAATTGTATCTTCGGAAAGCAACAGATTTTTGAAATTGCTCAAACATTTAATTTTTTTATGATTTTTAAATATTTCATATTCTTTAAAAACTTGTAGATAAGTTAAAATAATATTACAACTTTTTCTGCCTATTTTGCATAATCGAACTAATGCTTCAATCGAGTTTATATGCAAAAAGAAATAATAATTAATTCATCCACAGCACAAAATAGAGTTGCAATTACCGAAGAAGGAACTCTAATAGATTTTTTTGTTGATAACGCTGAAAAAGGAAGAATGGTCGGTAATATTTATCTTGGAAAAGTTGCTAGAGTTTTACCCGGAATTAGAGCTGCATTTATTGATATTGGTTTAAAACACGATGCATTTCTTCACTTTTCTGATATTGGCGATCAGTTCCGCGAATTTCAAAATGTTTTAGATGAAGATGATGAAACTGAAATCGGAATTGACGAAGATGATCAAACAGAAAATGTTAAACCAATCGAAGTAGAAAAAAAATCTCCACAAATTCCCAAACTGCATAAAGGACAAGATATAATTGTACAAATTATTAAAGAACCTGTAGCAAATAAGGGAGTTAGAATAACATCATCAATTTCAATACCCGGAAGATTTTGCGTACTTCTGCCGTTTGATAATAAAATTGGAATATCAAAAAAAATTTCTGATTTCAAAGAACGAAAAAGATTAAAAATTTTATCAAGAAGTATTTTGCCTGATAATTGCGGATTGATAATTCGCACTGCAGCAAAAGAACAGGAAGAAAATTCTCTTGAAAGTGATTTAAAATATTTAGTAAATAGCTGGAAAAATATTCAGGCAAAAGTAAAAGAATCAAAACCGCCGGAATTATTATATAATGATTTAACAACAACAACAAGTGTAATTAGAGATTTATTTACTCCGGATGTTACAAAAGTTTTTATCGATTCTAAAAGTTTATTTAGAGAAATTAGAGATTATGTTCAATTAGTTCAGCCGGAATTAGTTCCCAAAATTGAATTTTACAAATCTCGCATGCCGATTTTTGAAACTTTCAAAATTGAAGAACAAATAAAAACTTTAATGGGAAGAAAAGTTCCGCTTCCAAATGGCGGACATATTGTAATTGAACACACCGAAGCAATGACCGTAATTGATGTAAACAGCGGAAGATATGCCGCAAAGAAAGAACAAGAATTAAATTCTCTAAAAACTGATTTGGAAGCATCACGTGAAATTGTTAGACAATTAAGATTAAGAGATATCGGCGGATTAATTGTAATAGATTTTATTGATCTGGAAGAAGAAAAAAATAGAAAAAAAATCTATGACGAATTAAAGAAAGAATTTAAAAAAGATAGAGCAAAAATTGCATTGCTTCCAATGACAGATTTTGGAATTGTACAAATTACAAGACAACGAGTTCGTCAAAATATTATTCAATCAATAAATGAAGTTTGTCCATACTGCAACGGTTCAGGATTGATGACCAAAAGATCAAGTGTAATTCATGATATTGAAGAATGGTTTAAAAGATATAAATCGCAAGGAAAAATTAGAAGTTTTATTTTAAGTGTTCATCCATCTTTAAGCAATGATTTACGAATAGGATTTTTCTCAACCATTAATAAACTTCAGCTAAAATATTTTTTTAGAATCAGATTAGAAGATAATGAACATTTGAATCCGCAAGATTTTGAAGTTAAATCTAAAAAGACCGGTGAAAAAATTGCTTAAAAACTCTTAAATAAATTTGGGGAATAGAAATGAAATTTTTTATTGATACCGCAAACATTAATGAAATTAAAGAAGCCGCTTCAATGGGATTGTTAGATGGAGTAACAACAAACCCATCACTAGTTGCAAAAGAAGGAAGAGATTTTAAAGAACTTCTAAATGAAATTGTAAAAATTGTTGATGGACCAATCAGCGCGGAAGTTGTTTCAACAGATTATAACGGAATGATGAAAGAAGCCGAAGAATTGGCTGCAATTCATCCAAATATTGTTATAAAAATTCCACTAATTCTTGAAGGAATAAAAGCTGTAAAAACTTTAACTTCGATGAACATTAAAACAAATGTAACTTTATGTTTTTCTCCAACCCAAGCTTTGTTAGCAGCAAAAGCCGGCGCAACTTATGTAAGTCCGTTTGTCGGTAGATTAGATGATATTAGCCATTCCGGAATGCAATTAATTGATCAGATTTTAACTATTTACAGAAATTATAATTATCAAACACAAGTTCTTGTTGCAAGCATTCGTCATCCGCTTCATTTGGTAGAAGCCGCGGAACTTGGCGCACACGTTGCAACAATTCCATTTAGCGTTATTAAAAAATTATTCAATCATCCTTTGACGGACAGCGGATTAGAAACATTCTTAAAAGATTGGAAAAAATTAAACGGATAAAAAATGAAACAGACAAAATTTATTGATGTTCATAAAAAGTATGGAGCTAAATTAGTTGAATTTGCCGGTTACGAAATGCCGATTCAATATTCTTCAATAATTGCAGAACATAAAGTTGTTAGAAATTCGGTTGGAGTTTTTGATGTTTCGCATATGGGCGAAATATTTATTAAAGGAAATAACGCCTTAGATTTTGTTCAATATATTACAGTAAATAATGCCGCAATTTTATCAGATGGAAAAGTTCAATATTCGGCAATGTGTTATGAAGATGCCGGAATTGTTGATGATTTGCTTGTTTATAAAATATCCGATGTGGAATTTTTGCTAGTTGTAAATGGAGCAAATAAAGATAAAGATTTTGAGTGGATGAAAAAGAACAATAAATTCGATGTGGAAATTAATGATGAATCCGATGAATATTCATTGCTTGCCGTACAAGGTCCAAATTCACAAAAAGTAATTGAGAAATTATTAGATCAAAAAATCAATTTGGAATATTATACATTTTTCAAAACTCATTTTGATGGGAATGAAATTATTGTTTCTAGAACAGGTTATACCGGAGAATTAGGATTTGAATTATATTTCAAAGGTTCAAAAGAATTTGCGGAAAATATTTGGGAAAAATTATTTGAGTGCGGAAAAGAATTTGATATTCAGCCAACCGGATTAGGATGCAGAGATTCACTTCGTTTGGAAATGGGTTTTTGCCTTTACGGAAATGATATTGATCAAACTACAAATACTTTGGAAGCTGGATTAGGCTGGATTACAAAATTGAAAAAAGATAGTTTTATTGGAAAAGATGTTTTAGAAAAAGTTAAAGAAAACGGAATTACAAGAAAATTAGTTCCAATTATTTTTAATGATAAAGTTTTTCCAAGAAAAGGTTATGAAATAATGTGCGACGGAAAAATTATTGGCAAAATTACAAGCGGTACTGTTAGTCCAACAATTGATAAACCAATTGCTTTGGCATATATAGAAAAAAATTTTACTGAAGAAGGAACAATTCTTCAAGCAAATATAAGGGGAAAGGGGGTTGAAACGATAATCACTAAACTACCATTTATAAAAGAAAAAAAATGAAAATTAATACTTTACTTACTCCGCTTAGTGTTGATGAACTCTATTTTACGAAAAAGAATGTCGTAGTAATAGACGTACTTAGAGCAACAACAACAATTGTAACAGCTTTGCAAAACGGTGCAAAGGAAATTATTCCTGTAAGCTCTGTAGAATTTGCAATGACTGTTTCCGGAAATTCTTTTAAAGGTCACACACTTTTAGGAGGCGAAAGAAACACATTAAAAATTGAAGGATTTGCTCTCGGCAATTCACCTTTGGAATACAAAAGAGAAATTGTTGAAGGAAAATCAATTGTTCTTTTTACAACAAACGGATCAAGAGCAATTGTAAAAGCAAAATATGCAGCAAATTTATTTATCTTATCATTTTTAAATGTAAATGCTGTTAAAGAAAAAATTCTTGAAACCGGTGAAGATTTTGAAATTCTTTGCTCTGGAAATAATGGAAAATATTCTTACGAAGATTCTGTCTGTGCCGGTATGTTAATTTCATTAATTCAAACTGCAAATGATGAAGTTATTCTTGATGATTCTAGTAAAACATGTAAAATAATTTTTGATAAACACAAAAAGAAATTAAGTAAAATGCTTGCTGAAACCGAACATGGTCAAAAATTAATTGAAGCCGGATTTAATGAAGATTTAGATTTTGCAGCTCAGCAAAATGTTTGTGATATTGTCCCGTTTTATCAAACCGGTGTTATAAAAACAATTGTTAAATAAATGGCAAAGCAAAATAAAAATAATCAAAATTCAACTGACCAAACTTACTTTATAGTTTCTCTTGAAAAGAAAAAAAAGTTACTTGGATTATTTTTAGTAATTTCTGCCGTTTTACTTTTGTTAAGTATTTTGTCTTTTTCCAGTTATGACCAAGCAAGATTACATTTTGATTTTACGGATTTCTTCAAAGTATTTTCAACCGATCCGGATTATATTCATAGAACTCAATTTACCCATAATTGGTTGGGAATTTTTGGAGCCTACACAGCACATTTTTTAATTCATTCCACAATTGGATATTTCTCAATTGTAATTCCAATAATTTTATTTGTCTGGGGTTACACAATTCTAAAAAATAGCGATAAAAAACTTGCATTAAATATTTCAAACTTTCTCCTAATTTTTGGAATTATTTTAGCAACTTTTTTTGGCGTAATAAGATTAAACACTGAACAAGATTTTATTTTTAACAGTATTGTTTTAGCCGGAAATATCGGTGATTTTTTTGGAACGGTTTTAAGCAGAATTTTTGGAATGTTGGGAAGTATAATTGTTTTATTAACGGGAATGTTTATTTCACTTTTTATTGCATTTGATTTAAGATTTAGAGCTGTAAGAAATTACATAAGCAGTTATCTAAATAGAGAAAAACCGGATGAAACAATTAGAATAAATTTAGAAGAAAAAGATAAAATTTCTGAGAGCTTAGAAAAGATTAAAAAAATTACGATTCCTAAAAAGAAACTTTTTAAATCAAAGGAAGATAAAGAAGAAATTGCTGATGAAGAACCAGCTCAACCGGAAACCAAAATTAGAATTGTAAGAGCCGAAGAAGAAGTAAAAATTTCCAAACCGCAAGTTGAACCGGAAGTTATTGTTACAAGTAGTAAAACAAAAGATTCGGATGAAATAATTCCCGCAGTTGATAAAAAAATAGAAGCAGATCAACCAGAGCAATGGGAAGAAAATATTAAATTTAATCCGCCAACTCTTGAGCTTCTGGAATATTCCGAGGATGAATCTGTTGCTGTTTCTGAAAAAGAATTAAAACAAAATGCAGAACTTCTTAAAGAAAAATTAAAACTTTTTGATATAGATATTGATGATATTTCTGTTACTCCCGGACCAGTTGTAACTTTATACGAAATTGTTCCGGCGCCCGGAGTTAAAATCAGCAGAATTGTAAGTCTTGAACATGATATTGCATTAGCGCTTGCCGCAAGAGGAATTAGAATTATTGCGCCAATTCCCGGCAAAAGTGCAATTGGTGTAGAAATTCCAAATGAAAAATCTCAACTTGTAAGTGCACGTTCTGTCTTGGCACATCTTGGAAAATCTAAAGCAGAATTGCCAATTGCATTAGGTAAAACAATTGTTGGCGAAGTTTATATTACAGATTTAGCAATTATGCCGCATTTATTAATTGCAGGCTCAACAGGCTCCGGAAAAAGTGTTGGTATTAATATGCTTTTAACAAGTTTGATTTATGCCAAACATCCATCCGATATAAAATTTGTAATTATTGATCCAAAGAAAATTGAATTATCTTTTTACGGAAAATTGAGCAAACATTATTTGGCAATTTCTCCGGATTTAAATGAAGAAATTATTACAAGTCCGCAAAATGCTTTATTGGTTCTTAAATCCGTTGAACATGAAATGGAAAAACGATATGACAAACTTGCAAAATTAGGAGTTAGACATATTGTTGATTACAATAAAAAAATTGCTAATCCCAAACAACGACCGTTAGATACCGAAAACATGAAACATTATAAACTTCCGTATATTGTTGTTATAATTGATGAGTTGGCGGATTTGATGATTACATCCGGAAAGGAAGTTGAAGCGCCGATTACAAGATTGGCGCAGCTTGCAAGAGCAGTTGGAATTCATTTAGTTGTTGCGACTCAAAGACCATCGGTAAATGTTATCACCGGCGTTATTAAAGCAAATTTTCCGGCAAGAATTGCGTACCAAGTTGCGACTAAAATTGATTCAAGAACAATTCTTGATATGAACGGCGCCGAACAATTATTGGGACGCGGTGATATGTTATTTCTTCCCGGCGGAGTTCCAAAACCAATAAGAATGCAAAATGCTTTTGTATCAACAGATGAAGTAGAAAAAGTTACTAATTTTATTTATGTGCAGGGCGGATACAAAAAAAGATATTTTCTTCCTTCAATGTATGATAAAAAAAGCAGCGAAGGTGCAAATTTTCTTGAGGATAAAGATCCGATGTTTGAAGATGCAGCACGTGTAATAGTTCGTCATCAGCAAGGTTCGGTTTCACTTTTGCAGAGAAGATTAAAACTTGGTTATTCGCGTGCGGCAAGAATTGTTGATCAGCTTGAGGAAGCCGGCGTTGTTGGTCCTTCTGAAGGTAGTAAAGCCCGTGAAGTAATTATTGAGAATGAAGAACAATTAGAAACTTTGTTAAGGTCAATATGATATTTTTAATCTTTTCAATACTGATAACTTTTTTGCAAAATCAGAATGAAAATTTGATTTTAAAAATCCAACAAAAATTTGAGAACACAAATAATTTAAAAGCAGATTTTGTTCAATCGGCAAATAATGTAAATGTGATGAATGGGAAATTTTATTTTTCTCAAAAAAATAATTACAGAATTGAGCTGGAAAAAAATACAATAATTTCAGATGGTAAAACTATTTGGAATGTTGAAAATTCAAAAAAGAAAGTTATAATTTCCAATGTTGATGAAGATCCTTTGGCATTTTCGTTGCGTGAATATATTTATGATTATCCTAAGGAATGTAAAGTAACAGAAGAAAAAATTGATGAAAATAATTTCCTGATTTCTTTGGATGCCTCTGAGACAAATTTTAATTTTAAAATTGCAAAACTCTGGGTTAACAATGAATTTGTTATTACGAAAATTTTGATAGAAGATTTCAGCGGAAGCAAGTTCGAATTTAGATTTTCAGAAATTAATATTAATGTTGATTTATCTTCAACTGTTTTTAACTTCAAAGAAACTAAAGGATTGAAAATTATTGACCTCAGATAATTCTAACTTGGCAAATCTAAAAAAAATATTCAGTTATGCATTTCCAATAATACTGATGTTTATTTTTCTTTACATGGCTTTTAGCAATATTAATTTTGCTGAAGTCTTTACAATTTTAAAGAACATTTCAATTACATGGTTTTTACTTTATTTAGTAGTTTGGGCAATGTCGCATATTGTTAGAGCATTACGATGGAAAATTATAATTAAATCCGTAAAAGAAAATACATCTCTTCTAAATTTATTTGGCGCAGTAATGGTTGGTTACGGAGTTAATTGTGTTGTGCCAAGATTAGGCGAACTTTATCGTGGTTTATTTTTAGGCAGATGGGAAAATATTTCAAGATCCTCAATGGTTGGAACAATTGTTGTTGAAAGAGTTATTGATATTTTGGTTTTAGGATTTTCAGTTTTATTAAGTGTTGCAATTTATTCGGGAAATCTTTACTCAGAAATTAGCTGGCTGAAATCAACTGTATATATTGGCTTTGCGGCAATTATAAGTATAATTATATTTTTGTTTTTACTCGTTAAGTTTAAGGAAAAATTTTACAACGCAATTTTGCAATTCATCGGGAGATTTTCAGAAAAGTTTGCAAATGTTTTAGCAAAAGGTTTTCATTTGCTAACCGATGGTTTTGCAAGTTTAAAAGGAACAAAAAATTTCGTATCGGTAATTCTTCTTTCCGCTTTAATAATGTATTTGTATGGATTAACAGCGTACATTGCTTTCTATTCAATTCACATGGATAAAATACAGCCGGTAAGTTATTCAATGGCATGGATTGTTATGACAATCAGTGCATTCGGAGTTATAATCCCAACTCCTGGCGCAACAGGTTCATATCATTTAATTGTAATTTCTGTTTTGGTAAGCTTGTATAATTTCAGCAGTGAAATCAGCGGAGCATTTGCAATTTTAACACATATAACCTCATACATTTTATTTATTGTTTTTACAATTTTGCTTTCATATTTAATAAATAAAGTACAAGAAAAGAAAGGCTTACCTGTAGCAAATTTCTTAACTGTTTTTAGAAGCAAAGAGAAATCGTAATGAAAAAAATTATTGTAATTCTATTTCTTTTATCAATACAAAAATTTTATGCGCAATATGAAATCGGCGGAGGAATGGGTTTGTCTTTTTTTAATGCATCGGATCTTAGAGATTATATTAACGCAAATTTTTCTTCCGGAGAAGATATTCCCTCATTTACAACATCGGCAGATTTTTTTACACAATTCAATTATAATTTATCAGAAAAATACCAACTTGGGGTTGAGTATAATTTTAATATCTTTTCTTTCAATTCATTGGGTTATTATAATCTGCAATTGAATAAACATAAACCTTCTTTGTTGTTTTATTATTGTATTACAGGAAATGGTTTCAAATTTAAATTTGGCGGTGGTTTAGGAATTAGAATTGTTCAAGCAGAAGAAGAATTGGGAAGTTACGGGAGTAAAAATAATTATATTACAAAAGGATATGGAATTTTAGCAAAAGCTCAAGGTGATACAAAACTTGGCGAAAATTTTTATGCGCTTATTGCCGGAGAAATATTTTATGATGCACCCGGAGAAATTAAAACTGTTAGCTATGCCAAATTTAATGTTGCTGCTTTTGGAGTTGGATTAAAACTCGGTGTAATTTATTACTTTTAAGGAAATTCAGTGAATATTTTTGAAGCAATTATTTTAGGGATTATTCAAGGATTAACAGAATTCTTGCCAATTAGCAGTACCGGTCATTTAACTGTTGCCGGAAAATTAATGGGATTAATTTCTGATGAACATCCGGAACAATGGACATCTTTCATCGCGGTAATTCAGTTAGGAACTTTAGTCGCAATATTAATTTATTTCTGGAATGATTTATGGAAAATTACAATAGAATTTTTAAATGAAAATATATTGAAAAGAAAAAGTTTCAGTAATCAATCAGAAAATTCAAAAATGGGATGGTATATAATTTTGGGTTCAATTCCGGTTGTTGTAATTGGAATTGGTTTTAAAGACATAATTGAAGGCGCATTAACAAAAAATTTATACGTTATTGGAACAAGTTTAATTGTTTTAGGAATAATTCTAGCAGTTGCAGAAAAATTAGGAAAATTTAAAAGAGAGTTGAAAGATATAAAATGGTACGATGCATTAATTGTTGGATTTGCACAATCGCTTGCATTAATTCCTGGTTCTTCAAGATCTGGAACAACTTTAACTGCCGGAATATTTTTAGGATTTAAAAGAGAAACCGCAGCGCGATTTTCATTTTTGTTAAGTATTCCCGCAATTTTAGGCAGCGGTTTACTTCAACTTTATGAGGCTTTAGAATATATTGATGGTTCCGGAATTGTAACTTTAGTTGTTGCAACAATTGCATCGGCAATTAGTGGTTATTTAACAATTGAATTTCTGCTGAAATTTTTGAAAAAGAATTCCACTTATGTTTTTGTTGTTTACAGAATTATAATTGGAACTGTAATAATTCTTATGATTTTTAATAATCTTATAAATCCATAAGGGGGCTTATGAAATACTTTGGAATATTTTTGGTAATTGCTTCGATTTTTATTAGCTGTAACGGAAAACAAACATTAACAAAAGAAGAAAATATAAAACAAAATCCATATGAGGTAAAAGTGAAAGAATTAATGACTCTTAACCCAAACGAAATGTTAATTGCAAAAATTAATACAAGTATGGGAGATTTCGAAATTGAATTATTTGCTGATAAAACTCCTAAAACGGTAGAAAATTTTGTTGGCTTAGCAATAAAAGATTATTATAACGGAATAAAATTTCACAGAATAATTGATAATTTTATGATTCAAGGCGGAGATCCAACGGGAACAGGTTCCGGTGGCGATAGTTATTTTGGTGGATCATTTAAAGATGAATTTCATAAAGATTTAAAACACACTGGCCCCGGAATTTTATCAATGGCAAATGCCGGACCAAATACTAACGGAAGTCAATTTTTTATTACGCTTGTTCCAACTCCTTGGCTCGATGGAAAACATTCTGTTTTTGGTAAAGTTATTTCCGGACTTGAAGTTGTGCAAAGTATTGGAAAAGTTGCAACATCTAAACCTTTTGATAAACCTTTAAAAGATGTTGTGATGAACAAAGTAACAATTGAAAAAAAATCCAAATAAATATTTTGAGTTCGTCTAAAAATAATTTTCATATAAAAATTGAACATAAATTACGCGGAAGAATTAAATTTTCACAGATATATAAATTGAATTTTTAGATGAACTCATTCACAAAATAATGTATAGAAATAAAGAAAATACGCCTTCTATATATTCGCTAATTTCCGACTTACCAAAATCTGAAATTAAACCAATTTATTTTTTTTTCGGAGAAGATCATTTTGCAATTAATAATGCAATAAAAATAATTGAAGAAAAATCCGCACAATTAATTTCAAGTGATTTTGATAAAGAAATAGTTGATGTTGATAAAAAGGAATCAATAACAAATTTGATTGATTTGGCATTGACTTTTCCTTTCGGTTCCGGCAAAAAATTATTAATTGTTAAAAACTTTGAAAATTTTGCAAACAAAAAACTACTCAATCCTTATACAACAAATCCGGCTGAAAGTACAATTCTTGTAATTGCAAATTACGGTACAATTTCAAATTTAAATTCGGAACCTTATAAACTTTTATCAGAAAAAGAATTTCTTTTTGAAGCAAAAGAATTAAAAGGAATCGATTTAGAAAATTGGGTAAAAAAAAGATGCACTCAGCTTGAAATTAATGTAACTTCAGAAAATGTTAAAATGTTGATTGAAATTATCGGCGAAGATAAATCATTGCTTGAAATGCAGTTTCAAAAGATTAAAAGTTTTTTAAATGATAAAAAAGAAATTACTGCTGAAGAAATCAAAAGTCTTTCTTCCGCAACAAAAGAATATTCAATTTTTGATTTGCTAAATTCGATTGGGAAAGGAAATAAAAGCAATTCTTTAAAAGTTATGTTTAATCTTCTTGATACCGGAAAAGATTTAATTTTTATTATTTCGATGCTTACAAAATTTTTTACCGTAATTTCTCAATCATTTGAATTAAGGCAAAGAAGTTTAAATGATGTTGAAGCTTCGCAAGCAATTGGAGTTTCCAAATATTATTATATTAATTGTAAAAATGCTTCGTATTTTAATAATGAACAAAAAATTTATAAAGCATTTAAGGCACTTTTTAACGCCGATTTTTCTCTCAAAACTTCTGGGATTGAAGAAAAAACTTTAGCAACAATTTTATTGACCGAAATATTTATTGAATAGAATTATTTTTATTCAAAATTACTTAATTTTTGAAACCTTTTTATAAACAAAAAGTATAAAGATCATTGGATAGAAGACTAAACGAATTAACTGACGAAGAATTAATCCAAGAATTTCAAGAAAATAATACTCTTGAAGCTTATGAAATTTTGGTGAACAGATTTAAAGATCCGTTAACAAACTATGTTTACAGATTTTTGGGCGATAAAGATCTTTGTACCGATATTGTTCAAGATACGATGATTAAATTTTATTTGCATAAAGATTCTTACAAATCGTTTGCAAAATTTTCTACATGGATTTACACAATTGCCGGAAATTTAGCACGTAATGAATTGAAAAGGCGAAAAAGACGAATGATTTTTTCGCTGGATAATGATGATGACGAAAAGAAAATTCAAGTAGAAGATACTTCTTTTGTTTCGCCGGAAAGAGCTACAGACAGCGAAATGAAAGGTGAAATTATTCAAAAAGCTTTATTGAAAGTAAAACCGGTTTATAGAGAAGTTGTAATTTTAAGAGATATTGATGGTTTATCATACGAAGAAATTGCGGAAATTACGGAATTATCGATTGGTACGGTTAAATCAAGAATCAATAGAGGAAGAAAACATCTTCAAGAATTATTAAAAAATATTTACAGTGGGTAATTTATGGAGCAAAATCTCTACAATTCTAACGATGAGCAATATAAACATGTAATTAATTTACTTAAAGAACTTCCCAAAGTTAAAGCGGATGATAATTTTGAGTATAATCTTAAAGTAAAAATTCAGAATAAAAACTTTGAGACTAAAACCGATAAAAAGTTTTCGTTTTTCCCGTGGAAAGTTTTAATTCCGGTTGGAAGTTTTGCAACAGCAGCAGTAGTAATTTCATTGTTTTTTCTAAATGCTGATCCGGAAAATTTTGAAAATCCATTTCAAATTTCTCCCAAACTTAGAACTGAATCTGCCGGAAATTTATTGAATTCCCAAAGTATAACTTCTAACAGTGAAGTAAATAAAAACGATGTAATTGTTAAAAGTAAATCGGTGGTTTCTGAAAACATTTCGGACAAAAATATTCAGAATGAAGTAAAAAAATCTCAAGAAATTGCTCAAAGTTTTGATAAATCCAAGTTTCCGTTCAATAATTATAAATCGACAAATTTAGATCAAGCACTTCAGAATAATGATAATAATCCAAGAACTATTGATAGAAGAGCAACTTTGGCAAACAGAAGTAATTCCTTAATTTTCGACGGTTTTTATATTAGAGAAGAAGTTGATAAAAAATATGTGGAAACTTTAAAAGCAAAGCTTGATTCGTTAAAAAGAGAAATGTACAAACAAAAAGAAAGATAACTTAAGAATATTGAATTTTATAGAAAGTTTTGATATTTTTAGTGGCTAAAATTTATCGGGTTTAAAATGAAAAATAATATTCATCCTAATTATCAAAATTGTGAAGTATCTTGTGTTTGCGGAAATACTTTTACAACAAAATCAACTGTTGATCATATAAAATTGGAAATTTGTTCAGAATGTCATCCATTTTTTACCGGAAAACAGAAATTGTTAGATTCAACCGGTAGAGTTGATAGATTCAACAAAAAATACGGTTTGAAAAAATAATTTAAAGCTTTCTTAAAATAATCTGACTTTATAGTTTATTTTGTGAAAGCTTTTTCATTTCTTAAAATCTAAAATTCTTTATTTTCTTTTCTTTTTAGTAAATTTAACTCACATTTAATAAATAAATTAATTGAACTTTTATGCAACAAGTCGTAATTGGCTCCGAAACTAATTTATATGCCGGCGTTAGAGGAATTGCTGTAAAACTTCTAAATAGAGTTGATAGAACCGACGCTTATTTAGAAAAATTGTTAGATATTGAAATAAAAAACTCAGAACTTAGCGGAAAAGATAAAGCATTACTATTTGAAATTGTTCATGGTGTAATTAGATGGCTTGGCAGAATTGACTGGATTTTAAATGGATTTTACAAAGGTCAATTTTCAAAATGTATTCCCAATGTTAAAAACTCAATGAGAGTTGCACTTTATCAAATTTTATTTTTGGATAAAATTCCCGAACACGCAGCTGTAAATGAATCCGTAGAATTTGTTAAAAAACTTCAAGGTGAAAAATCCGCAAATTTAACAAATGCAGTTTTAAGAAATATTATTAGAAGTAAAGACTCAATAAGATATCCAAATAAAGAGGAAGATATTGTAGGATATTTAGCCGCATATTATTCGCATCCAACTTGGATGGTGAAAAGATGGGTAAAAAGATTCGGTGAAGAAGAAACAAAAAATTTATTAATCGCAAATAATAATAGACCCAAACACACTCTTAGAATAAATTCGTTAAAGACAAATATTGATGAATTAAAATCACTTTTAGATTCCGTTGATCTTAAATATAAAAATGGAAAATATTTAGAGGAATATCTTGAGTTATCTTCGTTGACAAATATTAGCAGTTGGGAATATTTTCAGAAAGGATATTTTTCAATACAAGATGAAAGCACCGGTTTTGCATGTAAAGCTTTGGATGTAAAGCCAGATATGAAAGTTCTTGATCTTTGCGCAGCACCCGGTGGGAAAACCGCGTTTCTTGCTGATGAAATGAAAAATAAAGGTGAAATTGTTGCCGTTGATAAATTTGAAAATAGATTGGAAATTTTGAAAAAAAATATTGAAAGATTAGGAATTAATAATGTTAGAACAGTTGTCAAAGATTCCTTAAATTTTGATGAAAATGATTTTGATAGAGTTTTAGCAGATGTTCCTTGCAGCGGAATTGGAACATTAACAAAAAAACCGGATATAAAATGGAAGAAAGATTTAGGTGATATTAGAAAGTTGAATGATATTCAACTTAAACTTCTTGAGAAAGCCGCAGCCTCAGTTAAAATTGGCGGAATAATTGTTTATAGTACGTGCACAACCGAACCGGAAGAAAACATAGACATTGTAAATAAATTTTTATCATCCAATAATAATTTTGAGTTGGTAAACTTAAATGAAACATTTAATCAAGAAGTTATTGATGAAAATGGATGCGTTCAAACATTGCCAAATAAAAATAATATGGATGGAGCATTTGTCGCAAAAATTTTAAGGAAATTCTGAAACCGGGGGGGAAATGAATGAAATGTTGAAAAAATTTTCTGAACAGCTAAAATCAAAAAGGGAAGAAAAAAAAATAACTCTTGACCAAATTCATTCTAAAACAAGAATAGATAAAAAATTTTTAGAAGCAATTGAAGATGGCAATTTTTCTATTATGCCAGAAGTTTATATGAAGGCATTTTTAAAAGAATATTGCAAATCAATTGATTTAAATACAGATGAAATTGTTTCCAAATTTGAAATAGCAAAACAAGGTTTAAATTTTGAGCCGACTGAAAATATTGAATCGAAAAATATAGAAAGTGATAAGAAAAATGAATCCAAATCCGTAAAGAATGAAATTGAAAAAACTGCGGAAATAATTCATGATGAAAATTCAACAAATGTTGAAAATCTTAAACAGGCACCGGTATCAAAACATATAGAAAAAAATTATACAATGTATTATTCACTTCTTGCAATAGTATTAATACTTGTTATTTTTGTTGTGTATAATACATTTTTAAGAGATAAGGAAAATTCATTCATTACGGAAAAGCCATTTGAGGAAACACTTCCCAAAACTGCAATTCTTGATACTTTTGTTAATCAGGATACAACTTCATTAGAAATTTCAGATAGTGCAATTCAAGATTCAGCAAACCAAATGTTACAAGAACCAATTGAATCTCAGATTATTCAAACAAATAAATCCGGGCTTGAATTAAAAATAGTTTGCGATGATAAAGCTTGGATACGTGCTGTTATTGATGAAAAAGATAATAATGAGTTTATAATTACAAAAGAAATGACAAAAATTTTTAATGCTCAAGAGCAATTTTTATTACACATCGGAAATTCCGGTTCTGTAAAATTATTTTTAAATAATAAGGAATTAGATTTTAATAAAGCTGTTGGAAAAGCAAGAAAATTGATAATTACTAAAAATGGAATTGAATATTTATCTTTGAAGAAAATAGTAAAAAATGGCGAATGATATTCAAAATTATATTGAAGAATTAAGAAATAAAATAAGAGAATATGATTACAATTATTATGTTCTCGCAGAACCAAAAATTACTGATTTTGAGTATGACCAACTTTATAAAGAACTTCAAAAATTAGAAAATGAAAACCCTCATTTAATTACTACCGAATCGCCGACACAAAGAGTCGGTTCAGATTTAACAAAAGAATTTATATCGGTTACACATAAAACTCCAATGCTGAGTTTGGCAAATTCTTACAATGAACAAGAACTTATTGATTTTGATAATCGAATAAAAAATTTTTTAAAAATAAATATAGATATTGAATATGTAGCGGAATTAAAAATTGACGGAGTTTCGATAAGCATAATTTATGAAAATGGAATTTTAAAAAGTGCAGCAACTCGCGGTGATGGAATTACCGGTGAAGACGTTACAAATAATGTAAAAACAATAAAAACTGTTCCGTTAAAATTGATTCAGAAAAAAGAGAAAATTCCTAATAAGTTTGAAGTGCGCGGCGAAGTATTTATGGAAATTGAGGAATTTAAAAAGTTAAATGAACAAAGAGAATCTGAAAATTTAAAGCTTTTTGCAAATCCAAGAAATTCTACTGCTGGAACGTTGAAATTGCAAGATCCCAAAATTGTTGCTTCGCGACCATTAAATATTTTTACATATTATTTATTTTCGGAAGAGCAAGAATTAGCAAGCCAAGAAAATAATTTGAAGATTTTGAAATCATTTGGATTTAAAGTAAACGAAAATTTTAAACTTTGTAAAAATATAAATGAAGTTATTCAATATTGTGAAATTTGGGATAAAAAAAGAGAAAGTTTACCTTACGAAACTGACGGCGTTGTAATAAAAGTAAATGATATTGAACTTCAGAAAAAACTGGGGAATGTTGCAAAATCTCCAAGGTGGGCAATAGCTTTTAAATTTCCTCCGAAAAAAATATCAACAAAATTACTTTCTATAACTTGGCAAGTTGGAAGAACCGGTGCTGTTACTCCCGTTGCAGAACTTGAACCGGTTTTTCTTGCTGGTTCAACAATAAGCCGCGCAACTTTACACAACAAAGATGAAATTGAAAGAAAAGATATTCGAGTTGGTGATATTGTAATTATTGAAAAAGGCGGAGATGTAATTCCTAAAATTTCTGAAGTTGATTTGGAAAAACGTGAAGACGGAATTGCCAAAACTGAAACTCCGAAAGTTTGTCCGGTTTGTGGAGAAAATTTATTTTATCCGAAAGAAGAAGTTGCAATTTATTGCGTAAATAATTTTTGTCCCGCGCAAATAAAAGGAAGAATAGAACATTTTGCATCGCGCGGAGCTATGGATATTGTAGGTTTGGGCGAATCAATAATAAATATTTTTGTTGATATGAAATTGCTGAATTCATACGTTGATATTTTTAAACTTCCCGGAAGAAAAAATGAATTAATTTCTATTGAAAGATTCGGTGAAAAAAGTGTGGTGAATTTATTAAATGCAATTGAAAAAAGTAAATCTAAACCTTTTGAAAAAGTTTTATTTGCAATTGGGATAAGATTTGTTGGAGCTGGAGCTGCAAAAAAATTAGCAAATCATTTTGGAAATATTGATAATTTAATAAATGCATCAAATGAAGAAATTGAAGAAGTTCCGGAAATTGGTCCCAAAATCTCAGCAAGTGTGAAAAGTTTTTTCAACAATCCTAAAAATTTGGAAATTATAAATAATCTTAAATCTGCCGGATTAAATTTTGAAAGTGAAAATAAATCGCAAAGAAATAGTATTTTTGAAAACTTAACTTTTGTACTTACAGGAACTCTATCAAAATTTACAAGAGATGAAGCGAAAAATATAATTGAACAAAACGGCGGAAAAGTAACATCATCAATAAGTAACAAAACAGATTTTGTTTTAGCGGGAGAAAATGCCGGCTCAAAATTGGATAAAGCACAGAAATTGAATATTAAAATTATTGACGAAGCAAAATTTGAACAAATGTTAGAGAATTGAAAATTGTTTGAAGAATTTAAAAATAGAATCGGCTATTACATTTTCAAAAAGAAAATGTTGAAAAATTTTAATGACAAATTTTCGTTCAATAACTTTGTTGAAGAATCACTTGATTATATTTTAGTTCTTCCTTTAAATGATCTTGATTTTAACAATAGTTTTGATGTTGCAAAATATTTTCAAATTCATAAAAAAAATGTAACATTATTTTTACCTGAGCATAGAAAAAATTTAGTTCGGTTAACAAATAATTTTAATACAATTACTTATAATTTTGATGACATTACAAAGCTGGGTTTGCCAAATAAACAATTGCAAGATAAAATTGCAAATCACAAATTTGACGTGCTTGTAGATTTGGAAAGAGATGATAACTTATTTTTAGTTTCGGCAGTAAGTTTAATTAAAGCAAAATTTAAAGTTGGATTTAAAAAAAATAATGTAGAAAATCTTTATAATTTTCAGCTTGTAAATTCAAAAATAAATTCTGAAATATCATACAGAAATTTATTAAATTCATTAAAGATGTTTTGATTTTAATTTTATCAAATTGAAAAAATAATGTAATAATATGAATGAAAATGTAAACTTTGAGTTTAAGAAAATTGACGATGTTGCAATTTTTAAATTGCACGAAAAAACATTTGATGCATCGATTGCCGGCTTGGTAAAAGGCGAATTAACAATTTTACTTTCAAATGAAGATATACAAAAATTAGTTTTTGATTTATCCGAAATAGAATATTGCGATAGCTCAGGATTAAGCGCAATTTTATTATCGTTTAGAATTCTGCAGACAAATGATGGTCACATTAGATTAGCCGCTCCGCAAAAAAATGTGAGAACTTTAATTGAAATTTCTCAACTAAATCGTGTACTTCCAATAAAAGAAACGGTTGAAGAAGCTGTAAATGAGTTAAAAGCAATTTAGGTTTTATTGTGGATAAAACTTTTGATTATGTTGTAATCGTTCTTTTTTTAATTGGTGTTGCATTATTTGGAATTTTTAAAGGCGGAAAACAAAAAACAGTTGAAGATTATTTTTTGGGTTCAAAAAATATTCCTTGGTGGGCAGTTTGTTTTTCAATTGTTGCCGCAGAAACAAGCACACTTACTTTTATTTCAATTCCCGGTTTAGCTTATTTAACAAATCTGAATTTTTTACAAGTTACTTTTGGATATTTAATAGGAAGAATTATAATTGCAAAATTTTTCCTTCCATCATATTTCAAAGGTGAATTGAATACGGCTTATGCATTTCTCGAAAATAGATTCGGACACAAAACAAGATCATTTTCATCAATTGTTTTTTTGTTTACCAGAACTGCGGCAGATGGCGTTAGACTTTTCGCAACGGCAATTCCATTAAAATTAATGTTAGGAATTGATTACACTTCAGCAATAATTATAATTGCAATTGTTACTTTACTTTACACTATTACTGGCGGAATGAAAGGAATTATTTGGGTTGATGTTTTATTAATGTTTATTTATTTAGGCGGAGCTTTGCTTGCCGGATATTTTTTACTTTTCAAATTTTTACCGGATGGATTTACAACTTTAATTAATTCTGCTCAAGTTGAAAACAAACTTAATATTATTAATCTGAATTTTGGAAATTCGATTTCAGAATTTTTCAATCAGCCTTATACAATATTTAGCGGAATAATCGGCGGCGCATTTTTATCAATGGCTTCACACGGAACAGATCAATTAATTGTGCAAAGATTATTGAGCACAAAAAATTTAAAGCAGGCACAAAAAGCAATCATTGGAAGTGGAATTGTAGTAATTATTCAATTTGTAATTTTCCTTTTAGTTGGCGTAGCTTTATATGCATTTTATGGAAAATTAGAATTAAGATCAGATGAAATTTTCCCAAAATTTATAATTGAAAATATTCCATCGCCATTTTCCGGAATAATTATCGCGGGATTATTTGCTGCGGCAATGTCAACTTTAGCCGGTTCTGTAAGCGCGCTTTCTTCATCCACAATGATGGATCTTTATCAACCTTTTAAGAAAAATAGAAATAAAGAAAACGATTTAAAAGTCTCAAGGATTTTTACAATTTTCTGGACGGTAATGCTAATATTTGCAGCTTTATTTTTTATGAATTCTCCGCAAACAGTTGTTGAACTTGCTTTGAGTATTGCATCATTTACTTATGGCGGATTATTAGGAACTTTTATGTTGGGATTATTTGTTAAAAAAGCCTCGCAAGAAGATGCGCTTGCTGCATTTACCGGAGGAATTTTTATCATGATTACGGTTATTTCATTAAAATTAGCTGCATGGACCTGGTTTACACTTATTGGAGTTACTGCTACCATACTACTTGGAACTTTTTTATCTTACTTAAGTAAAAAATAAATTTTATTCCTACAACAGAATTACATTTATGATTGATCCAAACAGATTAAAGAAAATTGAATTAGTTGTTTTTGACCTTGATGGCACTTTGTTAAATGAATATGCTGAAATTGGAGAGAAATCAATTGAGTTGGTAAATGAATTAAAAAAGTTTGGAGTAAAATTTACTTTTGCAACCGGCAGACTTCATAATTCAATGATTGAATATGCAAAAATTTTAAATCTGCAGACTCCATTAATTTCTTTGGATGGAGCAATTATAAAAAGTTATCCGGCAAATGAAATTATTTTTGAATCATACATAAAACAAAAGTATGTAAAAAAAGCAATTGATATGGCGGATGAATTATTATTAAAAGTTGCGTTAAGTCATGATGAAGCAATTTACTATACCGAACAAAATTCTTTAATACCAAGACTTATGGATAAATACGAAGCTAAGTTTGAAGAAATTGAATCTTATGAAAATTTAATGGATAAAACTTTAGAAATTGTAATTACCGGAGATTATAAAAATTCAATAAAATTAATTGAAAGTAAAATGAAGTTTCCGAGTGCGATTGGTTTGAAAACTTCGTTTTATAAATCACAAGATCAAGACGGAGTTTATTTTTTAGAAATCAGAAATAAAAATTGTTCAAAAGGCGATGGATTATTGAAATTGCTGAAACATCTTAAAATAAATATTAACAATACGGTTGTAATGGGCGATTGGTATAATGATAAATCACTTTTTCAAACTAAAGCATTAAAAGTTGCAATTGCTAACGCAGTTGATGAAATAAAAAAAATGGCGGATTTTATTACATCAAAAACAAATGTAGAAGACGGAACCGCAGAATTTTTAGAAATGATTCTTAGAGCTAAAAATGGTTAAAATATTTAGCAAAGATTCTATTAGCAGAATTAAGAAAAGCAGAAGAATAAGAATATCTATTATCTTAGTTGGAGCTGTTCTAATTGCGCTTATGTTTCCAAGGGGCGAAGCTCTTGAATTCGATGTAGCTGTTGGATCAATATGGATTCAAGATGATTTAATTGCCACTATGCCATTCGAAATATTGAAAGATCCGGAAACTTATCGAATTGAAAAATTGAAAGCTTCGGAAAGTGTTTTACCGGTTTTTGAAATTGATCGAAATATTCAGAAAAGTGTTTCGGATTCAATTATAATATTTAATAAAAGACTTCTTTCAGAAATTGATAAACAAATTGAGCAAAATATTGACGGAAAAAATATTGGTTTTCTGAGCATTGAAAGTTTTAATAAAATTAAGGAAATCAGAAAATACGAAAATTCACTTTCTGTAAGTTATCCAATTACAACTGCAAAATTATTTTCAAATATCATAAATATTACGGAAGAAGTTTATAGAAAAGATTTTTTTAATTTGAATTATAGTGAAATTGAAAAAGATACAATTGCCTTAAGAGACGGAAAATTTGAGAACTTAATTCCTAAAGGAAAAATTTTAGATAGAAATGCAAACGATAGAAGATTAAATAGCTTAATTAGTTCAACTCTTCCGGATGATCCCGCTTTAATGGCAATTTATTTTGAATATTCTCAATACTTTTTTAAACCTTCGGTGAGATTTAGCAAGGAGCTTTCTGAGCTTGAAATAAAAATAGCTCAAGATAGAGTATCAAGAAATGTTGGAATTGTTGAGGAAGATGAACGAATAGTTGCAAAGCACAATAGAATTACTCCAGATATAAAACTTAAAATTGATTCATATAGAATTGCAAGAGGTGAAGAAAGAGGATTTTGGTCAAAACTACTTCAAGGAATTGGAAAAGTTTTACACGTATTGGTAATTATAACTTTATTTAGTGTTTATATTTTCTTATTCAGACCCAAAATTTTTAATGATAATTCTAAAGTATTTTTAATCACAGTAATTATAGTTTTAATAAGTTTCATTGCGTTTCTCATAAATCAAATAAACGTAAATGCTCCAATTGAATTATTAATTTTAGTTCCCGTTGTATCAATGCTTGTAACTATTTTCTTTGATTCGCGCATTGGATTTTATGCAACAATAGTAATAGCATTAATTGTTGGAGGATTGAGAGGCAATGATTATTCTTTAACCGTTATGAATGTAGTAGCCGGCGGTTTAGCGGCATATACAGTTAGAGATATAAAAAATCGAAATCAAATTTTCCGATCGTTCCTATTTATTTTATTAGGTTATATGGTAAGCATTCTTGCTTTTGGATTGGAAAGATTTGCACCTTGGGAAGAAATTGCCGTGCAGATTGGATTTGCGGCTTCTAACGCTTTGTTTAGTCCGGTTTTAACTTACGGATTAATTATTTTCTTTGAAAAATTATTTAAAATTACAACTGACATAACTTTACTTGAGTTAACTGATTTTAATAATCCGCTTTTAAAAGAATTAGCAAGAAATGCACAAGGAACTTTTAATCATTCTTTAACAATGGGAAATATGGTAGAAAGTGCCGCAGCAGAAATTGGAGCAAACCCTTTGCTCGTAAGAGTTGGAGCTTTGTATCATGATATTGGGAAATCACAAAATCCAAGTGCGTTTGTAGAAAATCAAATTGATAATTATAATATTCACGATCAGCTTACCACAGAACAAAGTGCCCAAATGATAATTGAGCATGTCACGCAAGGCGTTACAATGGCTCAAGAATATAATTTACCTCAAGAAATAATTGAATTTATTACTACTCACCATGGAACATTATTGGTTTCTTTTTTCTATGATAAAGCTGCTGAGGAAAAGGGGATTGAAAATGTTGATGTAAACAAATATCGTTATCCGGGACCAAAGCCAACGAAAAAGGAAACTGCTCTATTAATGCTTGCTGATGCTTGCGAATCTGCAGTAAGAGCAATGGCAGAACCAACACCGGAAAAAATTGAAAATATTGTTTCAAATATAATTAGCAGCAGACTAAAAGATGAACAATTGGAAGAATCTCCTTTAACATTTTCTGATTTGACAAAAATTAGAAAATCTTTTTACGCAACTTTGGTGGCTTTACATCATAAAAGAATTCGTTATCCTAAACAAGATGAAATGGAAAACGAAATTAAGGAAGACTCAGATCAGTAATGCAAGAGTTTGTTAAAGAATATTTGTCATTGCTGCGGATTGAAAAAAATCTTTCAGAAAATTCTATTGCTTCATATCGTAATGATTTGACAAAATTAATTATTTTTTTTGAGCAAAAAAATCTTTCGGATTTTAATCAAATTAAAATTAAACACATTACAGAATTTTTTGAACAGCAGAAGAAAGACGGAATAACTTCAACTTCTGTAAGCAGATATTCTTCATCGGTAAAAGGTTTTTTTTTATATTTAAAACAGCAAGGATATGTTGAATCAAATCCTACCTCAAATTTAAATTCAACTAAATTATCAAGAAAACTTCCGGCAGTTTTATCCTTTAATGAAATTGAGAAAATTCTAGATCGACCAAATATTACTGAAAATTTAGGCTTGCGTGATAAATCAATTTTAGAAATTTTATATTCTTCCGGATTAAGAGTTTCAGAAGCAATTAATTTAAAAATTTCAGATTTATTTTTAAGTGATGACGTTATAAGAGTTTTGGGAAAAGGTTCAAAACAAAGAATTGTTCCAATTGGATCAAGCGCAATTAAATGGTTGAAAGAATATTTAACTAAAGTTAGACCAATTCTTCAAAAAAATATGAAGAGTGAAAATTTAGTTTTTTTGAATTCAAAAGGTTCAAAACTTTCTCGTATGTCAATTTGGAAAATTGTAAAAAAATATTGTGATGAAGCCGAAATTAAACGAGAAGTTCATCCTCATACTTTTCGCCATTCGTTTGCAACACATTTATTAGAAGGCGGAGCTGATTTGCGAGCAGTTCAAGAAATGCTGGGGCATTCGGATATTTCAACAACTCAAATTTATACGCACATTGATAGAGAATATGTTAAACAAGTTCATAAAGATTTTCATCCACGAGGTTAAAATTGCCGGAAATTCAAATAAACGAAAAATTAATTTTAATGTTTTACTTCCTTCCAATATTTTTAATTTCGCTAAGCATTCATGAATTTGCTCATGCATTCTCTGCAAACAAATTTGGAGATGATACCGCGAAATTACAAGGTAGATTAACACTTAATCCAATTAAACACATTGATTTAATTGGCAGTATTGTTATGCCGATTTTAGCATTCACATCGGGATTTATGTTAATTGGCTGGGCAAAGCCGGTTCCGGTAAATCGCAGTAAATTAAAAAATCAATTTCGCGATGATGCTATTGTTTCGTTTGCTGGGCCATTATCAAATTTAATTTTGGCAATTGTAACTTACGCAGTTTACATTTTTATCTCTTCATCCCAAATTGAATTAAACAATATTTTATATAATATTTTTCGTCTTACAATAATTTTTAATGTATTTCTTTTCTGTTTTAATTTACTTCCTATTCCGCCGTTGGATGGTTCACATATTTTGTTTGATATTTTTCCAAATAAATACACAGCAAAAATGCTCAACTTAGGAATCTATGGAACGGTATTATTATTTTTATTTATTTACAGTCCGCTTTGGGATATTTTTATGAATGTTGTGAATTGGGTAAACGGATTTTTTAGTATGTAAGAAATATTTTGAGAAGCAACAAACAGTTAGTATTTTTCAAATCTGAAATGTGGTAAAACTAAATTATGAAAATTAGCGGTTTTTCTTTTGTTAAAAATGGAGTTTCACTTTACTACCCAATTGTTGAATCAATAAAATCAATACTGCCAATTGTGGATGAATTTTATATAGCAGTTGGAAAAAGCAGCGAAGGCGATGATACTCGTGAAAGAATTGAGAAAATTGGCGATCCGAAAGTAAAAATTATAGATACAATTTGGGAAGAAAAATATTTTAAGAAAGGAATTATAAATTCAATTCAGACAGATATTGCAATGAAAAAATGTATTGGAGACTGGCTTTTTTATTTGCAAGCGGATGAAGTAATTCATGAAAAATATTTATCAAACATAAAAAATAGGTGCGAGGAATTACTTGAGGATAAAGAAGTTGAGGGATTACTTTTTAGATATAAACATTTTTGGGGTGATTATCATCATTATCATAATGGTCATGGCTGGTATCCGAATGAAATTAGAATTGTAAGAAATTTACCGGATATTCATTCGTGGCAAAGCGCACAATCGTTTAGGAAATTTGAATTTTATGATAATCCGCGACAAGAAAACGGACATACAAAATTAAAAGTAGCAAAAGTCGATGCAGAGGTTTATCATTACGGCTGGGTTCGTCCTCCTCATTTAATGCAGAATAAAAAAAGAGCTTTAGATTCGGTACATTGGGGATTAAACCGCGCGAAAGATTTTTATGAAAAAGCTCCCAAAGAATTTGATTACGGTCCACTAAATTTACTTGCAGAATTTAAAGATTCGCATCCGGAAGTTATGAAAGAAATGATAAGTAATTTTAATTGGAAAAGTAAATTGCAATTTTTCGGGAAACCCAATAAATATAGAGAGCTGCATAAACACGAAACTTTAAAATATAGAGCAATTTCATACATTGAAAAAATATTAAATAGCGGAAATTCAATTGGCGGATTTAAAAATTATATTCTTTTGGATAAGTAAAAATTAAATGAATGTTCTTATCATTGCATACAATTTCCCTCCAGAAGGCGGACCGGCAGTTCAGCGAATTTCAAAATTTGTGAAATATTTAATTCAATTAAATGCAAAAGTATTTGTTCTTACAGCAGCAAAAAAAAATAAAATTATTGACAACTCACTTTTTATTGATATTGAAAAAAGCGAAATTTATAAAAGTTATGATTTGGGAGATTATGTTAGCGGAGATCTTAAAAAAATATTTAAAAATTTTTTTACTCCTGATAAATCTGCATTGTGGAAATATACTGCTGTTAAAAAAGGATTAAAAATAATTAAAGAACAAAATATAGAATTAATTTTTTCTACATCACCGCCGCACTCAACTCAAATTATTGCTGAACAAATTTCTTTGAAATCTGGAATTAAATGGGTGGCGGATTTTCGCGATGAATGGGTGGACAATTCATTATTTCACAAAGCAAAATTAAAAGATCTAGATAAAATTTTTGAAAAACGAATTCTAGAAAATTGCACGCACATTACAACAATCACAAATAAAGCAAAACAAAATTTTTCTCAACGAATTTCTTCGGAAAAAATTACCGTAATTCGAAATGGTTATGACGAAGATGATTTTAAAAATTTGAATTTTAATAAATCTTTAATAAATTCAAATATTTTAAATATTTCATACGCAGGAAGACTTAATGAACTTCATTCTCCAAATAGCTTTTTTAAATCTCTTTCAATTTTAATTAAAAGTAATAAAATTAATTCCAAAAAAATTTCCGTAACATTTATTGGCGGTTCCGGTAATGAAAAATGGCTAAAAGATTATCCGGAATTAAATGAAATTATAAAATTTGTATCATATCTTCCACATGATAAAATGCTGTTAAAATTAAATGAAGCTGATGTACTTTTATTGTTTGCAACTAATATGAATATTACAGAATTGTTTCCGGCAAAAATGTTTGAATATTTTAGATTAAGAAAAAGTGTTTTTGCAATTATTTCTTCTGAAGGAGAACTAAGCGAAACACTAATAGAATACGGTAATTCTTATATTGCGATTGATTCAAACTTGGAAGAAATCCAAAATAGCATTTTAAAAATTCTTGCTAATTTTGAGAATAATAATTTGGTAAAATCAAATAATCAAAAATTTATTCAATCATTTGAAAGAAAGAAGCAAGCAGAACAACTTTATAATTTATTCCAGAATATCTTGAAGGATTAAAATGAGCGATTATTCAATTTATGAAAATGAAAAACTTTATAATATTTGGATTGCAAATAAAAATACCAAATTGTATAAAAATGAAATGTTGAGGAATAATCAACTTTTTGAAATTATTAAAAAACAAAATGGCGTTAAAAATATTATTGATATTGGATGTGGAACCGGATACTTAGATTATTTACTTTCTAAAAACGGAAAAGAAATTACAGCAGTAGATTTATCAAAAAATAGTTTAGATATGTTTAAAGAAATTGCAAATCAATTTACAATAACTCAAGTTCACGAGAATTTGTTTAACATAAATTTGAAAAATTTTGATATGGTAATTTCTCAAGAAGTTTTGGAACATATTGAAGATTATGAATCGGCAATTGCAAAGATGAATTTATTTATAAGGGAAGATGGCATTGGATTATTTTGTGTTCCGTACAACGAAAATTTAAATGCAAAAATGATTGATGATCCATTAACGGGAAATAGAATTCACAAAGTTGGACATTTGCATAGTTTTACAAAGGAAAAATTAGAAAGAAGTGTTGAAAAATCCGGCTTCAAATTGGTTGAAACATTTTTAATTGTAAATAAAAGATCAAATAAACTCTTTTCAAATTTTAAAATTCCAATAAATAATTTTACTCTTTTTATTGATAAAATTATGAATTTACTTTTTCCCTATAAAGCTGCATATCTTGCAGTGTTGTGTAAAAAATAAAAATGAAAATTGCTTATGTACATACTGGGAAATGGCCTTCCAACTCACCGAGTTTTACCTTTGTAACAAATAATGCAATCGCACTTGCACAAGAATTTGACGAATGTTTTTTGTTTGTAAAAAATAATTCTGAAAAAACATCAGATGAAATTATTTCACAAGAATTTGATTTAACAATTCCTAAAAATTTATTTATTGAAAGAATTAATTATTCATGGATTTTTAATTCTAATATTTTTTACTATAAAATAATTTTTAACAAATTGAAAATTCTGATTGAGCAAAATAGAATTGATGTTGTAATTTCGCGGAATCCAACTTTTCTAAAATATTTAATGAAGATTAAATTAAAATACAATGTAAAAGTTTTTTTTGAATCACATGATTTTTATGCGGATACAAAATTGCGTGAGGACATAAATAAAAAAAAGAAAAAGAAAATTGAAAAAATTGAAAACAAATATATCCCTCAAATTGATGGAGTAATCTGTCTTCAGAATTCGCAGAAAGAATTGTACGAAAATAAATTTCCAAACACCAAAATCCATCTTGCACGAACTGGTCTTCAAAATTTAGAAAATATAAATCAAGAGAAAAAATATATAACTTATATCGGCTCGCTGGATAAGCACAAAGGAGTTATTCAATTAATTAAGGCTGCGTCTTTAGCTAAATCAAAACCATATTTATTAATAATAGGCGGAAAAACAAAATCTGAAATTGACGCAATTCAAAATTTTGCTGATGAAAATTATGATTCATCCTTGGTTAAAATAACCGGATGGATTAATAAAATTGAATTAAAGGAATATTTAAAGAAAACTGCAATCGGAATAGTTCCGTTGGAAAAAACTTTTTTTAATAAATATTTAACATCGCCCTTAAAATTATTTGATTATTATAGTTTTTGCATTCCAGTAATTGCAAGCGATTTACCAACTACTCGCGAATTAATTGTAGAAAATAAAACCGGATTATTTTTTCGAAATGGAAACATAAATGAACTTGCGGATAGAATAGATGAATTAATTCTAAATCCAAACAGAATTGATGAAATGCGGAATGAAATATTTATTTATGCAAAAAAATATTTGTGGATAAATCGCGCAAAGGAATTAAGAAAAATCTTTAATTTTAATAGCAATTAAATTTTGAATTATGTCAAAAAGAGAAAATAAAATATCCGCAACAATTATTACAAATAATGAAGAAGCAAACATTGAACGATGTTTAAAATCATTATTATGGGTTGATGAAATTATTGTTGTTGATTCTTTCTCAACTGACGGAACAATTGAAATTTGCAAAAAATATAATTGCAAAATATTTCAAACCGAATGGAAAGGTTTTGGCATAACTAAAAAATTTGCCGTAGATAATTCTTCCAATGATTGGATACTTTCGATTGATTCCGACGAAGTTGTAACTGATGAGCTTAAAAAAAAAATTGAGAATATTTTAGTAAACCCAATGTTTAACGGCTACAACATTAAACGAAAATCATATTATCTTGGAAAGGAAATTAATTATTGCGGTTGGGATAAAGATTTTCCATCAAGATTATTCAATAGAAATTTTGGAAATTTTAATGACAATTTAGTTCATGAATCAGTTGTTTTAAATGGTGAGAAAACAAAAATATATGAACCGCTGCTTCATTATACTTATCCTACATTGAGTTTGCACATTTCTAAAATGAACCGATATTCGGATTTGGCAATTGAAAATATTTCTGAAGAGAAAAAATATTCAATAATAAGTTCGATATTTTTTGGTATTAATAAATTCATGAAAATGTATTTTTTACAAAAAGGTTTTCTTGATGGAAAAATTGGTTTTTTGTTAAGTCTGCATTCAGCAATTGGAGTTTACCTAAAGTATATTAAAGTTTGGCAAAAGCATAATGAATATTCTTCACGTTGATACCGAGAAATATTGGCGAGGCGGGCAGCAGCAAGTTTTATACCTTCACGAAGGTTTAATTAAACAAGGAATATCATCGTTATTAATTTGTAATAAAAATTCTGAAATAAAGAATCGCTGCATAGAAAAAAATCTTCCCTTTATTGAAATAAACATTTTAGGTGAACTTGATTTATTTTCTGCATACAAAATTTCAAAACTATGCAAAGCTAATACAATTGATATAATTCAAGCCCATTCGGCACATGCTCTAACTATTGCAATTATTGCTAAATTATTTTATTCAAAATTAAAACTAATTGCAGTTAGAAGAGTTGATTTTCATATTAGAAAAAATATTTTAAGTAAATTAAAATATTCAAATAAAAAGGTCGATAAGATTGTTTGCATATCTGAATTTATAAAGAAAGTTTTAATGGAAGATGGAATAGATGAAAATAAGCTATTATCAATTAGAAGTGGAACAGACGTAAATAAATTTGATAATATTTCAGTTGATGATAAATTAATGAAAACTTTGAAAAATAATTCTGATACATTTTTAATCGGCACAGTTGCAGCTTTTGCGGGACATAAAGATTATCCTAATTTATTAAAAGCATTTAAAATTGTTAAAGCAAAATATGAAAATGCAAAATTATGTATTGTTGGCGATGGTCCATTAAAGAATGAAATTGAAAATATTGCCAGAAAATTAAATATTTATTATGATATTTATTTTGTGGGATTTCAAAACGATATTGGAATGTATTTAAAAATTTTTGATTTATTTGTATTGTCATCAAAAAAAGAAGGATTGGGGACCTCAATTATTGATGCTATGTCTATTGGGCTTACGATTGTTGCAACAAATACCGGAGGAATTCCGGAGTTAATTAAAAATTATCATAACGGAATTTTAGTTGAACCAAAAAATCCAAATGATTTATCAAAAGCAATTATTGAACTAATTGAGAATAAGGTACTTAGAAAATTAGTTTCTGAAAATGCAAAGAAAGATTCCGTAAATTATTCTATCGATAAAAATATTGAGCAATACAAGAAACTTTATAACGATTTATTATTGAAATAAAAATGCCAGAATTATTATTAAATGAGATTGAAAAAAAATCAATTAAAAAAATCCTCGTAATTCAAACTGCATTTATTGGTGATGCAATTTTAAGTACTCCAATTTTAAGAGCAATAAAAGATATTTATCCAAACTCAATTCTTGACATTTTGGTAATTCCACAGACAAGCAATTTGTTTAGGTATAATCCGCATGTAAATAACATAATAGAATTTGATAAGAAAAAATTTACATCGAGAATTATTTCTTTCATTAAAATTTCATACAAATTGTATATTGAAAAATATGATGCGGCAATATCGGTTCAAAGCTCTTTAACCTCTTCAATATTGATGCTGATTGGAAAAATAAAAATTAGAATTGGATATCCTCGACAAAAATTACTCACACATACAATTAAATTAGTCAAAGGTTTACATTTGCGTAAACGCGTGTTGCGATTGTTGGAACCTTTTGGTTATAAATCCTTGAATGATGATACAGAATTATTTTATAGTGAAAAGGAAGAAGTAAAGATTAATTCCATTTTAAATAATTCAATGAGTAGATTCAAAATAGGAATTGCACCCAGTTCTGCACAATTTACAAAACAATGGCCGAAAGAATATTTTAAAGAACTTTTAAAATTAATGAATGACGATGATATTGAAATTTATTTAATCGGCGGAAAAGAAGATAAAATTCTTTGCAATGAAATTGTTGAAATTAATAAAATGAAAATTCATAATTTAGCCGGAGAGCTTTCATTGCTTGATTCGGCGGCACTAATTATAAATCTAAATTTACTTTTATCAAATGACAGTGCACCGATGCATATTGCAAATGCTGTTAAGACTGATGTAATTGCTATATTTGGTCCAACAGTAAAAGAATTTGGATTTTATCCATATAGAGGAAATGATAAAATATTAGAGATTGATTTAGATTGCCGTCCATGTGGGAAACACGGCGGAAGTAAATGTCCGCTTGGTCATTTTAAATGTATGCTGGATTTAAAACCGGATTATGTTTATCAAGAAATAAAACAAAAATTATTTAATAATGATAAATTTAGAACAAATTGATTTTAACAAAATAGTATTTCTTACTGGGAAAAATAATTTTTTTGGTCAAACCAGAAAACCTTGGGTTAGTATGGTTACAAAAAATATTATTACTCAATTAAATAAAAATGGTTTTAAGGTTGAAAGCTATGAATTTCAGCAAGTTATAAATAAAAATATTGGAATTGAAAATTCAATAATATTTTACACTTTTAGTCAAAATGAAAATGTAAGAGATTATATAAAAGATTTAATTCAACATTTAAGTTATTTTAATAATCTGATAATTCCTTCCTACCAATTGCTTTTGTGCCATGAAAACAAAGGCTATCAAGAACTTTTGCGAAAACAGTTAAATGTTGATTCTCTCAAGAGTTTTTATTTCAATGATAAATCACAAGTTGAATTTTCCGATTTATTTTTTCCGATTGTATTGAAACATGTGAATGGCTCAAATGGAAAAAATGTTTTCCTTGTAAATAATAAAGATGAGTTAGTGAGTAAACTTAGCAAGTTTGAAAAAATTGGATTGTTCACTAAAATAGATTTGCTCAGAAGAAAATATTTTAGAAAAAAGAAAAGTTACAAACTATACCCAAATTATAATAACAAAGTTGATTATTACGAATACAAAGATTACGTAACTAAAAGGGATAATTTTATTCTGCAAGAATTTGTCCCAAACTTAAAAGCAGATTACAGAATTTTAGTTATTTACGATAAATATTATATTACTAAAAGACATAATAGAGATAACGATTTTAGAGCAAGTGGTGCAAAAAAATTTGATTTTAATTTTGATGTTGATGTTCAACTTTTAAATTATGCAAAATCATTTTATGATAAATTTGACACGCCGTTTTTATCAATAGATATTTGTGAATCGCAAAATCAATTTTATACTTTTGAATTTCAAGCACTACATTTTGGTTTAAATGTTTTTATACTTTCGGAAGGTTTTTATCAAAATCAAAATGATGAATGGAAATTTATAAAAAGTAAAAATACTATTGAAAATGAAATTGCTTACGGATTAACAAAATTTATTCATTCAAAAAAAGAAAATTAAGCAATGGTATTTTCAGAAATATTATTAAAAATTCCTTATACAATTGCTTGGTATCTCACAAATTCTAGAATTAATCCTTTCCCAATTGTTTTTTATTGTACAGATTTTATTGATTACGAAATATTCGAACCAATTCTAAATGAATTTGAAGAAATTACTATAGTTTCAAAAAACAGAAATGTGCAAGAAAAACTTTTTGAACATGGCGTTTCGTCAATACTATGGCCGGTTTACCCCAAAGTTGTATTTATGGCGAGACATTCTTTACATATGTTTCCCGCGAAAAAAATAATTAAAATTGGAATGCGACACGGAGCTTATAATTTTAAAAGTTTTATTAGCAAAAAGAAATACAATAAATTTGATTTGTATTTTTTCACATCGCAAAATGAGTTGAATGAAGCAAAAGAGATTGGAATTACAATTGGCGATGTTGGCGGATTTCCTAAAATTGATGTTTTGCATAATGGACAAATTTCATTTGACGAATTAGAAAATCTAAAAGTAAAATTAAAATTTAATAATGGTAAACCAATTATTTTGTTTTCGGCAACTTGGAATAAATCGGAATTATCTGCAATTACAAAATGGTATGATAAATTAAGATTATTAACAAATGATTACAATATTTTGGTAACTGCTCATTCATTTACAGAAAAAAACATTATTGAAAAAATTAAATCAGAGGATAATATTTATTTTATTGAAAATGAAAAAGCTGCTCCTTATTTATTACTTGCAGATATTTTAATTGGCGATTCTTCTTCAATTATTGCCGAATTCTGCACACTTGATAAGCCAATAATTACTTTTAGAATTGAAGAAAAAGGTCGATTAAATTTGAAAATTATTAATATGTTGGATGAAATTTCATTTAGAGTAAATTCTTTTGAAGAATTAATAAATATTTTACCAAATTCATTAAAAAATAAAAATCTTCTTTCTGAAAAAAGAAAACATCATTCAAAAATTATGATTGATAATTTTAATGGAAATGCCACAAAAATTATGTCAGAAAAAATTAAATTATTTTTAGCCAAGAAAGGAATTTCGATAAAATAGTTTTTATTTCATCTATTTGTTTACCTATTCAGCTTTGCCTATTTTTACATATCACACACTAAGACGTAAATAAATTTGAATACATATAGAAGAATTTTAGCTTTTGTTATTCCTTTTTGGAAACATTTAATATTAGCAATTTTATTTACATTTCTTTATTCTTTGATGCACGGAGCTTCAGTATATTTGTCAATTCCTTTGCTTGATACACTTTTTAACCAATCCGGAAATGTTGAAAAAACTTCTTCTGTAAAACAAAATCTTCAAAATAGTTTTACGCCGCAATTTATTATAGATTTTATAAATTCAATTTCTGATTCATTTCACAACTTTATTTTTATGGGTGATACAACAGAAATACTTTTCAAAATTTGTATTCTAATTGTAATAACTTTTTTTGCTAAAGGAATTTTTGATTATTTGCAAGATTACTATTTATCATATGTACAGCAGGGTACAATTAAAAAAATTAGAGATGCGGCTTATGTACACTTGCACAAATTACCAATGAGTTATTTTAAAAATGAACGCACCGGAGATTTAATTTCAAGAATTACAAATGATGTTAATGTTGTTCAGCATAGTTTTTCAATTTTTTTCTTAAGTCTTTTTAGAGAACCAGTTACAATTATAGTTTTTATGGGAATTGCTATTTCGATTAGCTGGAAACTGTTTTTGGTATCACTATTTATTCTGCCTATTTCCGGAGCTGTAATTGGAACAATTGGAGTTAAATTAAGAAGACAAACCAAAATGCTTCAGAAAGAAATGGGAAACATTACTTCTATTTTACAAGAATCAATTACGGGTGTAAAAATTGTAAAAGCATTTGGAATGGAAGATTATGAAAACAGTAAATTCATGAACTTCACTAGAACTTATTTTAAATTAGCTCTTAAGAAAATTAGAATACAATCGATATCGTCTCCAAGTACTGAATTTATTGCGGTTTTGGTTGGTGTTGTAATTATTTATTATGGTGGAATTTTAGTATTGGTTGATCAAACAATGAAAGCAAGTGAATTTTTAGGATTCTTGTTAGCAGTTTTCCAAATGATTCCTCCGATGAAAACATTAGCAACCGTAAATAATAGAATTCAAGAAGCAATTGCCGCCGGTGATAGAATTTTTGAAGTTATTGATACTGAACCAAAAATTAAAAATGTTGCAAACCCAATAACCATCGATGGATTTAAAGAAAGTTTAGAATTCCAAAATGTAACTTTTAAATATGATGATTCTGATGAAATTGTTTTGGATAACATTTCACTCAAAGTTAATAAAGGAGAAATAATTGCACTCGTTGGTGGAAGCGGTGCCGGTAAAACAACTTTTGTAGATTTAATACCAAGATTTTATGATCCTACTTCCGGCAAAATTATAATTGATGGAATTAATACAAAAGAAATTTCTCTTGAAAGTTTAAGAAAATTAATGGGAATTGTAACTCAAGAAACAGTTTTATTTAATGAATCGATTAAGAAAAATATTGCATATGGTTTAAAAGATTATCCTCTTGAAAAAATAATTGAAGTATCAAAAATTGCTAATGCCCATAATTTTATTGAGGAAATACCAAATAAATATGAAACTGTAATTGGCGAGCATGGAACAAAAATTTCCGGTGGTCAGCGACAAAGGTTATCAATTGCGCGCGCACTTTTAAAAAATCCGCCAATAATGATTTTTGATGAAGCTACATCGGCTCTTGATAATGAGTCCGAAATGTTGGTTCAAGAAGCTATTGAAAGACTTATGGCTGAACGTACAACTTTTGTTATAGCACATAGATTGAGTACAATTAGAAATGCAAATAGAATTTTAGTTTTAGATAAAGGAAAAATAGTTCAGCAAGGAAATCATCAAGAATTGTTAAATGATGAAAAAGGTTTGTACAGAAAATTGTATGAATTACAATTTAGAAATTTAGAATAAAATTATTTACTCAAACAATTAAAGAAGTAATAAGATGATTGTTGGAATAACACCAAATTATCAGAAAAAAGAAATATTACAATTCTTAAAAGAATTTATACAAAAACTTTCTGAAGCGGAAATACAATTTGTTTTAAGTAATTCTGTGTTAAAAGCGGAAAATGAATTAGAAATTAATTGGAATAATTTTACATTATTTAGCGACGAAGAATTATCAAAAAATTGTGATGTTGTAATTTCAATCGGCGGCGATGGAACATTGCTGCACACTGCTTATCATTCAAGATTTACACAAACTCCTTTGGTTGGTGTTAATTTTGGCAAACTCGGATTTCTCACTGAATATGATACCGATAGAATTGATGATCTGATTACAAATTTGCAAAAGGGAAATTTAATAATTGAAAAGCGAAACACACTTCAAGGTAAATGTTTATCGGAAGAAAGTGACAGTTTATATGCAATAAATGATATTGTAATTGATCGCGGTAAATATCCAAAGATGATTGAAATAACAATTGAAATTGATAATGAACACGTTAGTACATTTTCCGCAGATGGAATTATTATTGCAACGCCAACCGGATCAACCGGATATTCTTTATCTACCGGCGGACCAATTGTAAATCCGCAAACAAAAGCAATTACGCTTAGCCCAATTTCTCCGCATACTTTAACAATGCGTCCGCTTGTAATTTCGAGCAATCAAAAAGTTGTAATAAAATCTTTTTCACCATTTCAAAATGTGCAAGTAATTTGTGATGGACAAAGAGTAAGTTATTTAAAACCAACGGCAGTATTGGAAATTACAAAAAGTGAATACGATTTAAATTTAGTTCACAGTTTGCAAAAACATTATTTTGAAATCCTCAGAAAAAAACTTTACTGGGGAATTGATATCAGAAATACAAAATGTTAACGGAAATTTTATGAAAATAATTTTTTTCTTTTTTATTGCTATTTCATTGTTTGCGCAAAATTATAAATTAGTTGAAGATGCAAAAACTCAAAAATTAATGTTAGTTGGAGTTTCAACAAAAGAAGCTTTCAAAGATTCAAATTTTGCTATTTGGTTTGATATTGAATATAAAAATTATAAAGTAGATACGAATTTAATTAGTGAGTATAAATCAAAATTAGTTAATACGAAAATTAAAATTGTTTTGGGAACTTGGTGCAGCGATAGTAGAAGGGAAGTTCCAAGATTCTTAAAAATCCTTGATTCTATTGGCTTTTGTGACGATAATCTTACAATTATAAATGTTGATAGAACAAAAAATGGTTTATCAAACGAAACAGAAAATTTGGAAATAGAATTAGTTCCGACATTTATTATTTATGAAGATGATGAAGAAATCGGAAGAATTATAGAAACACCGAATGAAACTTTAGAAAAAGACTTAGTTGAAATTGTTGAATAAATTTTTATCCAATAGTTGCGTAACGTAAATTTTCCGAATAATAATCTTTCAATTTTTTCTTTATCATAAAATGTTTTGTATCTTTTAAATTATTATCTTCGGCAATAATATTGAAAGCATCTTCCTTAGCTTTAATTAAAATTTGTTGATCAGTTGTTAAATCTGCAAAAACCAAATTTGGAAATCCGCTTTGCATCTTGCCGAAAATATCTCCGGGTCCGCGCAATTTTAAATCAATTTCAGAAAGATCAAATCCGCTTGAATGTTTTACCATTGCGTTCAATCTAATTTTTGATTTATGAAAATCAATTTGCGCTTTCGATAAATAATCAAAATCAAAATTAAAACTTTTTGTCTTTGCAGATAAATCATTTTTTGTAACTAAAATACAGTATGCTTGTTTATTACTTCTTCCAACTCTTCCTCTTAATTGATGAAGCTGCGATAATCCAAATCTTTCAGCATCATTTATTATTATGATATTTGCATCGGGAATATCAATTCCAACTTCAATAACCGTCGTAGAAATCAAAACATCAAATTCCTTGTTTTTAAATTTGTGCATTGTTTCATCTTTTTCTTTCCAATTCATTCTGCCGTGAAGTAAAGCTAATTTTAAATTTTGGAGAAACGAAGTTTTTAATTTTTCGTAATAAACTTCAGCAGCTTTTAATTCCATTTTTTCAGATTCTTCAACTAACGGAAATACAATAAATGTTTGATAACCTTCTTTGCATTTATCAATTACGAAATTGTAAATTTCCGGAAGATTTTTTTCACCGCGTAAAACTGTTTTTATTACCATTCTATTTTTCGGCATTTCTTCAATAATTGATAAATCCAAATCGCCGTATAACGTCATTGTTAAAGTTCGCGGAATTGGCGTTGCGGTCATTATTAAAACATCCGGAGAAATTCCTTTGCTTATTATTTTGCTTCTATGTGCAACACCAAATCGATGCTGTTCATCAATTATTACCAAACCCACTTTTTCAAATTCCACATTTTCTTCAATCAGCGCATGAGTTCCAATTATAATATTACAGTTTCCATTTTTTATTGATTCAATAATATTTTCTTTCTCACTTTTTTTAGTTCCGCCAATTAACAATTCAATTCTTAAATTAAAAGTTTTTAATAATTCTTTAATTGTTAAAAAATGCTGTTGAGCTAAAATTTCCGTGGGCGCCATTATTACAGCTTGATAATTATTGCTTACGGCAATCAACATACTTATTACGGCAACTATAGTTTTTCCGCTTCCAACATCACCCTGAAGAAGTCTATTCATCGGTTTGGAATTTGTCATATCAAGTTTTATTTCGTGTAAAACTTTTAATTGATCTTTTGTTAATTCGAATGGAAGTTTGCTAAGAAATTTTTTGATAACATCCGAATGAATTGCAAATGAAATGCCTTTTGTGTTGGAAAGGAATTTATTTTTTCTTAATGCAACCAAAGTTTCGATGTAAAATAATTCTTCATATTTAAATCTATTTTTTGCAAGCGAAAGTATGTCCAAATTTTCCGGGTAATGAATATTTTTTACGGCATCGTTTAATTTAATTAAATTATTTTCTGAAATAATATTTTGCGGAAGTGTCTCAGAAATTAAATCAGAATAATCATCAACTGCCTGCTTGATAATTCTTCGCAAGCCGATATCGCCGATATTATTTTCTTTAAGTTCTTTTGGAATTGAATAGAAGGGAATTACCTTGCCGGTATTAACGAAATCATTAGTTTCATCAATACTGAATTTATCAAAATCGGGATGCGTAAACTGTAGATGACCATATTTTGTTAAAACCGGTTTTGAAGAAATTGCATAATGTTCATCAATTTTAAAATAAGTTTTAAAATATTTTATTCCTTTAAACCAAACGCACTCAAACAATCCGCTGTTATCTTGAAAAATAACTTTAAAAATTTGTTTCTTTCCATAATTTATAAATTCAGAATCAATAACTTTTCCAACAATTGTTACTTCTCCATCATAACCATTTACTACAAGTTGAGAAACTTTTACTGCACTCAAAATTTTGCTTCTGTCTAAATATTTTGTCGGAAAATAAAAAAGTAAATTTTCAATTGTTTTGATGCCAAGCTGATTAAATGAGTCGGCTCTTTTTGGACCAACACCGCTTAAGAATTGTATTGAATCTGATATTTGTTTGGTATGCATATTTTTTTCGGAAGGAATTTATAAAATTATTTAATGTTCCGATTTCATATCTCTTGCCATTAATTCATATGTCGCTTTTTTAGGATCTTTATCGAGAAATAGTGCGCTGTATACTGCATCAACAATTGGAGTAGCGACATTATGTTTCCTTGCTAATTCGTAAGAAGATTGACAAGTTGCAACACCTTCGGCAACCATCTGCATTGAGTTTAAAATTGCTTTCAATTTTTTACCGGCGCCAATTTGTTCACCGACATATCTGTTTCTACTGTGTTTGCTCATACAAGTTACAATCAAATCCCCAACTCCGGAAAGCCCGGAAAAAGTTTCTGGTCGTGCACCCATTTCAATTCCAATTCTGGAAATTTCTGCAATTCCTCTTGTCATAATTGCGGCTTTGGTATTATCACCAAATTTTGCACCGTCAACCATTCCAGCCCCAATTGCAATAACATTTTTTAATGCGCCGCCAAGTTCAACGCCAATAATATCTGTAGAATAATAAACTCTAAAATAGGATGTAGTAAATGCGGCTTGAATTTGCTGTGCAGTTTCTAAATCAGTTGAGGCAGATACTACAGCAGTAGGAATTTTTAACGCAACTTCCTCCGCATGACTTGGACCGGAAAGTACACCAATATTTTTATCTTCAATTGAGGGAATTTCATCTTTAATAATTTGCGAGACTGTATATAATGTTTTTTGTTCGATACCTTTTGCAACACTTATAAATGTTGTATCGCCGAAATCAAAATTTTTAATACTTTTTAAAACACCTCTTATAAATTGAGAGGGAATTGCAAGAACAATCATATGTTGATTTAAGCAGCCGTCTTTAAGAGAATTTGTAATTAATATTTCTTTAGGGATTTTAATTTTAGGAAGATAAATTTTGTTTTCTCTGGTCCTTTTTAATGTTTTATAGTAACCTCTTTTATATTCCCAAAGAGTAACATCATGACCATTGGATTGGAGAATAATTGCAAGAGCTGTTCCCCAGCTTCCTGCACCTAATACTGAAATACGCATTAATTATTTATTCTTTTTTTTGAAGAGTGAAATTTTATTTTCACTTCCATTTATTAATCTTTCTAAATTTGCTCTGTGTGTGTAAATTACGAGCAAAGCCAATGCAATAACAAAAGGCAGAATATTATGATAACTTGGAATATCAACACCAAAAATATTTTCTCTAATAATCATGATTAACGGAACCGAAACTGCAGCAGACATTGAAGCTAACGAAATATATTTTGAGAAATATACAACTAACGCAAAAACACCCAATGCCATAATCATATCTAAAGTTACAATTGAAACTAAAACTCCTAATCCGGTTGCAATGCCTTTGCCACCTTTGAATCCGGCGAATATAGTCCAGATATGACCGATAACAGCGGAAATTCCCGCAATAATTTGAATTAATGTAAAGTCATCAAAAGGAGTGTTATTTGAAAAAGGGAAATTGCCAAAATATAATCTTGATATAAACACAACAGCAATTACACCTTTGAATGCATCTAATATAATTGTAAGAATTCCATATTTTTTTCCAAGAACGCGAGAAACATTTGTACCGCCGGCATTTCCGCTTCCAAAATTGCGAATATCAACACCTTTAACAAGTTTGGATAAAATTATGCTTATCGGTATTGATCCAACTAAATATGATAAAACAATTATAAATAGAAGATTTGGCATATTCTCCTCAAAAATTTATTCAAGATATTGAATAATAGATATATTTTCAATGATAAAAATTATTATTTAAACTTAAAATGAACTTATGAAATATTTTCAATCAATTTTTTTACAATATCAAGATCTGAATTTTCTGTTATTTTAAAATTTGTAAATTCACCATTAACAATTTTTACATCAAAACCAGCATTTTTAACCAACATTGATTCATCCGTAGCTGTAAAATTATTCTTCCTCGCAATTTCAAATGCATCGAGAATAATTTTGTATCTAAAAATCTGCGGCGTTTGTGCATAATAAATTTTTGATCTATCTTTATAATTTTTTACAAATTCATTTCCGCTGATCAATGTATCTCTTGCTTTTATTGCAACAACAATACTATCGAATTTCTGAGCTTCATTTAAAGAAGTTAGTAAAAGTTTTGTTGATAAAAGCGGGCGAGCAGCATCATGTACAAGAATTAAATCATCATCATTAAATTTTTTTGAAATTAATCCATTATAAACTGAATCTTGTCTTTCTTTTCCGCCTTCAATAATTTTTGTGACTTTTGTAAAATTATATTTTTCTTTAAGTTCAAATAAAAGATTAAAATAATTTTTATCAGCGGGAATAATTATTTCATCAATATTATCACAGTTTTGAAAAATTTCAAGTGTGTAAACAATAATCTCTTTCCCCAAAACCTTAACATACTGTTTCGGAATTGGGGAATTAAATCTTGAGCCAGAGCCGGCAGAAGGAATTATTGCTACGTTGCTCATTATAAAATTAACATTGCATCACCATAACTTAAAAATCTATACTTTTCTTTCATGGCTTTTTTATAGTTTTTCATAACTTCATCATAACCACCAAAGGCTGCTGCGAGCATTAACAAAGTTGATTCCGGTTGATGGAAATTGGTGATAAGTTTTTTGGTTATTTTAAATTCGTATGGAGGAAAAATAAATTTATCTGTCCAGCCATAGTTTGGTTTTACAAATCCTTCTGCTGTAACACTGCTTTCTAAAGCTCTGGTTGCGCTTGTTCCAACGACGAAAATATTTTTCTTTGCTTTCAAAGCTTCGTTAATTGTTAAAGCAGTTTCATCGGGAATTTCAAAATATTCAGAATCCATTTTATGTTTTGTTAAATCTTCAACTTCAACTGGTCTAAAAGTTCCCAATCCAATATGAAGCGTAACCGATACAATTTTAATTCCTTTTTTCTTCACCTTTTTTATTAAATCAGAAGTGAAATGTAAACCGGCAGTTGGTGCAGCAACCGAGCCGTCTGTTTCAGCAAAAAGTGTTTGATAATCTTCACGATCTGATTTTTCTGTTGGACGTTTAATGTATGGCGGTAGCGGAGTTTGTCCAATTTTCTCAATTGCTTTATAAATATCATCTCCATCGTAATTAATTCTTACGGTTCTGCCGCGCGAAGTTGTGTTATCAATTACTTCGCACCAAAGTTTATCATTAAAATAAATTCGGTTTCCAATTCTTACTTTTCTTGCCGGATCAACAATAACATCCCAAATTTTTTCTTCTCTGTTTAATTCACGCAAAACAAAAACTTCAATTTTAGCATTTGTTCGTTCTTTCTGTCCGAACAATCTTGCTTGCATGACTTTTGTATTGTTTACAACAAGAACATCGCCCTTTGACATAAAATCCACAACGTCGGTAAATTTTTTATGCTCAACATTTGTTGTTCCTCTTTGAAAAACCATCATCTTTGCACTGTCTCTTGGCTTAACTGGATATCTGGCAACTGAAGGTTTTGGCAAAGTATATTTAAAATCAGATAATTTCATTTATTCTCCTATATCATAAAATTATTGCTAATTAATTATGAATAATAATTTTAGTTTATTAAAAACACTAACCAAACTTTTAACAGCTTGGTTAGTAAATTTTAAATTAATTAGCATTTATTTTCTTAGTGCAGCTCTTGCCGCAGCTAATCTTGCAATTGGAACTCTAAATGGTGAACAGCTAACGTAATTTAATCCGGTTCTATGGAAAAATTCTACAGATTCAGGTTCTCCGCCGTGTTCGCCGCAAATACCTACTTTAAGATTTTTATTTGTTTTTCTACCTTTTTGAGTTCCGATTTGAACTAATTGACCAACACCATTTTGATCAAGGCTTTCAAATGGATCACGAGGTAAAATTTCTCTATCAACATAAAGTGGTAAGAATTTACCGGCATCGTCTCTTGATAATCCAAAAGTAGTTTGTGTTAAATCATTTGTTCCAAAACTGAAGAACTGAGCAACTTTTGCAATTTCATCGGCAATCAATGCAGCTCTTGGTAATTCAATCATTGTACCAACTAAATATTCTACTTTTTTTCCTTTTTCTTTGAATACGTCAGCGGCAACTTTTCTTACAATTGCTTCTTGTAATTTTAATTCTTCAAGAGTTGCAACAAGCGGAATCATAATTTCCGGTTTAACTTTTATACCCTTTTTAGCAACATCTACTGCAGCTTCAAATATTGCACGAGCTTGCATTTCTGTAATTTCCGGGAAACTAATTCCTAATCTGCAGCCTCTAAATCCAAGCATAGGATTGAATTCTGCTAAAGATTCCATTTTGGTTTTTAATTTCTCAACTGTAACTTTTAGAGCATCGGCAACTTCTTTTTGTTCTTTTTCTGAATGCGGTAAAAATTCATGCAGTGGTGGATCTAAAGTTCTAATTGTTACCGGTTTACCTTTCATCACTTCAAAAATTTCTGAGAAATCTTTTCTTTGTAGAGGTAATAATTTTTCGAGTGCATTTTTTCTTCCAGCTTCAGTTTCAGCAAGAATCATTTCTCTTACGGCAAGAATTCTATCACCGCCAAAGAACATGTGTTCTGTGCGACAAAGTCCAATACCTTCTGCACCAAACGAGATTGCGTTAGCTGCTTGATCTGGTTGATCGGCATTTGTTCTAACTCCAAGTGTTCTTGTAGAATCTGCCCAGCTCATTAAATCTTTGTATGTTCTAAATACTTTAGATTTGCTTGGATCCATTTCTTTTGTGATTAAAACTTGTACAACTTCAGAAGGTTTTGTTTGAATTTCTCCTTGAATTACTTCACCGGTTGAACCATCGATGGAAATATATTCACCTTCTTTAACTACTAAATCTGAATTAGCAACTTTCAATGTTCCCTTTTTATAATCGATTTCCAAAGCACCGCAGCCCGCAACACAAACTTTACCCATTTGTCGTGCAACCAATGCAGCATGTGATGTCATTCCGCCTTTAGCAGTTAATATACCTTCGCTTGCGTTCATTCCTTTAATATCTTCGGGAGAAGTTTCAATTCTTACAAGAATAACTTTGTCGCCTTTCTTTGCCATTTCTTCTGCATCTTGAGCTGAGAAAGCAATTTTTCCGGCTGCAGCACCCGGACCAGCATTTAATCCTTTTGCTAATAATTTACCTTGCGAAATTGCTTGAGTTTTTTGTTTAGTATCAAAAATTGGTCTTAACAATTGATTTAATTGTTCCGGATCAATTCTTAGTAAAGCATCATTTTTAGAAATTAATTTTTCTCTAACCATATCAACCGCAATTTGAACAGCAGCAAATCCAGTACGTTTACCAACTCTTGCTTGAAGCATCCACAATTTACCTTGCTGAATTGTGAATTCAATATCCATCATATCTTTGTAGTGTTTTTCAAGTTTCTTTCTAATGTCATCCAATTGTTTGTAAACTTTTGCATTATCTTTCTTTAACTCAGAAATTTTATGTGGAGTTCTAATTCCGGCAACAACATCTTCACCTTGAGCATTAAATAGATATTCACCATAAAATAAATTTTCACCCGAAGCTGGATCGCGAGTAAATGCAACACCGGTTCCGGAATCTTCACCCATATTTCCAAATACCATTGATTGTACGTTTACTGCAGTTCCCCAGCTTGCCGGAATACTATTTAATTTTCTGTAAACGATAGCTCTTTCATTCATCCATGAACTAAATACTGCACCAACTGCTCCCCATAATTGTTTCATAGGATCTGTTGGAAAATCGTGTCCGGTAATTTTTTTTATTTCAGATTTAAATTCTGCAACTAACTCTTTTAATTGTTCTGCAGTTAGATCTGTATCTTTTACAATATTATTATCAGATTTCTTTTTTTCAAGAATAACTTCAAATGGATCATGATCATGTTTATCTTTTGGCTTTAAACCTAACACAACATCGCCGTACATTTGAACAAATCTTCTATATGAATCATAAGCGAATCGTGGATTATTTGTACGAGCAATTAATGCCTCAACTGTAACATCATTTAATCCTAAGTTCAAAATTGTATCCATCATTCCGGGCATTGAAGCTCTTGCGCCGCTTCTTACTGAAAGCAATAATGGATTTTTTTTATCACCAAATTTTGCTCCCATTTCTTTTTCAATTTTTGCAAGATTTGTTAGAACTTGAGATTCTAATTCTTTTGGATATTTTCTCTTATTGTCATAATAATAAGTGCACACTTCAGTTGTAATTGTAAAGCCAGCCGGAACAGGTAATCCGATATTTACCATTTCAGCAAGATTTGCACCTTTACCGCCAAGCAAACCTTTCATTTCAGCTTTACCATCAGCTTTTTTACCACCGAAGAAATAAACGAATTTTGAATTTTGTTTCTTTGCCATTAGTTTTCCTCGAATCTATTTGTTTGAATAATTAGTTAAATATTTTTGAATCTATTTTTTCAAAAAATCTTTTTTCTTCTTCTACTTTTAATTCAATTTTTAGGAAATATATATCAATGTCATCCAATTCTTTATTAAACTCCATAAGTTTAACTGCATCTTTTTGTGTTGTTAAAACTGAATGAGAGTTTGTACTGTAAAAATCTTTTCGTATTTGTTCAATTTCTTTTATCGAATATTCTTTGTGATCAGTAAAAATAATTTTGTTTTTGATGTTAATATTATTTTCTTCCAAAACTCTTAAAAATGAAAACGGTCTGGCAATTCCGCAAACAACTAAACTATTTTGACCTTCAAATTCATCCAGTCTATATTTTTTATTTGTCTTAACATCATATATTCCTTCAACTTGATAGGACGAATAAAAAACATCTTTATCAGAAAAATGATTTTTGAGTTTTGTTGGAATATTAATTTTTGGAGAAAATTTTCTGTTGATAATTATCATATCAGCACGATTTGCAGAATCAAATGATTCACGCATATTTCCAAGCGGCAATAAATTTTGTTCAATATCATTTACGCTGCTTAAAAATTTTTGATCAATAATTAATATATCCAAATCACGTTGAATCCATCTATGTTGGAATGCGTCATCTAAAACTATTGTTTCCAATTTAACGTCTTTTAAAAATCTTTGTGCACCATCAACACGTTTTTCGGCAACTGCGGCGGGCACTTTACACTCATTTGATACAAGTAAAATTTCATCACCGGATTTGCTAACTTTCATTAATGGTGAACCGTCTTTTGAAACAAGTAAATATCCTTTGCTGTTTCTTCCGTAACCTCTGCTTAATACGCCGACTTTATTATTTTTATTCTTCAAATATTTTGTTAACATAATTACAAACGGTGTTTTACCGGAACCGCCGACGGTTAAATTTCCAACCGAAATAACTTTGCAATCAACTTTTGTTTGTTTAAAAATATTTTTATCAAACAGATCATTTCTAAGATCAATAATAAATTTGTACAAAATTGTTAACGGAGATAAAATTATTCTAATAAACTTCAACAATTTTTCTCCAAATCGTTTTCTAAATCTATAAGCACATTTTCCAAAGTATTTATCATTTTATCAGTTTCATCGTAAGATAAATTTTTATCGATATAATATGGTTCCGAATATTTTATTTTCACTTCACTAAAGAAATATGGGATTTCAAATTTATCCCAACTTTTTAGTACTAATTTCTTTTTATTGAAAACACTAGTAAAAATTATTGGAACTCCACTTTTTTTTGCTGTAATTACAGCTCCGGCTTTCATTTTATAAATTGGTCCTTTTGGTCCATCCGGAGTAATTAAAACATTTTTTCCATTTTGTGCAGAAAGTATTAAACTTTCCAAAACCTCTTTTCCGCCTTTATTGCTTGAACCGCGTTGAACATCATAATTCCATTTTTCTAATATACTTGCCAAAATACTTCCATCTTTACTAATGCTAATTATTGCAGACGAATTTGTATTCCTAAACAAATACCATGGAGCGATCATTTTGCCGTGCCAAAATGCCAAAACATAATTTTGATTTTTCTCATCAAGCGATTCAATTATTTCCTTATTATGTTCAGTTATTTTCAGTGAACCGCAAAGCATGTTTACCAAAATACTTGCAAAATGTTTACCAATAAAATTCAAAGAACTTTTTTTGAGATTTCTAAAAAGCATTTAATTCCGAGTAAATAATTTCTGCAGCTTTCTTACTTGGATTTCCTTGCGTATTTAACTTTCTTTTTATTTCACTAAGATCATTTTTCAATTTGTTTAAAATTTCTTTGTCATTTAAAATAATCTTTATTGAATTAAAAATATTTTCTGGATTTACATCATTCTGAATTAATTCCTTCACAATTGTTTTTTCTGCAACAATATTTACGAGAGCAATATTTTTTATTTTGATTAAAGCTTTACCAATTAAATAAGTTAAAAAATTTGTTTTATAAACAACAATAAAAGGCGTTCCAATAATTGCTGTTTCTAAAGTTGATGTTCCCGATTTAACAATTGCAAAAGCAGAATTTTTTAATAAACTGTATGTATCATTTTTTATTACTTTGAAATTTTTCACCGTAGAAAAATTTCTAATATAATTTTCTTCAATATTATCAGCGCAAGCAACAACTATTTGAAAATTAAATTCATCGGCAATTTTTTCTGCGCCTAAAATTAAATCATTAAAGAATTCGCTTATTTCTTGTTTTCTGCTTCCGGGAAGAATTACTAAAAATTCTTTTTGATTTTCCAAATTGTACTTTTTAACTAATTCATCTTTTGTTAAAAAATTATAATTATCAATTTTACTTACCAACGGATGACCAACAAAATCCGAGTGAATTTGGTTTTCATCATACATAACTTTTTCAAAAGGGAAGAACACAATCATTCTTGATATTAAATTTTTGATTTTAGAAATTCTGCCTTTTCCCCAAGCCCAGATTTGAGGAGAGATGTAATAAATATTTTTTATTCCCAATTGATTAAAACTTTTTGCAATACTCAAATTAAATCCGGGATAGTCAATAAGAACTACTGTTTTAATATTTTCATTTTTCACATGAGTGATTAAATCATTTTTAACTTTTTTTATAAACGGCAAATGTTTTATTATTTCAAAAAAACCAAGAAAGGACATTTCACTTATGTGATGTAATTTTTTCAATCCGCTCTTGATCATTCTATCGCCGCCAATTCCGGAAATTTCTAAAGCTGGATCAATCTTTAAAAGTTCATCAATTAAAGAAGAACCGTGCAAATCTCCAGATGCTTCACCGGCAATTATCATAATTTTTTTATTCACATTAACTAAAAATAAATGTAAAAATAATTATTAAAGAAATAATTACAATTGCTTGTAATGTTCGTCGTTCTGATTTTAATCCAGCTTTCAATTTCAACGGTTGATTTTTTGTATCTTTAGTTTTATACGCAGAAATTCTTGGAAATAATTTTGGAACATTGATTTTATATTCTTCATATTTCTTACCAAAAGTTTTTGTAAGAAATTCTTCTTCTTCAGCAATTATGAAAAAATATTGAAAAATAAAAAATGCCAATGCAATTATTTGAAGATATGGAAATAACGCCATTGACATTATTCCAATTCCCAAATAGATCAAAATATTTCCGAGGTAAAGCGGATTTCTCAAGTGAGCGAATGCACCGCTAACAATTAACTGATTTGCACCAACTCCGGATGTAGTTCGTGTTGCACTTCCGGCATAAACAACTCCCCAATATCTGAAAAGTTCACCGATTACGACAACTGCAAATCCAATTAAAATACTTGCTAGTGTTGCCTTTTGAAAAATAATCATCAAAATTACAAATGGAATGGGAGTATAACTTCTGTTCTTAAATAAAATTTTTCCTAACTGTTTTGTTATTGTCATCATTATCCTTGCATAAATGCATCTCGTCTTTTCAAAGATGCTTGATGTCTTTTTTTAATTTTTTTCTTATTCGCTAACTGAGTTACAATTTTCAAAACATCATTAAAATTGTTAAATGGGAAATACGGAATTCTATTTTTCTCACAATATTTTAGAAGTGATCTTTTTGCAAATATATAATCACAATGTTGAGCTGCGCAAGTATCGGAATATCCATCGCCAATATAAATATTTATATCTTCCTCACTTGAAGAATTGAGAATATGATTTCTTTTGCAATTTGCACAATCTTTACATTCCTCATCTCCATAAGGGAAAGAGGGAATGAGCGAATTATTTTCATCTATCACGAGTTTATTAGAATAAATTTTCAAATCATCAAATTTAAATTTTCGCGATATTTTATTGATGTAATAATCTAAACCATCGCTTAAAATTGTAACAGAAAAATTATTTGTTTTACAATATTCAACAAATTCAAGAAAATAAGGATCTAATTCAACTTCATCTAAAAATTTATCAAACTCTGTTTCATTAAAATCCTTTACGGTTTTGCATAATTCAATCCATACTTTTACGGAACTAATTTTTCCATCAACCCATTCATTAATTACACTTTGGCATTTTTTTGGTTCACCGAATTTAAGGAACATATGTTCGCCAACATCAATATTGGTGATGGTTCCGTCAAAATCTATATAAATATTAAATTTTTTATTTTGTAAGTTTTGCATTATGCCGAAACACTAATTTCTTCGTTAAATTGAACACCAACTAATTTTGAGATTCCTTCTTCCTGAATCGTAACACCGTACATATTTTCTGCTGCTTCCATTGTTCGCTTATTATGAGTTACAATAATAAATTGCGTATTATCGCTAAAATCTTTAAGTAATTTTGTAAATCTATCGATGTTTGCATCATCAAGCGGAGCATCAACTTCGTCCATAATACAGAAAGGACTTGGCTTAACTAAATAAATTGCAAACAATAGTGCAGTTGCCGTTAAGGTTTTTTCTCCTCCGGATAAAAGTTCAATACCAGTTGGGCGTTTACCTTTTGGTTTTGCTATAATTTCTATTTTTGCTTCTAATGGATCAACACCTTCTTCAAGAATTAAATCTGCTTCATCGCCGGGATTAAAAACAGATTGAAATATTTTTTGGAAGTTTTCTCTTATTAGAGCAAATGTTTCCATAAAAATTGTTTCTGCAGATTCATTTATTTCTTTAATTGTACTGATTAAATCTTTTTCGGAATTTACTAAATCATTTCTTTGCTGTTCCAAAAATTTCAATCTCTCATTTTCTTCTTCATATTCTGAATAAGCCAAGAGATTTATCGGTCCCAAATTTTTTAATTTTTCTTTAAATGAATGAACTTCTTCGGATGCTGATTTGAAATTAAAAGTCTCAATATCTTCAAACTCTTTTTTCTCAAGCTGAATACTGTATTCATCTTTAATGTGATTAACAAGATTTTCGAAACGAATTGATATTTCATTTTCCTTTACTTGAATTTGATGAATTCTATCTGAAATATTTTGTCGTTCATTTCTTACTGCATTTAATTTATGCTCAAGTTCTGATGAATTATTTTTTTTCTCAAATAATTCATTTTCAATTTTAGTTAGTTGCTCGGAGTTTGTAATTTTCTCCGAATTTATTTCATCATATTCGGCTTGAGTATCTTCAATCATTGATCCGATTGAATTAATTTCATTTTGCGAATTGCTGATTTCTTGTAAAAGTTTTTCAATTGTTTTTGAAAGCGAATTGCTGGATTCAGTTGAATTATTTAACAAATTAGTAATATTCCTATTTTCACCTTTTAAACGCTCCAAAGTAATTTGCATTGAATTAAATTCTGATTGAAATTTTGAAAAACCTTCTTCATGTTCTTTAAGGAAGTTTTCAAAACTATTTAATTCATCACTTAGACTGCTGATTTGAGATTTCTTTTCATCAAAAAGTGAATTTAAATTTGACAGTTCATTTTCGGTTGAATTTAATCCTGCAACACTTTCTTGAATATCATTTTGAATACGTTCAATATCATTTGCCGATTTACCTTTTTCGTACTCCAATTGAGAAATTTGTTTTTCAATATTATTTATTTCGCTAAGTAAAATTTTTCCTTGATCAGAAATAATTTTCAAATTAATTCTTGAAGATTCTTCTTCTTTTTGCTCGATAAAATTTCTGAGCTTACTCAAATTATTTTCTAATTTCGGATATTCATTTTTCAAATCTTCCAATAATTTTCTTCTTCCGAAAAGCGAATCTTCCAAATTTTCCGAAGAGCCGGCTTCAACAATTCCGGAACTCGTAATATAATCTCCTTCAAGCGTAATGAAATTAAATTCGGGAAAAATTTTAATTAAATTTAAAGCGCTGTCCAAAGTTTTCATTATTGCTGTTTGCGCTAAACTTTGATCAAAATATTCTTTCCATTTTGGTTCGACTTCAATCAAACTGTTTGCCCAGCTTATAAAATCAGCATCTTTTTCAATCTTTTTAGATTTTCTTGAAATTGAAATTTTATTTAACTTTTTTAGGAAACCTTTATTTTTAGAATTTTCTTTTATTAAGAAATAAGCTTTTCCCAATTGATTTTTTTTCAAATAATCGATTGCAGATTTTAAATCATCAATAGAATCAATCAAAATATTGTTCAGCACATTTTTCAAAATTGTTTCAATTACAAATCTGAATTCTTCTTTTGGCAAACCAACATCTGCTAAAATAAATTTATCTTTTGTCGTCCAGCCTTCGCTTTCAATCAAAGCCTTTGAGCCTTGAGAAACTCCTTCCAAATTATTTATCAAATTCTGGAAGAATTCAATTTTATCTTTTACATTATTGATGTTGCCTTTTTCTTCTAACTCTCTAACTCTAAGTTCGGAAATTTCTTTTTCCAAATTTTCTTTTAACTGTAAATTCTTTGCATAAATTTGTTCGGATTCTTTGAACTTTTGTTCAACTTGAATTTTTTCATTTTCCAAATCTTCCAAATAACCAACGCTTTTTGCAATGCTTGACGTAATTGATTGAATATTATTATTCAGCTTTGCTAAAGTTTGATTGAACTGTTCAATTGAATTTGAATTATTCGAAATTTTATTTTCTATTGAAGAAAATTCTTTTTGGGAATTATTAAATAGCTCAAATTTTGTTTTATAAATTTCTCTATTTGAAAAAAGTTCATTTCTTTTTTTATCAAGAAGAATTTTATTTTCCGCAACAATTTTTTCTTTTTCAATTAAATCATTATTCAACTGATTTAATTTTTGCGAATAGTCAATTATATTTTGATCTGCATCTTCTTTTTCAATTGTATAATCTTCAATATTGTTTTCAAATCTGCCAATATTATTTTGAAGAGATTTTGTTCGTTCTTGTGAGACGGAAATATTTTTATTGAGGTTAAATATTTTTTCTGTCAGCTGAGAAATAAAATTTGATTTTTCTCGGTAAGAACTTTCTACCAAACTTATTTCTTGTCTAAGTTGAATCAACTGCGATTCAATTTCTCTTCTCTGATTATCAATTTCATCTTTTTGATTTAAAAGAATTTCAGAATCATTTTTAAAATTATTTAACTGATTTGAGAAAAAATAAAATTCTCTTTCGGCTAAACCAATTTCTAATTCGCGCAATTCAGTTTGAAGCTGATTATATCTATCAGCTTTTTTCGCTTGGCGTTCTAAGGATTTTACATTTTTATCAACTTCGGAAACAATATCATTAACTCGTGTTAAATCTTTTTTTACTTCATCAAGTTTATTTAAAGAAAGTCTTCTGCGGAGTTTATATTTGTTTACACCGGCAGCTTCTTCAAACATTTTTCTTCTTTCTTCCGCACGGTTACTTAAAATAATTTCAATCATTTTTAATTCAATTACGGAATAAGCATTTGTTCCCATTCCGGTATCCATAAAAAGATTGGTAATGTCTTTAAGTCGACAAATATTTTTATTCAGCAAATATTCACTTTCACCGGATCTGAAAATTCTTCTTGTAATTGTAACTTCAGAAAAATCAGTCGGAAGAATTCCTTTATCATTCATAATGGTTAAAGAAACTTCCGCCATTCCCATTGGCTTTTTAGTTCTTGTTCCATTAAAAATTACGTTTTCCATTTTATCACTTCTTAGAGTGCTGCTTTTCTGTTCGCCTAAGCACCATCTAATTGCATCCACAATATTAGTTTTGCCGCAACCGTTTGGACCAACAATTCCGGTAATGCCGCGCGTAAAATCTACTACAGTTTTATTGGCAAATGATTTAAATCCGAATATTTCAATTTTGGATAAATGCAAATATTTTTCCTTTATAGCAGAGAAAACTGTTTGAGAGCTAAACTTATGTAATCAATTGTGTTTGTGAAATATTGCAAATAAACTACAAGAATAAATGTTATTAGAAAAAACACGCTGAAACTGAACAGATAAACAAAGAAAGGTCTTACATCAAATATTACATATATTCCTTTTAGAAATCTTTGAATATTCCAAATTATGAAAAGAATTATAATTCCATAAATTATGTAATTGTAAATATCCATCTGTAAAATTTTATAGAGAATAGTTTCAACCGGTACTAACAATGCCAATGGAAGAAATGCCCAAATTGCAACCGAATATACACTTGAAAATAAAACCCTTGTCTTTACAAAAAATGAAGAAGCATGATAAATAAAACTCAATAAAATAAATGCTGTAATTGTTGCAATATATAGATAAACAAATGCTTCTTCCGGGTTCCAAGCTAAATATGAAATTATTGAACTGAATTTATAACTGCCAAATGCAATAATAATTTTTTCAAAAAGGATATTTGATTTTAAGTGATATAGAATTATTGTTAACAATAATGCGTTTGAACCCGCTAATAAAAACATTAAAATGTTTGAATGAAACCCAGTTAATATTCTTTGGTCTCTAATATCTGCGTAAAAATTATAAGGACGCAATAAAGCTCTTGTTGTGTCTTCTCTAAATTTTCTTTTTGAATTTATGAGTAAAGCAATAATTATTGAATTTAACAACGCTGCAATAATAAAAATTAAAGGCGCATCTTCACTGCTGTTTCCAATCGGTATGGAAGTTTTTGATTCTGAAGTTAATCTTGATTTTATTACGTTATAACTTAATCGAGATCCGTCTTCATTTTGAGAAAGAATTCCAATTGAATAATTATTTTCTTTATTAAATCCGGCATAGAATGGTGCAAAATCTCCTTTAAAATCAAACATGCTGTTTAAAACAAATCCTTTTAAATTTGATTCGTTTGTTATATCAATTATTCCATCAAAAAATTTAGCTTGTCCTTCAAATGAAAAATTATTTAAATATCCGTTTGTTCCGCCTTTGTAAGTTGGATAAGTTGCTTCACTTATAAAATAGAACGATGAATCGTTGAAGGTCTCGTTTGAATATTTCCCAATAAATAAAGCCGGATCTTCATCATAAATTTCAATTCCGTATAAATCTAATCCATCAATTACATTGCCATTAATATTTCCAATGAATGATGAATAGGTTAATTTATTTTGCGAAGAGGATTTTATCAATTTATTTATTGAAGTAATAAAATCCGAATGACTTTTTGATGATCTTATATAAGATCCGCCAGCGCCATATGCAATAACCGTATTAAACTTATCATAATATTTAATTGTTCTGCTTAAATAAGAATTTGCTCTACTTCTAAAATTTATATCATTTGTAAAATTCTCCGGAACAGAATTAACTGGCAATTCCAATAAGGAGAACATTCCATATTTCTCGCAAAGATAAACAGCATAAGGATGAGGAATTGATCTGCTAAATCTAACCGTATTAAATCCTGCTTCTTTAATTGCTTTTATATCTTTCTCAATTCTTTTAAAACTAGAAACCGATTCAATGTTTGATCGAATATAAGTTACTCCTTTTATAATAAAAGTATTTTCGCCAATTGTAAGTGATTTATTTGATTTTTTAACATTTGGGAGAGCAATACTTTTTACATATTCATCAAAAACATAACCGCTATTGTTTGTTAATTTTATTGTAACAACATATGATCTTGGTAATTTGGGATTCCAGTTTACAACGTTTTGTAAACGAATTGAGAAATCTGTTTTACGGTTATTTGGAGTAATATTCCAGATATTATAAAAAACCGCAGAGGTATCAAAATTTAATTTTACTGAAGTCTGAAGTTTTAAATTTCCATCATAATTTTGAATTGTAGAATCTGAAATTATTTTTGATAAATTTTCTAACTCAACCGTAAAATCAATTTTATTTTTATACGGACTTACATCATCCTCAACTTTATAAAAGATTTCTCTTATTCCCAATTTGGGTTTGAACGATAAATAAACATCTCTGAAAATTCCGCCAAAATTTGTCGGGAATAAAAATCTTTGCAAAAGCGGAATAGTACTTTCGGAATTTAAATCATATTGAATTTTTATTCTTAGAATATTGGGCACATCATAATTCAGCAAATTCTCAGCTAAATCAATTGTGAATGGAATTTCACCGCCTGCGTGTTTATAAATTGTAGCATTGTTGAGAAATATTTCAGCCGAATAATTCAATCCTAAAAAATTCAGTTGAATTAAATTTTTGGCAAGTTTATCAGCAGCAATTGAAAATTCTTTTTCAAAAATTACAGTTTTTTGGGAAGTGAACTTCAGCGGAAAAGAAACTTCACTAAAATTTTCCGGCTCATCAACAAAAAAAACCTTCCAAGAATTATTCAAATTTTGGATTGTTCTTGTCTTCGTTATTCCAAGAAATAATGAATCTCTTAACTGATCTAAATCAGATGGAAGCTGATCAATTTTAAATTGAGCTATTAAATTTGTTTGGAATAATAAAATAATGAAAAGAGGAAGATATTTTTTTAACATTTAAGTAAAATATTAGTATTAAAATAGTTTGAAAATATACTAAAAAAAAGAGGCGAAATCAATTCGATATGTATTTGTTAACTTATTTTATTACAATAAGTTAGAAGAATTAGGGGTAAAATTAAATTTACCCCTAAAAAAATTACACACTTAGAATAATATCTCTAAAAGAATCTGCTTTTAAACAAGCGCCGCCGACTAATGCGCCATCAATATCCGGTTTGGATAATAATTCTTTTGCGTTTTTTGCATTTACGCTTCCGCCATATTGAATTGTAATTTCTGAAGCTATTTCTGCGTTTGTTAAATTTGTCAGCAAAGTTCTAATAAATTCATGAACTTCTTGAGCTTGCTCTGGAGAAGCGGTTTTACCGGTTCCAATAGCCCAAATTGGTTCATAAGCAATTACAACATTTTTAATTTCTTCGTCTGATAAACCGCTTAAACATGCTCTTATTTGAGATTCTACTACTTTAAAAGTTGTACCGTTTTCTCTTTCTTCTAAAGATTCACCGCAGCATAAAATAGGAATTAAATTATTTTTTAATGCTTGTTTAACTTTTTGATTTATAAATTCATCGGTTTCACCAAAAATTGTTCTTCGTTCGGAATGACCAAGAATAACATATTCACATCCAACACTTTTTAACATATCTGCGGAAATTTCTCCCGTAAAAGCGCCTGAATCTGAAGAATGCATATTTTGTGCACTTAATTTTATTGAAGTTCCTTTAATTAAAGATTTTACAGCTTCTAAAGCTATAAAAGTTGGTGCAACTATAACTTCGGCGTTTATCGTTTTACCATCCAATTCAGTTTTCAAATCTGAAACTAATTGTATTGCTTCAGATAAATTTTTGTTCATTTTCCAATTTCCGGCAATAATGTACTTTCTCATTTTACTCCAAATTTAATTTATTGATTCAACTCTTTTTATTTGTGGAATCGCTTTTAACAAAGCCCGTTCAACACCGGCTCTCAAAGTCATTGTTGACATTGGGCAATCTGCACATGCGCCAAGAAGCTTAACTTCAACAATTCCGTCTTCGGTAATATTTACAAATTCAATATCGCCATTATCTTCATTGAGAAATGGTCTAATTGATTCTAAAGTTTGTAAAATAATATTCTTATCAATCTGTATCATTTATAATTCAATTTCTATATCAGAAGCCGATGCAGCATTTGTTTCTACGGATGTTATTAAATTTTGTGCAATTCCAATTATTATTTGTGATTCTTCACTTTCCGGTAAAACTTGAACAATTGGTTTTCCGTTATCTCCGCCTTCACAAATTCTTGGATCAATCGGAATTCCGCCAAGAAACCTTGAGTTAAGTTCGTTGGCTAAACTTTTTCCGCCGCCAGATCCAAAAATATTATATTTATTTCCAGTATCCGGTGCAATGAAATAACTCATATTTTCAATAATTCCGTAAACCGGAACATTTACTTTTTCAAACATTTTTAAACCTTTTTTAGCATCAATTAAAGATACTTCTTGAGGAGTTGTAACAATTATTGCACCAGTTAAAGGAATTGTCTGCACTAAAGTCAATTGAATATCTCCGGTTCCAGGTGGTAAATCGTAAATTAGATAATCCAATTCTCCCCAATCAACATCAGACATAAATTGCTTTAATGCGCCGCTCGCCATTGGTCCGCGCCAAATTACGGGATTATCATCATCAATTAAAAATCCGATTGACATTAATTTTATTCCATAATTTTCTAAAGGAACCATTTTGTTCGTTCCCTCATTTTGATAAATTTTCGGTTTTCCGGTAATTCCCATCATTAAAGGAATGCTCGGTCCGTAAATATCAGCATCTAATAATCCAACTTTTGCACCTAATTTAGATAAAGCTAATGCTAAATTTACTGATACTGTACTTTTCCCAACGCCGCCTTTTCCACTTGCAACAGCAATAGTATATTTTACATTAGGTAAAAGTTTTGTGTGTAATGTTCCAATTTGTCCGCTTAAATTTTCTGCCATAAAATTTCTTTCTAAATTTTTAATAATAATAAAGTAAAAATAGGAATTAGGAGTTTGATAACCAAGTTACTAAGATTTAGCAAACTTGATTAAGAGAAATAAAATATACTTGACTTTAAAATTAAGTATACCTAACTTTATAATAATTATGGCAACAATATCAAAAGAAAATTATTTAAAAACCATTTTCATGCAGAATAGTTTAAATGGGAAAATGATAACTTCATCAGAATTGGCAAAAGAACTAAATGTTTCTAAAGCTGCAATTTCAGAGATGGCAAATAAATTATCGCAGCAAGGTTATATTGAATACAGAAAGTTTAAGGGAATAAAATTATTAGCCAAGGGAAAAAAAATTGCAATTGATGTTATTCGTAAACATAGATTGTGGGAATTATTTCTTATCGAAACTTTAGGATTATCTTGGGATGAAGTTCACGCTGAAGCTGAAAAATTAGAACATTGTACTACAATAAATTTGATTGATAAGATTGATGAGCATTTGAATTTCCCAAGCCTTGATCCGCATGGCGAACCAATCCCGAATAAAAGGGGGGAATTTCGTGCGGTTAAAGATGATATTCCAATGAAGGAATGCAGCATCAATAAAAAATATTTAATTGTGCGGGTAAATGATAAATCTGATGAACTGATGAAATATTTATCAAAAATTAGTATTTCGCTTAATAAAGAAATTTCAATTTTAGATAAAATAAATTTTGATGGTTCAATTTTAATCAATATTAATAAAACTAAGCAAATGCTTAGTGAAAAAATTATTGAAAATATTTTTGTGAGAGAGATTGAAAATGATAATGACAATTAGTCCTATAATTTCATTAACAATATTTATAATCATACTATTCTTAAGTTTAATTGTTTTTTATCCGCAAAAAGGAATTTTTGCAAAGTATAAAAAATTTAAAATCTCGAATAAAAAAGTTCAGCTTGAAGATGCATTAAAACATATTTTTGATTATGAGTATCACAAATTAAAACCAACCTTAAATAGTATTGCCGGAAATTTAAGAATCTCAACCGATAGCGCATCCCATATTGTTTCAAAATTAAAAAAACTAAATTTAATTGAAATAAATGATCAGGGAATTTTACTTACAGGATCCGGTAAACAATATGCACTTCGAATAATTAGAGTTCACAGATTATGGGAAAGTTATTTAGCCGATGAAATTGGAACGAAAGAATTAGATTGGCATGAGCAGGCAGAATTGATAGAACATTTCATGACACCAGCCGAAGCTGATTTATTATCTGCAAAAATTGGTAATCCTAAATTTGATCCGCACGGTGATCCAATTCCGACAAATGATGGAATTTTACCGGAAAAAAAAGGTATTTCTTTAAATGAAATTAAAGCTGGTGATACAGTAAAAATATTACATATTGAAGATGAGCCAAAATCAATTTACATGAATTTAATTGACGAAAAACTTTATCCCGGAAAAGTTATTAAACTTCTCAGTAAATCAAATAAGAAATTAATAATTATTTCAGACGGAATAGAAAAAAATATTACACCGCTTATTGCATCAAATATTCATGTTGAATTAGCTGAGCAAAAAGAGTTTATAGAAGAACTTCATAAAGATTTATTAAGCTTGAAAACCGGTGAAGAAGGTGAAATTTTACAAATTCTTCCGGAGTGTAGAGGACAGCAAAGAAGAAGATTGTTAGATTTTGGAATTGTTCCGGGAGCAAAAATTTCTGTTTTGATGAAAAGTCCGTTGAATGACCCTATTGCGTTTGTTGTAAAAGATACAATTGTGGCTTTGCGAAAAGATCATGCAAAACAAGTAATTCTTAAAAATGTTGGTTAAAAAATGACAAATACAAAAAGTGATTGCGCAAATTGCCCGGCACATAACTTAGCAAACCTAATAAAATTAGGCGTTGATATGCACGGTTTCAATTATGTTGTTGCTTTGGCAGGAAATCCCAATACAGGAAAAAGTACAATTTTTAATAATCTAACGGGATTAAGGCAACACACCGGAAATTGGCCCGGAAAAACAGTTACGCGAGCAGAAGGCGGATTTGAATTCAATGAAAATAAATATAAAATTGTTGATTTACCTGGGACTTATTCTTTACTTTCCACAAGCGCTGATGAAGAAGTTGCAAGAAATTTTATTTTATTCGGTCAGCCTGATGTAACTGTAATTGTTGTTGATTCTACAAAACTTGAACGCAATTTAAATTTAGTTCTTCAAATTTTAGAAATTACAAATAGAGCAATTATATGTCTTAATTTAATTGACGAAGCCGAACGAAAAAAAATAAAAATAAATGAACGAGAATTATCAAAACAATTAGGAATTCCGGTGGTTGCAACTTCTGCAAGAAGCAGAACAGGAATGAATCAGTTGTTGGAATATATTCATCAAGTTGCAAAAGGGGAATATGTTTGTGTTCCGCATAGAGTTAAAGGATATTCAAAAAAAATCAATATAACTATTGATCAATTAAGTGAAAGAATCAAAAATGTTTTTCCTGATTTGCCAAATGCAAGATGGGTTGCAATAAGATTACTTGAAGGTGATCAAACAATTATTGATGCTGTAAAATCCGGTGAAATTGGAAATATTGGAATTCTTTCTTCAAATCAGATTGGTGAAGCAGTATGAATGATGTAAAAAATAGTTCAAATAAAAATATTGATTTACTAAATTATGCCGATTCACTAAGATGGGATTTGGGTGAAAACTTACATGATTCAATTACCGAATCCATTTTTAGTGATGCAAATTTGATTGCAACAAAATCAATAATTAATGAAAAAAATAAATTAAGAACAGAATGGGAAGTTTCATTAGATAAAATTGTTACAAGCAGATTACTGGGATTCCCAATTATGTTTTTTCTTTTAGCAATTGTATTTTGGTTAACAATACAAGGCGCAAATTATCCTTCCGGATTAATTGCAGAATTTCTTATTGATAAAATTCATCCAATTCTAAAAAGTGCATCGTTATCAATTGGAATTCCTCATTTTATAGATGGACTTTTTATTGATGGCGCTTACCTTGCAATGGCTTGGGTAATCAGCGTAATGCTTCCGCCAATGGCAATATTTTTTCCACTATTTACATTGTTAGAAGATTTTGGATATTTACCAAGAGTTGCGTTTAATATGGATAAACTTTTTCAGAAAGCCGGCGCTCATGGAAAACAAGCTTTAACAATGAGTATGGGATTTGGTTGCAATGCTGCTGGAGTAATTGCGGCAAGAGTTATTGATAGTCCGAGAGAAAGATTAATAGCAATAATTACAAATAATTTTTCATTGTGTAACGGGAGATGGCCAACGCAAATTTTGATAGCATCAATTTTTATTGGGGGTTTAGTTCCACCAAATTTGGCAAGTTTGGCTTCTGCATCGGCTGTAGTTGGAGTTGCGCTTTTAGGAATTTTTTTAAGTTTAGTAATTTCTTGGACTTTATCGAGAACAGTTTTAAAAGGTGAGGCTTCTGCTTTTAGTTTAGAACTTCCGCCGTATAGACCGCCAAGAATTTTACAAACACTTTATACTTCATTAGTTGATAGAACAATTTTTGTTTTGTGGCGAGCAATTGTTTTCGCTGTTCCGGCTGGAATGGTAATTTGGTTAGTTGCAAATATTAATGTAAATGAAATTTCTCTGGCCGAATATTTTATTGTTTTTACTGATCCATTTGCATTATTTATTGGATTAAATGGAGTAATTTTACTTGCATATATTATTGCAATTCCCGCAAATGAAATTGTAATTCCAACTATTTTAATGTTAACGGTAATGAGTGCAGGAATTGTTGATGCTGGTTCCGGCTCGGGAGTAATGTTTGAACTTGATTCCGTAAATGAAACTGGTGAAATTTTAAAAGCCGGTGGCTGGACAGTTTTAACCGGAATTAATCTTATGTTATTTAGTTTAATTCATAATCCGTGCTCAACTACTATTTATACAATCTATAAGGAAACGGGAAGTTTAAAGTGGACGATATTTTCAACTATTTTCCCAGTAGTTTTGGGATTAACAGTTTGTTTTTTGGTTGCTCAAGTTTATAGATTATTTTAGTAAAGAAATAAATTTATTTTAACGAATATAGAGAATTACCTTTCATTAAAATTTCTTGAACAGAAATTTCTTCTTCACCTTCAGATGGATAAATTCTAGAATAATCACCATCGGAATTTAAAATTCTTGTTTTGGTGTTATCATTCAAAAATACTTGCAGAACATTTTTCAAAATATTTTCTTTAATTTCCTTATTCTCAATAGGGAAAGTCGTTTCAACTCGTCTGTCTAAATTTCTTGGCATTAAATCGGCGCTGCTTAAATACATTTCTTTGTTACCGTTATTGAAGAAATAATAAATTCGGCTATGCTCAAGAAATCTTCCAATTATACTTCTCACATTTATATTTTCACTTAATCCTTTTACTTGAGGTTTTAAACAACAAATTCCTCTAATAATTAAATCAATCTTAACTCCATTTTGTGAAGCTTCATATAAAGCGGCAATTATTGAGTTATCGACAAGCGAATTAAATTTGAAAATTAAATAACCTTCGCCGCCGTTTTTTACATTTTCAATTTCACGCTTAATTAAATTGATAATTTTAGTACGCGTATTTATGGGCGATACAAATAATTTTTTAAATTCGCTTTTTTCTGAATAACCAGTTAGATAATTGAAAACTTCCGAAACATCTTCACAAATTTCTTTATCTGATGTGAATAATCCAAAGTCAGTATATAACTTAGCTGTCGAAGCATTATAATTTCCGGTACTTAAATGAACATATCTTTTAACTCCGTCACTTTCGCGTCTCACAACCATTGTCATTTTTGCGTGAGTTTTTAATCCTACTAAACCATAAACAACATGAACACCAGCTTTTTCAAGCTCTCTTGCCCAGAAAATATTATTTTCTTCGTCAAATCTTGCTTTTAATTCTACAAGAACAGCAACTTGTTTTCTTCTTTCCGCTGCCTCTATCAAATATTTAACAATCGGAGAATCTTGCCCAACCCTATATAATGTCTGCTTAATAGCTAAAACATCAGGATCTTGCGATGCAGATTTTATGAAATCAATAACCGGTGTAAATGAATCATACGGATGATGAAGTAGAACATCTCCTTTTCTTAAAATGGAAAACATATTTTCATTTTCATCAAAATTTATAAACGGTTTTGGCTGATAAGGTGTTTCCTTTAAATGATGAAATGGTAAACTATACAATTCCATTATTTGACTTAAACCAAGCGGACCATCGATAAAATGTATATCAGTTGTGGTAATATTTAAATTTTCAATGAAGGTTTCTATCATAAAATTTGGAATTTCTTTTTCAACTTCCAACCTTACAACAGAACCAAATTTTCTTTGTTTAATATTTTCTTCAATTACTTGAAGCAAATCATCGGCTTCATCTTCTTGAATACTTATATCTGTGTTTCTTGTAATTCTAAAAAGATGTGAGCATTCAATATTAATACCCGGAAATAAAAAGTGCAGATTTTGTTTTATTAAATCATCAATCCAAACAAACTTGGCAGCAAGTTTTCCATTCTTTTTTGGCTGATTTGGATAAAGTATTTTATCAACTCTTAAAAGTCTTGGTAAAATATTTGGGATTTTTATACGAGCAAAATGTTTTTCTTTTTTTGAGTTTGAAATTAATACTGCAAAACTCAAACTTAAGTTTGATATGTATGGAAAAGGTCTTCCGGGATCAAATGCCAGAGGAGTTAAAACCGGAAAAATTTCATTGTGAAAATATTGACTTAAAGCTTCTTGTTCATTTTTGGGTAAGTCAACTAATTTTGAAATTATAATATTGTTTTTTGTTAAATCCGGAATAATAGTGTTTTTCCAAAGTTCATCAATTAAGGTTAATAAACTTTTAACTTCTTTATCAATTGCTCTTAATTCTTGAAACGGCGTTAATCCATCAATTGTTGCGGTAATTATATTGGCTCTGATTTGTTCTTTTAAACCAGAAACTCTGATCATATAAAATTCATCAAGATTTGTAAAAAATATTGAGATAAATTTTATTTTATCAAGCAGAGGTAATTTTGGATTTAAAGCTTCTTCTAAAACTCGTTTGTTAAATTCGAGCCAGCTTAAATCTCTATTTATAAAATTTTCGGCTTTGAAATATTTTTGAAAAATATCATTCGACATTTTACTCATCTTTCTTAATTTCCTTTGCGGAAGAATAATTTTTCAAATCATAATTAATAGAATTTTTCGGAATTTCCAATCGTCTAATTTCAACATTTGCAATTTTAAAGAATTCTTCAGCTTTTGTATCATGATAATCGGAAAAAATAACAATTTCCTTAATTCCCGCTGCAATTAAAGCTTTTGAACAGTTTGTACAAGGCATATTTGTAATATATGCAGTTGCGCCAAGCGTGCTTACTCCGTGAATTGAACATTGAATTATTGCATTCATTTCTGCATGAATTGTTCTAACACAATGATTATCCACAATCATACAGCCGTCATCTTCGCAATGAGAATCACCGGGAATTGATCCATTATATCCGGTTGCTAATATTCTTTTATCTCTAACTAAAACGCAGCCGCAATGCATTCTTGGACAAGTTGCTCTTTCCGAAACCAGCATTGCCAACTTTAAAAAATATTCATCCCAAGATGGTCTTGAGTAACTCATAATTCTTCCTGAACTTTTAATATATTTTTATTTAGAATAAGTAAAAACGTTGTTCCTTCATTAGGAATTGAAGATTTTAGTAAAAGTTTTCCTTTATGATAATCTTCAATAATTCTTTTTGATAAACTTAAACCCAAACCCCAGCCTCTGCTTTTTGTACTATAACCGGGTTTAAAAACATCTTTTCTGTTTTTAGGATTTATACCTTTTCCATTATCTGTAACTTCAATTTCGATTGTGTTTTCCTTCTCTACAACGGAAACTAAAATTTTACCTTTCTTACTTCCAATTGCATCAATGGAATTTTTAATTAAATTTTCAATAACCCATTCAAAAAGTGAAGCATTTAAATTTAATAATATTGATTTATTATTTAGGTAAATCAGCTCAACATCTTTGCCCGTTTGAGGAAGTCGTTTCTCAAAATATTTTAATACCGATTTTATTACATCATTTAAATCATTTTTTTTAAGTACAGGTTTTGAACCAATTTTAGAAAATCGATTTGTAATTTTATTCAAACGTGTTAGATCACTTTCCATTTCGTTGGCAACATTTACAACTTCTTCCGGTTTTTGATATTTAAGTTTTAGTAATTCCGTCCAGCCCATTAAGCTTGAAATCGGTGTTCCCAATTGATGAGCAATTTCCTTTGCCATTCCGACCCAAATATTACTTTGCTCAGTTCTTTTAACATAACTAAAACTGATGTAGGAAATTGTTAGAAACAATATTGCAAATAAAACTTGAAGAAAAGGATAATATTTTAACTTTTGAATTAAAACGGAATTTCCAAAATAAATTTTGTTAAAAACTTTTTCTTTACCGTCCAAATCTTTAAAAGAAACATTTATAGGATTATGCACAGTTGCTAATTCTTTTACTTTGTTAATTAAAAAAGCATCAATTTCTAGTTGTGTTAGATTTGAATCAATATCAATATTTTTAATTCCAGCTCCTTGACTTCCGCTTATTGGAATTCCGCTTGTATCAGTTAAAATTAAAGGGAAATTAATTCTCTTAATTATATTTTCAAAAATGAAAGTTAAATCTGCATTATTATCAGAATTTGGATTTGCAATAAATTCAAGAGTGTTGGCGTAAAGTTCTGCTACTTGAATTTCTCTTTTTTGTAATTCGTTTACAAGTGATTGTGTGTAGTAAAATGTTCCAGCAGTAATTGCTAAAGCAATAACAAGTAAAACAAGTTTAAAATTCATATAACATTTTTAGAATGTAGAAAATTTTTAGTTTAAAATAATTCTATTGAAAACTAATAAATATGCGGATGTTTTAAAAGTTATTATGAAATATCTTTTATCAAAGTTCAATTGTTTGAGATCTTTTGGGACCAACGGAAATATATTTAATTTCAAAACCGCATTGAACCGAAATAAAAGTTAAATATTCCTTTGCTTCAACAGGAAGATCATCATAATTTTTTATTTCGGAAATATCTGATTTCCATCCTTTTAAAGTTGTGTATATTGGAATGACATTATTCAATTCAGCGGATGAAGTTGGGAAATATTTTAATTTTTTTCCGTTTAATTCATAGCCGGTGCAGACTTTAATTTCATCAAAATGTCCAAGTACATCAAGTTTGGTAATTACAACTCTTTCAATTCCATTAATTTTTCTGGAATAATTTACGAGGAATGCATCAAACCAACCGCATCTTCTAGCTCTTCCGGTTGTTGCGCCAAATTCTGCTCCGATTTTTCGTAAATTTTCACCGTCTTCATCAAATAATTCGGTAGGAAATGGACCCAAACCAACACGTGTTGTATATGCTTTAACAATTCCAATCACATCTGTAATTTTTGTTGGAGGAATTCCAGTTCCGGTACAAGCTCCGCCGGAAGTTGGATTTGAAGAAGTTACGTAAGGATAAGTTCCGTGATCAACATCAAGCAAAGCTCCTTGCGCTCCTTCAAGTAATATTGATTTATTTTTAACAATTGCGTCATTTAAATATTCCGCAGTATCTGTAATATATTTATCAATTTTTTTATCAAAAGAAATTAGTTCATCAATTATTTCATCAATATTTAATTCTTCATGATGATAAATATTTTTAAGCAAATTATTTTTTTCATCAAGATTTTTTTTGATTTTTATTTTGAGTTCCTTTTTATCTAATAGGTCTGCAATTCTAATTCCTCTTCTCGCATATTTATCAATGTAGCACGGACCAATTCCTCTTCCGGTTGTTCCAATTTTGGAATTCCCTTGTTCATTAATTGAATCAATTAATTTATGATACGGCATTATTAAATGTGCATTGTGACTAATAAATAATCTACCTTCAAAATCAATTCCGTTTTGATGCAGCATTTCCAATTCATCCAATAATGCTTTTGGCTCAATTACAACACCGTTTCCAATTACGCAAATTACATTTGGATGTAAAATTCCGGATGGAATTAAATGAAAAATATATTGTTTATCGCCAATTTTAATTGTGTGTCCCGCATTTGCACCGCCTTGATAACGAACAACAATATCAACATTAGAACCTAATAAATCAACAACTTTTCCTTTTCCTTCATCGCCCCATTGACTTCCGACAACAATTGACACACTCATAAATTTTCCTCAAAGTAATTAAAATATAATAGTGAGATTTGCTTAATTTTCAAAATTGCAAAAAAGACAAAAAATAACCCAAATTATTTAAAATAATTTGGGGTAAAAATATTTTATTTATAAAAAAAAATTAGAAACTTTTTACAGCTTCATCAACAGAATCAAAGTTATCAAAAATTGTAATTAATTTTGTAATTACAAGAAGACTATTAATTTTTTCTGTAGCTCTTGCAAGTTTAAGAGAACCGCCGCCGTTTTTCATTGTTGTAAATCCGCTTATTAACATTCCCAAACCGGAACTGTTCATAAATTTTACGCTGCTTAAATCAACAACAACATTTTTTTTACCTTCATCTAAATAACTATGCAAAAGTTTGCTAAATTCTTCAGCTTCCGGACCGCCAATAACGTTCCCTTTAAATTCAATTACGACTGCTGAATATTTTTCAGAAGTTTTTATTCTCATCTTTGCTCCTAATTATTTGTTGGTAAATTAGTTATAAGTAATTTTTAAATCAAGAAAAGTTTATTAAAAAATGCTTAAAATCATTAAAAGTATTGTTATTCTTAAAGTTTATTTGTGGTTACATTTTTATATATTTATAAATAATGAATAAAATCCATATTTATAATTATAGAACTTTCTATCAATAAACATCGTCTAAATTTTGAACTCAGAAGAAACAGAATTAAATAATATCCTTGATGATGATTTCCCGATAATTGAGAAATTCAAACAAGGCGACGAAAGAGCTTTTACGGAATTGATTCAAAAGCACAAAGATAAAGTTAGAAATTTAGTTTTTTTAACTTTGGGCGATGTCGATTATGTTGATGACATTTCACAAGATGTTTTTATAAATGTTTATCACAAGCTGAAAGAATTTCGGTTTGAATCAAAATTTACAACTTGGCTTTATAGAATAACGGTTAACAAGTGCAGAGATTATTTAAGAAAGAAAAAAGTAAGAAGTATTTTTGTTCCAATAGATGATAATGATTATGAAAAGCGCGGCAAAACCGATAACGATAATTTTGATTTACAGAAAATTGTGCAGAAAGCAATTTTGAAACTTCCGGATAAATTGAAAACTCCGCTAATACTTAGAGATATTGATGGATATAGTTATCAAGAAATTGCAGAAAAACTTGAGTGTGAAGTTGGAACAATAAAATCAAGGATTTTTAGAGCACGTGAAACTTTGAAGATTATTCTTGAACCGTATAAAGATGAAATTAGAGGATAAAAATTATCTCAGAAAAAATTGGGTAAGTAATTTTGCAAATCAAAAATTCTCATTCATTCGGAAATAAAAAATTAGAAAATGCCGTTTTCATTTCAATAGTATTTTTTATTTTCAAAATTATTTTTCCGGTTAATGATTCAATTCTATTTTTATTAATAAACGAACTTCTTGTTTTAATAAGCGTATTTGCTTGGGTAAATTATGTTATAGAATTTATTGATCCCAAATTAAGCAAACCGCTTTCGCTTGTTGTAAATGTTGGAATTTTAAACGCTTTAATATTCTTCATAATTTCAATTACATCTTGGCTATTTGACGAAAGTAATGCGGGAATTTCATCGGGATTAGTTTACATTTTATTTTCAACATTTATTGTTTTTATTTTTATTGGTTCACTCGCATACATATTTTCCGTTTACAAAAAACTTTGCTTTCACCGGCAGAAAAAAGATCCAAGTGTTTACTTCAATACACTAATTATATTTATAATTTTAACTTCACTTTCCGCATCATTTTTAAATGTTACAAAAACCGGGAATGGAATTATTGTAATTGCAGACGGCGATTTTGATTTTATTTATAACACATTTTTTGCAATATCAATCGGATTAATTTTTCTAAATTCATTGCGAGTTGCATGGATTGCATTTCTAAATAAAAAACAAAAAATTACACTTTTGGTAATTTCTGTTTTGTTGATTTCATTATCCGCAATAAATTTTGCAACAACACAAGAAGAAGATTTCAGCATTATCAGAAACTTCTCACCGGCGCTTGAATATTTTGCAAGTTTAGTAATGCTGTACGGAATAATTTATTTTACAATAATATTTTTCACAACTTTATTTCATCTTCCAACCGCAGAAGCTATTGATAGAAAATCCGAAGAACTTACAAGCCTTAAAGATATAAGTATTTTGATGAGCCAAGTTTTTGATTTTGAAGAACTTTCGGAAACAATAACTTCAACAACAATTAAAGTAAGTAATTCTGATTCTGCTTGGATTGTAATTAAAAAAAATAGCGGATTTGATATTCACTCAATTTCCGGAATTGGTTTGGTTGATGCAAATCATATTTCTACTTTTTTGATGAACAATAATTTGTTGATTGAAAATGATGTTAAGACAACGGATTTACAAATATTTGATAAGAAACATAAATTACCTCATTCAATAAAATCAGTAGTTTCAGCACCATTATTAATTCAAAATAAAAATAATGGATATTTATTTTCCGCAAGAAAAAGCAGCAGAATGTTTGAAGAAGAAGACATCAAATCGGTAAGCACATTTGCGGGAATTGCATCTGTTGCAATTGAAAATGCAAAACTTTTGGAAGAATCGATTGAGAAAGAAAGATTAGAAAAAGAGCTGGATGTTGCGCGAGATGTTCAATATAAAATTTTACCACAGCAAACACCTAAATGTGAAAATTTAGAAATTTCTGCTTTGTTCGTTCCGGCGTTTGAAGTCGGAGGCGATTATTACGATTTCTTTAAAATTGATGAAAACAAATTGGGAATTGTAATTGCGGATGTTTCCGGAAAGGGAATTGAAGCAGCATTTGTTATGGCGGAAGTTAAAGGAGTATTTTCCTCACTTTCTAAATTGATAAATAATCCCAAGGAAATACTAATTCAAGCAAATTCCATTTTGGAAAATTGTTTATCGAAAAAAAGTTTTGTTACTGCAATTTATGGAATTATTGATACTTCAAATGGAATTTTTAATTTTGTACGAGCGGGTCATGCGCCGCTTTTTTACTTTAACGGAAATAATGTAGAAAAATTAATTCCCGAAGGAATAGGGCTTGGTTTAGATTTTACAAGTAAGTTCAGTAACAATATAAAAGAAATGGAAATTAAACTAAATAATAACGATATTTTGATATTGTTTACAGATGGAATTAATGAAGCTTTAAATGAAAATAAAGAAGAATTTGGCTACAATAGATTGGAAGATGTAATAAATAAAAATTCCCAATTATCTGTTGATGAATTATCAAATCAAATTATGACATCCGTTACAACGTTTTCTAAAAATAATTCTCAGCATGATGATATTACGTTAGTTTTATTAAAGTGGAATTCCCACAAAATAGAGGGAGAAAGTTAATGGCAGATTTTTATGTTCGTAAGGAGGGTGTTGGCAAAGTTAGTGTGCTTAATGTAAAAGGATTTTTAGATGCACACACAGCGCCCGAGCTTGAAAATGCTTTTAATTCGCTTATTGATAGTAAGCAATTTAAAGTCGTAGTAAATTTTCGAGACCTTCAATATATAAGCAGTGCCGGTTTAGGAGTTTTTATGGCTTATGTAGAAACAATGCGTGAAAATAGCGGCGATATTAAATTTAGCAATCTTAAAGATGAAGTGTACAATATTTTTGATTTATTAGGATTTCCTTTATTGTATGAATTCTTTAAAGATGAAAAAGATGCAATTGAAAAATTCATCCAGGCAAAATAACATTGAACGATTTTAGAAAAAATATAATTAAAAAAATTACAGTTAAAAGCAGTACTGATAATTTATCTGTAATTAGAGATTTTATCCGCACAGCCGCTAAAGATGCCGGTTTTGACAATGATACATCGGGAAAAATTGTTTTAGCTGCTGATGAAGCTTGCACAAATATTATTAAACATGCTTACAAATATTCTAATAAAGGAAAAATTGGAATTAATATTTCCGTGAAAAGTAACAAATTTTCGGTTTCTATTACAGATAATGGCGAACATTTTAATTCAACTTCAATTCCGGAACCGGACTTGAAAAAATATTATCAAGAAAAGAAAGTCGGCGGATTAGGAATGTTTCTGATGAAAAAATTAATGGATGAGGTAAAATATTCTCAACCAAAAGACAAGAAAAACAAAGTTACGCTTGTCAAATATCTTTCATAATTTATAATGAATTTACCAAATAGTAACATTGCACTTCGTAATTTTTCTGCTCTCGTTGATTTTTCAAATAATATAAACTCAAATTTAAATTTAGATTTTGCACTCAACAATTTACTTTTAACTTGTTTCGGAAAACTTCATACTACAAAAGGAATTATTGCACTTTTTGATGAGAAAAACCTTGAGCCTAAACTTTACAAAGGTTTTACTCAAATTGATGCGAAAAGAATTTCAAATTTGATTGTAAATAATTTAGATAGAAATTTTGATGATTTACTTCTTCAAGAAAATATTAAAATTTACGAACAAATTATTTCAACAGATAAAGTAATTGGATTTATTTTACTAGGTAAAAAACTTTCTCAAAAAGATTATGATGAAGAAGACAAATTATTTCTTTCAACAATTGTAAAAATTGGAAGTGCCGCAATTAAGAATATTCAAAATTTTGAAAAACTAAATGAAATTAACAAACAGCTCGATGGAAAAATAAATCAATTAAATTCATTGTTTGATTTAGGAAAAGAATTCAGCAGTATTTTGGATATTGATAGAGTTTCAAAATTGTTAACTTTTGCAATAAGTGCGCAAATGCTTGTTTCAAAATTTGCAATTGTATTAATTCAAAATGAAAATTTTAATATTCTTGAAAGTAAATTCAACAATAAACTTTTGGAAGATTTAATAAATCATTGCGAGTGTAAATCTGTCTCATCCCCAATTCACGCAAGCAGTTCGCCCAAGTTTGATGAATTAAAAAAAATTGGAATTGAAGTTATAATTCCGATGATAATTAAAAATGTTACAAAAGGAATTATTTTTCTTGGCAAAAGATTATCAAACAAAGATTATACTCAATCAGATTTGGAATATTTATCATCTGTTGCAAGTTTGGCAATTATTTCAATTGAAAATAGTTTACTTTTTCAGCAAGCATTGGAAAAACAAAAAATTGAAAAAGATTTAGAAATTGCCAAAAATATTCAAAGAAATTTACTTCCGCGCAAATTACCAAAATCAGCAAAGTTTGAAATTGAAGCAATTAATAAAACCGCGAAAATGGTAGGCGGAGATTTTTACGATGTTGTTCAGCTTACTGAAAATAAATTACTAATTGCAATTGCAGATGTTTCCGGCAAAGGAATTCAAGCATCATTGTTAATGGCAAATCTTCAAGCATTTCTTAAAGCAATTTATAAGCAGAACTATAAACTGCAAGAAGCGTCTAATTTTTTGAATGATGTTGTTTCTGAGAATACGACAAACGGAAGTTTTATAACATTTTTCTGGGGAATTTTTGATTCAATTACAAACGAATTTTCTTATGTAAATATGGGACACAATCCGCCGTTATTGGTTAACAAAGACGGAATTAAAAAATTAAGAAAAGGCGGAATGATTCTTGGCGTAATGAAAACAATAATTCCGTACGAAATGGAAACTATAAGTTTAAATTCTGAAGATGTAATTTTATTATTTACGGATGGAATTACCGAAGCAATGGATTTTAACAATAATGAATATACCGATGAACGATTGGAAAATCTTATGTTAAATTGTTTTAATCAAAATTCGAAAATGATATTGAACAATATTTTAGAAGATATAAATCTTCATACAAAAGGATCAGAACAATCTGATGATATTACGTGTCTTGTACTAAAAATAAAATAAATTATGTTAAGTAAATTTTTAGCAAAATACAGAAAAAAAATAATTCTTCCGGTAACAATATTACTTGGAATAATAGGATTTATTAATCTGTATTTTATTTTGAATATTACGCCAAGAACAAATGATGAATGTTTGTGGAAGCAAGAAAAAATTGGTAAAGACAGTTTAAGAATTTATTTCGATTTGGTAAAACATAATGGAATAACTTGGAATGCAGGAATTAGAGACGGCGATACTTTCTTAAAAATTGACGGTAAAAAATTAAGAAATTTATTTCACGCTTCATATTTGGCAGATAGAAAACCAACCGGCGATTCGCTTGTTTTTACAGTTTCAAGAGAGGGAAAAGTTTTTGACACAACTATTAAAGTAAAGAAAATTATTGATATAGGCGGATTGGCTTTTGCAATTCTTGGCATAATTTGGCTTGCGGTTGGATTTGTAGTTTTATCATCAAAACCTTATGGATTTCCGCAATTATTATTTTATAGAATTGGAGCTCTGTTTGTTCTCTCAAATACAGTTTACCTTTTTTCCGGAAATCAATTATTAAATCCATTTTTTGAGTATAAAATTTTAACGCTTTTTGCAGATCTAAGCTGGGTAATTTCATCAATATTTCTTCCGTATATTTTTATTTATTTTTTCTGGGTATTTCCGCTTGAAACAAAAATTATAAAAAAGAAATACACTTCAAAATTTTTGATTATTACGCCAACAATTTTTGCGGCAGTTGCTGTAATTTCAAGAATATATTTTGTTTATTATCCGCTTGCAACTTCAAATGTTTTTGATAATAAATCAACTTTCATACTTATCGGATTTATAAATGTTTCCATTCTTATTGCATTAATAATCGGGTTAATTTCTCTATTCAGAAGTTTTATGAAATTAAAAGATCCAACCGAACGAGCTTCAATATTTGTAGTATTGATCGGCTATACCGTTGGAGTAATTTCAATTATTTATGTAAATACATTTGCAAATGTTTTAGCTGATTCTATATTTAATAATCCGGAATATTATCTACCAATATTTTTAATCATTCTGCTTCCGTTAAGTTTTGGATATTCGATTTTCAGATATTCATTATTGGATGTAAGCGATGTTTTAAAAAACACAATTCTCTACGGAACCGCAACAATTACAATTGCCGGAAGTTATTTTTTAATAATTTATGTTTTGGGTCAGTACATAAGTGAAGCTGTAACTTCGGAATATCAAGGCGTTGTTGCCGGAGGAATTTTCATAATTTTTGCGCTTATTTTTCAATCGACAAAAGACAGATTTCAAAATGTAATTACAAAATATTTTTATCCGGAACAATTTGCGTATCAAAAAGTTTTGATGAAATTCAGCAATGATATTTCTACAATTGTTGGAATGGATAATATTTTAGATTCGGTTTTAGAAACATTTGTTGATTCTTTAAAAGTTGAAAAGTTTGGAATTGCAATAAAAGATTTTAACACAAATGAATTTATTCTGAAAAGGGAAGACGGTTTTCAAAATAAAAATTTAACATTTACAAATTGTGAAAATGTAATTGAATTGAAAATAAATGAAAAATTAGAACTTAAACATCCAATTGCATTTGATCAAACCGAGTTTGAAAATATTTTTCCATGTGTTTCTAAAGAATTAATTGCAGAAGGAATTTATACAATAATTCCGCTTTATATTAAAAAGAAAATTATTGGATTATTATTATTTGGATTGAAACATTCGGGAGCGCAATTTGCCGGGAAAGATATTGATTTATTAATTGCTGCGGCAAATCAAACGGCTGTTTCTTTAGAAAATGCAAGATTGTATGAAGAAGAAGCCAAGAAAATAAAGCTCGAAAGGGAATTAGTTGTTGCGCGTCAAATACAAGAAGGATTGCTTCCAATTAATATTCCGAAATTAAATAATTTAGATATTTCCGGAATTATGATTCCCGCAATGCAAGTCGGCGGCGATTATTATGATGTTATTAAAATTACAGATACGCAAATGTTTATTGTTGTTGGAGACGTTTCCGGCAAAGGACTTTCCGCATCTTTTTATATGTCAAAACTTCAAACAATGATACAACTTTTCTGCACTGATACCAGATCGCCGAAAGAAGTTCTCTATGAATTAAACAAAAGAATCACCGGAAATATTGATAAACAATGGTTTATAACATTAACGGTTGCATTTATTGATGTTGCAAAAAGGCAAATAAAAATTTGCAGAGCCGGTCATACTCCAACTTTAAAAATTACAGATGGAGTTGTGCAATATATAAAACCAAAAGGAATTGGTATTGGATTAGAAAGTGGAGATTTGTTCAAAAATAATTTGGAAGAATTGGAAGTTAATATTTCTCCGCATGATATTTTTATTTTTTCTTCAGATGGCGTAAACGAAGCAATGAATTCTAATAATGATTTATTTGGTTATGATAAACTTATTTCAGTGATAAAAGAAAAATCTCATCTAAGCGCAAAAGAAATTTTAAATTTATCAATACAAAATTTAGAAGTTTTTAGAGGTAATACAGAACCCAATGACGATATTACAATGGTAGTATTAAAAGTTTTATAATCTTTATTTTATTGAGTATTAGAGATTTGTCATGTCGAATTGTTTTTGATGAGACATCTCTTACTTTAATTATTAGATTTCTCTTCTTATTAAAAACGCCGGAATTCCAAATAACGAACATCTGTTTTTCGTTTTTGTCTTTTCAAATTATCGAATTCTCACAAAGCTTTACTCAATATTACAAAGCCATCAGCAAAATTATAATCAAATTTTTTACTGAATTTGTAGAAATAAAAAAAGGCAACTTATTAGTTGCCTTTTTGTTTTACTAAAATAATATTCAATTTAGAATTGAATTTTTTGTCCGCGTTTTTTTGCATATTCTAAAACGAATGCACTCGCAACAAAAATTGATGAATATGTACCAATTATAATTCCGAAGAATAATGAGAATGCAAAACCTCTTAAAACCTCACCGGCGAAAATTAGAATTACAATTACTGCAAATAGAGTAGTTAAGCTTGTAATTACGGTTCTTGATAACGTTTTATTTATAGCTTTATTCATTATTTCTTCAATATTAGCAGTTTTGTGTATTTTAATATCTTCTCTAATTCTATCAAAAACAACTACAGTATCATTAATTGAGTAACCAACTAAAGTTAAAAAGGCCGCAACCACACTTACAGAAATTTCTAAATTAAGTCCAGGTATCAATCCGTACAATAACGAGAATGCTCCGAGAGTAATTAAAACGTCATGGAAAAGGGCAATTACCGCACCAAGCGCAAATCCAAATTTAAATCTGAAACCTAAGTAAATTAAGATTACAATAAGTGAAAGTATAACGGCAACAATTGCATCAAATTTTAATTCTTCGCCAACTTTAGGTCCAACTTTTTCTTCTTTCAAAACTTGGAAAGGATTATCAGAGTGTAATTGAATTAAATTTTCTTTAATCCAATCTGCAATTGTTAAATTAACTGTCATTCTTCGGTTTTCAATATCGTCAGTCGCTCTTGAAGTTTGAAATCCATCAACAAAAAGTTTTTCTATAAGAGAGTTAGTAATTTCAACTGATGGAAATTCAAATGTAAATGAATTTAAAGAAGAATCAACAATTGTTTTTTGTACACCCGGAAAATATTTATTTATTGATTTATCCAATGTTGAAATTACATTCGGAACTAAATTTTTAGGAATTTCTTGCAATTCTGTTCTAACTAAAACACCGGAATCATCACCAAAAGTTTTTACTTCAACATTTCCCAATCCAATAGAACTTAGTTCTTGTCTAACATCTGTAATTTCAATAGGTTTTGCAAATTGAACAGCAATTTCAGAACCGCCTTTAAAATCAATTCCTAATTCAACGCCTCTAATTAGAAAACTAATAATTGCAATTGCAAGTAATGATCCGGAAAGTATATAACCAATTTTTCTTTTACCAAGAAAATTGTAATTTAGTTTATCGAATATTCTCGATCTGCTTCCTATATTAATTGCATATCCTTTAGCAATCATAAACTCAAATAATAATTTTGTAATAACTAATGCGCAAAATAAACTTGAAAGGATTCCTATCATCAAAGTTAATGCAAATCCTTGAATTGGTCCGCTTCCAAATTGATAAAGAATTACTGCAGTAAAAAACGATGTAATGTTTGAATCAAAAATTGCGGAATAGGAATGTGAAAAACCACCTTGAACAGCAGCTTTTACAGTTTTTCCGGTTGTTAATTCTTCTCTAATTCTTTCAAAAATAAGAACGTTAGCATCCACCGCCATTCCAATTGTTAGAATAATACCAGCAATGCCGGGAAGAGTTAAAGTTGCATTGAAGGCTGCCAAAATTCCCATAATAAATAAAATCGTAAACAATAATGCTAAATCAGCAAATGCGCCAGATTTTTTATAATATATGAACATGAAAAATGCAATAATAATAAAAGCAATTATTGTTGAATTAAAACCTTGATTGATTGAATCTTGCCCAAGTGACGGACCAACTGTTCTTTCTTCAATGATATCAACTGGGGCTGGTAAAGCACCGGCTTTTAATACAATTTCAATTAATTTGGCTTCTTCCAAATCATCCATTCCGGAGATTTGTGAACTTCCGGATGGGATTTTTTCATTAATATTTGGTGCGGTATAAACAAAACCATCTAAAACCACAGCACATCTTTTATTAACGTTTGCACCGGTAATTCTTGCCCATTCTCTTGCACCTTCCGAATTCATTTGCATATTTACAACCGGGGCAGTTGTTTGCTGACTAATATTAGCCTGAGCATCAACAATAACTCCGCCAGTAAGCTCAGCTTGTTTATTTACAAGATACAAAACATAATAAGTAATTCCATCTTGTACAGCGTAAGGTTTTGCCGAATAAACAAATTCAACATTATCCGGAATAACTTTTCTTACTTCCGCTCGGTTTAGCAAATTATTTAATAAATCTTTTTTGCCTTCTTCAACAATCGCATCAGCACTATTTTGAGAAATCAATCGTGCAACAGAAAAGAATGGATGTTTTTTAGCAGATTCTTCTGCAGAAAGTTCGGTATCGGAAAGTAATGAATCTTCAATAGCAACTTCGGTAGTGTCTTTATTTAAATTTGCAAGAACTTCATCTATTTTATTCATAATTGGAAAAGTAAATTCTGCATCCTTTACCAATTTAAACTCCAACATTGCTCTGCCTTGCAAAAGATTTTTAGCTTCTTCTTTTTTTGCAACGCCCGGCAATTCAACAATAATTCTTCTTGCACCTTGTTTTTGAATTGACGGTTCCGAAACTCCGTATTGATCAATTCTGTTTCTGATAATTTCTATAGCTCTTGTAACAGCGTCAGATTCTTGTTCTGTAAGTTCATCAATTATTTCTGAATCTTCTTGTCTGATTGATCCAAAATATCTGCTGAGTCTAATATTGTTTTCAGCAAGTTTTCCGGAAAGAATTGAAACAAAATCCTGATCAGAAGTCTTTGCAATTTCTGTTGTTTCTTTAAGAATATTTTGGAATTGTAAATCCGGATCTTTTGCAAGTCGTTCAAGTAATTTAGCAGTATTAACTTCCATAACAAGGTACATTCCACCTTGTAAATCCAGACCTAATTTAATTCGTTTTTCTCTTGCTGCTTTAATATCTGGATCAGCAACGCGAATACTGTCTTCTTTATATTCAAGAATATTTTGGATTTGTTCATCTGATAAATTACTATTTGAAGTTTTAATACTGTCTTTCAGATTATTAACTGTTTTTGCAATTTCTTTATTGTTGTTATAATCCTGAAAAGTAGGGTACAGCAAGTAAACACTAAGTGCAACTGCTGCAATTACTAATATTGACCTAAATCTTAACTCTTTCATAATGCCCACAGTGTAAATTAATTATAGTTTTATTTAAAATAAGTGTGAAAATATAGATAGATGAGATAAGAAAATCAATTAAAACACGGATTGAGTTACTTCATCAATCTGTTATTAAATAAAAAAAGCCTTCAATAAAAATTTCTGAAGGCTTTAATATTTTTCATCAATACAATACTATTCTCTTACAACCCAAGTTTTTACTACAGCACTAACTTCCGGATGTAATTTAATGTTAACACTATAAATTCCTAAAGCTTTTATTGGTTCTTCCAAATCAATTTTTCTTTTATCAATATCATATTTCTTTTCTTTTAAAGCATCTGCAATCATTTGATTTGTAACAGATCCAAAAATTTTGTCTTCTTCACCAACTTTAACAGGAATTGTTATAGAAACATTTTCTAATTCTGTCGCAAGTGATTTTGCTGCAGTAAGTTCTTTTGCTTCTTTTTTTACAATTTGTTGCTTTTCTTCTTCTAAAGATCTAATATTGCCTTTTGTTGCAATATATGCAATCTGTCTTGGTAATAAAAAATTTCTTGCAAATCCGTCTTTTACATCAACAAGATCGCCAATTTTACCAAGTTGATCATAATTTTTTCTAAGTATTACTTTCATTATTTACTCCTACTTAACTGCTTCTGAAACAAATGGTAAAATTGCTACTTGTCTTGCTCTTTTAACTGCTCTAACAAGTTCTCTGTGTTGTTTAGCACTTAATCCGGTAATTCTTCTTGGAATAATTTTACCTTGGTCAGAAATAAATTTAATAAGTTTTTTTCCATCTTTGTAATCGATGTATTCGTCTATAACTCTACGAGCTTTTTTATTTTTCATTTTTACCTCAATTATTTGTCATCATTGATAAGGTTTGACTCTTCATCATTTAGAAATTTATCAAACGATGTATCTTCAATTAAGCTGTCATCAGAATCTTCAGCTGCTGCATCTGGAAATTCTTCATTTGATTTGCCTAATTTATTTAAAAATTGTATTCGTTTTGCTTTTATTTCTACGATTGTTCTATTTTTTCCATCTTCAGTTTTAAAAGTTCTGCTTTGTAATTCTCCATCAACAAGAACAGCACTGCCTTTTCTTAATCTATCTTTGCAGCTATCAGCCAATTTATTCCAAGCAACAACCCCAACATAGCAAACATCTTCTTGCCACTGATTATTACTGTCTTTGTATCTTCTATTTGCAGCAACGTGAAAATTAGCAACAGGAGTATTATTTGAAGTTTCTCTGAAAATTGGATCTTTTGTTAAATTGCCGGCTACAATTACATTATTTAATTCAGGCATTTTCAATTCAGCCATTTGTTTCCTCCATCTAATCGTTTTTTATTCTTTAACTGATTCTAACGTTGATTTTTCAAGAACCTCAGTTCCTTGTTCGGAAGCTGGTTCTTCTTTTTTATTTGCGGCATTTTTGAGATATTCAATTGCCTTTTTATCCAATGAAATTGTTAAATATCTTATAACATTTTCATCAAGCTTGAGTGATCTTTCAAATTCGGAAATCATTGAAGGTGCTGCAATGAATCTGGTGATTAGGTAATATCCGCTTTTAGCATTATTAATTGCGTAAGCGAGTCTTTTTCTTCCCCAATTTTCTACATCTGTAATTTCACCGCCATTTGTTTTAATGTGGTGATGAATTGAGGTAATAATTTCCTCAATTTGGGGATCTTCAAGCGTTGCATTAAGAATTACAACACTCTCATAATGTCGTGTTGCCATTGTTCCTCCCTTTGGCCTTTAGGCTATTAAAATTATTTTTAATAGCAGGGTTGTTAAAAAATAGTCTGTAAATTTACTTAATTAATGGCGCAATTACCAAGGAAACTACAGACATTAATTTAATTAAAATATTTAGTGATGGTCCGGATGTATCTTTTAAAGGATCACCAACAGTATCGCCGACAACTGATGCTTTGTGCGGTTCCGAACCTTTTCCGTACATTTTGCCATCAATATTTAAATTTCCTTCAATCAATTTTTTTGCATTATCCCAGGCTCCGCCGGCGTTTGATTGAAAAATTGCCATTAAAACTCCGGAAACTGTAACTCCGGCTAATAAACCGGCAAGCATTTCTTTTGAAATAAATCCAATAATTACCGGAACTGAAATTGCCATTAATCCGGGTAAAATCATTTCTTTAATTGCAGCTTGCGTAGAAATTTCAACACATTTTGAATATTCGGCTTCGGCAGTTCCTTCACGCAAACCGGGAATTTCTCTAAATTGTCTGCCTACTTCAATAATCATTTCTCTTGCGGCTCTTCCAACAGCTCCCATTGCCATTGATGAAAATAAAAATGGAAGCATTGCGCCAATAAATAATCCACCCATAATAATTGGTTTTGCCAAATCAATTACATTAATTTCCGCTTGCTGCATGTAAGCCGAAAATAATGCCAAAGCTGTTAATGCAGCCGAACCAATTGCAAAACCTTTTCCAATTGCAGCAGTTGTATTTCCAACGGCATCTAATTTATCAGTTCTTTCTCTAACTTCTTTTGGTAATTCAGCCATTTCTGCAATACCGCCGGCATTATCCGAAATTGGTCCGTATGCATCAACTGCTAATTGTATTCCGGTAGTTGAAAGCATTCCCAATGCGGCAATTGCAATTCCATATAAATTTGCAAATTCATATGCACCAATTATTCCCAGTGCTAAAATTATTGTTGGAAGTGCTGTTGAACTCATTCCAACTCCCATACCGGAAATAATTGTTGTTGCTGCACCCGTCAAGGATTGGTAAGCTATTTTGTGAACTGGTTTATAATCTGTTCCGGTATAATATTCAGTAATAAGTCCAATAAGAGTTCCGGCAACTAATCCGATTAAAGTTGCAAAGAAAATTCCTAAACTTGTATATTCAAAATTATTGTAGGTCCATGATTGAGGTAGCATCCAAGTAATAATAAAATATGATGCAACAATCATCATTCCGGCGGCACTAAACTCACCAAAATTTAGAGCTTTTTGAGGATTTCCGCCTTCTTTAACTCTTACAAGAAGTGAACCTAAAATTGAAAGTATAATTCCAACTCCGGCTAAAACTAAAGGTAAAATTACAGCTTCTAATTTTAATTCCGGAACATCGGGCGTAACAAAAACAGCACCCAAAACCATAGTTCCAACAATGGCCCCAACGTAACTTTCAAATAAATCTGCACCCATTCCGGCAACATCACCGACATTATCGCCAACATTATCAGCAATTGTCGCGGGGTTTCTATGATCATCTTCAGGAATTCCTTCATAAACTTTACCGGCTAAATCTGCTCCAACATCTGCAGCTTTTGTATAAATTCCACCACCAACTCTTGCAAATAGCGCAATTGTTGAAGCTCCTAATGAGAAGCCGGAAAGAACATTTATTATTTTAAAAATATCCCAATTAAGATTTGAATAAAAAATAAATAAAATACCGAGACCAAAAACACCTAAACCAACAACATTCATTCCCATAATTGTTCCACCGGAAAATGCAATTTCTAAAGCGGGGCCTAGACCTATTCTTGCGGCTTCGGTTGTTCTCACATTAGCTTTAGTTGCCGCATTCATTCCTAAATATCCGGCAAGACCAGAACTAAATGCGCCAATAACAAATGATAATGAAATTAACCATGAAGATTCTTCGTTTCCGGAATTTGAATATGCTAATAAAATTGCAACAACAAGAATTACCCAGAAAAGAACTTTGTACTCTGTTTTAAGAAAAGCAATTGCACCATCTCTAATGTATTTAGAAATTTTGGTCATATTTTCAGTGCCGGTGCTTTTTTTAGAAATCCAAGAGTTTTTGTAATATGAAAATGCAAGTGCAGATAAGCCAAGAACTGGTATAATGTAGATTAGTAATTCCATAAATTCATTCCTCATTGTGAGATAATTTGGAAGTATTTTTGTTTGATTCTTTACTGAAATAATCTAACATCTTTCCATATCCATTAACAATAAATTCCGAAAGTAAGCTGAATATAAAAGGAAGTTTTTCTTGAATTGTTTTGATTTCATCATTTGAAAATTTACTTAAAACGTAATCTGCCAAATCAGTTTTTTCATCATTTCCATTTATTCCAATTCTAATTCTTGGAAATTCATCAGATTGTAAATGATAAATTATTGATTTAATTCCGTTGTGTCCGCCGTCGCTTCCGTTTTTTCTAATTCTTATTTTCCCAAGCTCAAGATTAACATCATCATAAATTACTAATAAATCTTCAATATTTAATTGAAATTTATCAACAAGTTGTTGAACAACCAATCCTGAATTATTAACGAAAGTTGTTGGTTTAATTAATAAAAAATGGAAAGTATCTAAGCTACTTTCCATTTGCCAAAAATCACTTTTTGTTGGAGAAAAATCAATTTTTAATTTATGAGCAAAATTATCTAAAATGTAAAATCCTATATTATGTCTGGTTCCAACATAAATCTTACCGGGATTTCCAATTCCGACAATTAATCTCAAAAATTATCCTTCAGAATCTTCTAGAGATTTACCTTTTCCAATTACTTCGGGTTCTTTTGGTGTATCATGAAGCAAATCGGTTTTTTCTTCATCAGATGTTTCTTTAATAGATGTAACAGAAACAACAACTGTATCTTTTGAATTCAATATTTCAATATTTTCAAATGATAAATCACTAATTAGTATCGATTTTCCGATATGAAGATTTGTAATATCTATTTCAAGATGTTGGGGAATATCTTTTGGTAAACATTCAATATCTAATTTATGAACATTTTGCTGAATTCTGCCGCCTTCTTTAACTCCAATTGCAGAGCCAATAAAAGAAACCGGAACCTGAAGTTGAATTGCTTTGCCAAGAGTTACCGCTTGAAAATCCACATGAATAATTCTATCTGTTAAAGGATGAAATTGAATATCTTTTAAAATTGATCTTACATTTTCTTGGCCTTCAATTGTTAAGTTTACTAAATGAACTTCAGAAGTATAAACAACAGGTTTAAGAGAAAGCTCATTAACTGTAATATTTAACGGTTCCAAATCTTTTGAATAAAGAACACCTGGAACGTTTCCTTCTCTTTTAAGTTGATTAACAGCTCCTTTTGTTGATTTTACTCTTTTTTGCGCTATTATGTTAATATCTGACATAATTTTATTTACTCCAATTATTACTCTAAATTCTAACCTTTATCAATATCAAACAATGAACTTATAGATTCATGATTGTGGGTTCTTCTAATTGCTTCAGCTAATAACCTTGAAGCAGAAAGAACTACAATTTTTTTAAGATTTCCATTTTCTTTAAGAGGAATAGAATCCGTAACATATAGTTTTGTTATTGCTGAATTTTCTATTCTCTCTATAGCATCACTTGAAAGTACAGGGTGCGTAACTGCTCCGTAAATTGATTTTGCACCGTTTTCAATTAATGCATTTATGGCAGAAATAAATGTCCCGCCGGTATCAATTAAATCATCAACAAGTAAAACATCTTTACCTTTTACATCACCAATAATATTCATTACTTCAGCTTGGTTTTGCTTTGGTCTTCTTTTATCAATAACAACCAAATTTGCATTTAATCTTTTTGCGTAAGATCTTGCTAATTTAATTCCGCCAACATCCGCAGAAACAACAACCAAATCATCAGAATGATTTTCAAATACGTCTAAAAAAACAGACGAAGCATATAAATGATCAGATGGAATATCAAAAAAACCTTGAATTTGAGCAGCGTGAAGATCCATTGTTATAACTCTATCTGCACCCGCGACTGAAATCAAGTTTGCAATTAATTTTGCGGTAATTGCTACTCTCGGCTGATCTTTTCTATCTTGTCTTGCATATCCAAAATAAGGAATTACAGCTGTTACGGTTGCAACCGAAGACCGTTTTGCTGCGTCAATCATTATTAATAATTCTAAAAGATTTTCTGCCGGCTGATGTGTAGATTGAACCAAGTAAACATCACCACCGCGAATATTTTCTTTAAATTTTACCCATATTTCGCCATCTTTAAACTTTTTAAGGTCAATGCCGCCTAGCGGAATTCCGATGTAATTAGCGATTCTTTTTGCTAATTCCGGATTTGAAGAACCAGAAAAAATTTTTGGACCAGCAGCAGCCATTTTTAAAATTAAATTGCGATTTTTTATACAAGCTATAAATATAAGTAAAACTAAAAGTTAAGTCAAACTTGATATTTTTTAAAAATAGTAATTTTTCTTCTACTTTTTACTTTTTTTAAGAAGAAAAACTAAAACAATTAAAATTACAATACTTGCTAATGCATAAATCCAAATTGGTGTTTCTTTTAGTTTAAAGGGGATAAAGGTAGCCGAAATAATTTTTCCATTTCCAATATCATTTGCAGTAAAATTCCATTCGAGCTTATTTCTCGAAAGTGAATTTGCATCATGCCTAATTATATTTCCGGGTAGATAATAAGTATAAGTAATTGAATAATTTTTTTCGGAAAGTCCAAAGGTTGTAGAAATTGGCTGAATAAATTGAGAAAATATTTTTGTTTCATCAGGTCCATCAATTATTGATAGTTCTGAATGTTTAAAAAAGTTCAACTGATTTAGTGAATCAAAATTTACAAATTCAAATTCAATTTGGGCGTGTAATGTACTATCGGTAAAATCATTAAAAATATTTGCGTAGTTAATACTTGTAAAAGTTGAAGTAAAATTATCAGTCAAACTTTCTTTATTGAACAATCCAATTTTATTTATGAGCAAAGAATCAAGATCGGGATCCATTTCCACCCAATAATGGATAAACATTTTTCCGGAATTATCAGTTTTTAAAGTTGTAACTTGATTGTAGTTTAAACAAGAACTTAGAAAAAAACTAAAATATGCTAATAGTAGTGCAGATTTTATACCTTTCATAACCGTAACTATTTTTTGGAAACATAGCGAATTAGTATTTGTAAATAAAATTTTATTTTACAAATATAATCTATAAATTTGCCACTCAAATTTCAGAGGTTTTTATGCCGACATATGATTATAAATGTACAGAATGTAATTATACTTTTGAAGAATTACAAAAAATGACTGATGAGCCATTAAAAGTGTGTCCAAAGTGTTCTGGAAAATTAAATAGATTAATTGGAGCTGGTGCTGCTCCAATTTTTAAAGGTTCGGGATTTTATCAAACGGATTATAAAAATTCTAAAAAACCTTCAGATTCAATTGCAAAATCTGAAAATAGTTCTACGCCAAAAGAAACAAAGAAAGAAAGCAAACCTTCGTCAGAAAATTAAAAATCTAATCCCAAAGAAATATAATATTTTGGTTTAGAATAATTTTGAGCATCATAAGACCAAGCCACATCAAATTTCCATAAGAATAGGAAATAAAGTCTTGCGCCAAATCCTCCGCCAATTAATAAATCATTAGTAACAGTTTTTCCTTCTGAAGATTTTTTGAAAAACCTAAGTTGACTATTGTCACTCCACGCACTTCCGGCATCAATAAATGCTGTTCCAATAATATTTTGGAAAAATAACGGAATTCCGCCGGTTAATAAATATCTAATTAGAGGAATTCTTAATTCCAGATTCACAAGCGAATATTTGGTTCCAATTTGTTCTGCATAATCAAAACCTCTTAATGGAAGAGCTGGTGTAAGAAAAACAAAATCTGATGCTGAATTTAACGGAATATCTTGAGTTGCAAATGTTCTATTTATCCAACTATCAGTTCCGCCGATAAAGAAACGTTGAGCATTTATTCCAAAAGAATAACCACCGGAAAATCTTGCAGCAAATCCATTATCATAAAAAAATCTAAAATATTTTCTGTAATCCCAAGTTAATGTTCCAAAACTTTCTTTTGAGCCTGTAAATCCGGGGTTTCCCATTAGGGTAAGATTATATCGTGAACCTTCGATCGGCGAAGTGTATCCCCACATTACATTATCTTTTACATAACTAATTGATGGAATTATAAAAGTTGCTTTCTCAACTGGCACTTCAATAAAATCTAAATTTTCTCGCGTAACTCTTAGAATACTTAAATTTGCTTCAATTCTATGAAATGTGTTTAACGGATAGCTTGCAAAAACATTTCCGCCGTAACTTCTAAAACGATATAAATCGCTTCCGAAATATCCGGATAAATAAACAAATCTTGCTGTATGATATGCAGCAACGCCAAAATTAATTCTTTCCGGCAGATAATAATATGCAAGACCATAATCACTATTTTTCAAATCAATTTGCAAACTTGTTGTTCCAACTAATCTGTGATTTCCAAGTACATCGCTAAAAGATAAAACTGTTGTGCCTAAAACTCCGTACAAAGAACTATAACCGGCATTTGCGTAAATTAAATCAGGTGAGAAATCAACTTTGTATTTATTAACTAGAAAATTTCCTTCTTCATCTAATTTTTCTCTGAATAAAAGCTGAGGTTTGTTTTCTAATTCGTTTTCTTTAAAAACATCATTTTTAGCAAAAACAAAATCTGCATAATCTGTTCTAATTGTGTCTTCCAATTCTTTTTCATGATCAATAATTTGACCAATAAATATTTTTGAGTTATTTTCTGCTGAAGAATCTTTTTTTGCATCGTCTGTAAAAATAAATTCTTTCCCTTCCTCCGGAATTTCAGTCTGGGCTATTTCTTCAACTTGAGGAATTTCATCTTCATAAAATTGACTCATATATTTAGTGAATTCAATATCCTTAACTTCTTCCATTTCAAACGGATTATTGATCAAAAAAATATTGAAACCAGCATTATAAAATGCCGAGAAAACTAATTTTTTTGCATCTTGAGAAAGTGAAATACTTTCAATTTTATTTAGCGAATTTGTTAATGCAATTGCCGGTGTTTCTAAAATTGAATTTGCAGAATCATTTTTTGATAAAGTTATTCTTTTTTTATAGAGATTATCAATTCCGTTAAAGTCAGAAATAAAAATTATTTCATTTCCTGTTTGAGAAAAAACTGCTTGTTTTTCATCACTGAATTGCCAATCGGTAACGCGATCAACATTCTTTGTTTCAACATCAACTAAATAAAGATCCATTTGAAATCCTTGTAAAGTTGACATTGATAAACCATCCTGATTAAAATTATTTTTATTAAAACCATTTCTATCAGATGAAAAAATTACTTTTTTACTATCCGGCGACCAGCTTGGTACATATTCGCTAAAAATATCATCAGTAATATTTGTAAGATTTCTAGTTTCAAAATTGTAAATGTAGATGTCAGATTGTTTAGCATTGCTTCCTAAAAATGCAATATTTTTTCCATCCGGCGACCAGCTAACAGATTCAATTCCATGAAGTTTAAAAGGCAAATCTTCATCTTCTTCAGTTTCTGTATTAATAATTTTTATTACATCGGAACCTTCACTTTTACTTGAAAGTGCAATTCTTATATTATCCGGAGCCCAAGTTAATGCGGGAAAAAGTAAATTTAATTCTTCTAGGTCCTCCGTTCTACCGCTTTCAATTACTTTTTTTATTACTTCTCCATCAAACGAATTCATTATATAAACATCTGAATAAATATTTCTATCTGATATGAAAACAATTTTATCGCCTTGCGGAGAAATTGCCGGACTTATATTATAAAATCCGCCGAGTTTTTTATTATCCGTTAATCTTTTTGCAAATTCATCTGGATCTTTTCTTGAAGCAATTTCCGGCCAATAATTTCTTTTAACTTCTTTTTTCCATTTTTCATTTAATTCTTCAAGATCAATTCCAATTGAAGATTTGAAACCTCCGATAACATTTCCTTTTCCTTTTACATTATGCAAAAGTTCGGCAATTTTTTCCTCGCCGTAAGTATCTGCAATATATTTAAATAATGCTTGTCCGCCTCTATAAGCAAAATATCCATCAAGCCTATTTATATCCGGAAGATATTCATTAATAATTGCATCACGAATAAACATATCAGAATTTGTTTCCCATCCGCTTGATAAATATTCTGCCATTCCTTCGTGATACCAAATTGGCAATTGCAGAGTAATTCCTTTTGCAATAATATTTTGAATTGTTCCGCCGTATAGCATATCGCGCATTACAGCATGAACTAATTCGTGATGAATTACATGTCTGTATTTGCTATATGATCCTTCGAAAGGGAATACAACTCTATTTTTAAATGGCTCGGTAAATCCGCCGATTCCTTGTGAAAGATATCCGTCTGTTGTATTTGTTTCTTGAAATTCGTTATGTGAATTATAAACAACGAGAGAAATTCTATTATTGAGCTGGTAATCCAATTTTTTCTGAAGATCTTCCAAAGCGGCTTCTGCAGCTTGTGCAGTAAATTCGGCAGCATCATCTCCACCTTCAGAAAAATAAATATCAAAATGTTTTGATTGAACATAGAACCATTCATGGTCTCTATATTGAACTCGATTTTTCCCGAACTGTGCAAATAATATATTTGAGAAAAATAAAATTGCTAAAAATAATTTCATGGTAATTTTCATTATAAATTCCGAATCACATTTATATAATTATAAAAATTATTTATTCATTAAGAAAGAGTAAAATCAATCACTCTTTTTTCTTCGTTTACTCTTTTTAACTTTACAACTATTTTATCGCCTAACCGAAATTGTTTTTCGGAATGTTTTCCTTTTAACGAATATGAACTTTCATCAAAAATATAATAATCATCATCCAAATCTCTCATCGAAATTAAGCCTTCTGCCAAATTATCACTAAGTTCCACAAAAATTCCAAAATGAGTAATTCCGGAAATAATTCCGTTAAAAGTTTCTCCAATTTTATTTTTGAGAAATTCAATTTGTTTTAATTTTACCGAAAGTCTTTCTGCGCTTGCTGCATTTCTTTCTGTAAATGATGAATGTTCACAAATTTCTTCTAATTGTTTCCAAGTGAATTTTGGTTTTTCATTTTTCAAATAATCAAAAATTAATAAGTGAGCAATCAAATCCGGAAATCTTCTTATCGGCGAAGTGAAATGGGAATAGTATTTAAATCCTAATCCGTAATGACCAATATTTTGTGTAGAGTAAACAGCTTTAGCCATTGACCGAATTGCAATTTCATTAATTACAGCTTCTTCTTCGGAACCTTTAACTTTCTCTAAAAGATTCTGCAATTCCTTACTTTTATTTGTTACTTGCGGATTAAAAGTATATCCCAATGATTGAACAAATTTTGCAAACTCTTGAATTTTTTCTTCACTTGGCAAATCATGAATTCTATAAACAAAAGGATTTTTTTCTTTCTTTTTCGTTTTAGTTATGTGTTCCGAGATAATTTTATTTGCCAAAAGCATAAATTCTTCAATAAGCTGATGGCTTTCGTTGCTTTCTTTAATTTTAACGGAAACCGGAATGCCGGTTTTATCTAATTCAAATTCTATATCCGGAGTTGTAAAATTAATGCTACCGTTTTTCGTTCTTTCGTTTCGTAAAAATCTTGCAATTTCATTTATGCTTTTTATTTCATTTACAAAATCACCTTTTGATGTTTCCAAAATTTCTTGAACTTCATCATAAGTAAATCTTCTTTTACTGTTAATTACAGTTTTTGCAATTTTATAATTCTTTTGTTTGAACGTTTTATCAAACTCAACAAGAACGCTAAAAGTTAAACGATCTTCATTTGGAACCAGAGAGCAAATATTATTTGATAAAGTTTCGGGAAGCATTGGAATTACTTTCCCAACTATATAAACGCTGGTTCCTCTGCTTTCGGCTTCCTTAAAGGTTTGCGTTCCGGGCTGAACAAAATGACTTACATCCGCAATGTGAATTCCAATTAATGTATTTCCATTTTCCAATTTTTGAATTGAAACTGCGTCATCAAAATCTTTTGCAGTTTTCGGATCAATTGTAAAAACATTTACATTTCGAAAATCAATTCTATTTTGATATTCTTCATCAGGAATTTTATTTGATAGATTTTTTGCTTCCTTTAAAACTGAATTAGGAAATTTATATTTTATTCCAAACTCTCTTGCAATTGAAGCAATTTCGGCATCGTAAGAACCGGATTTTCCCAAAACTTCAGAAATTATTCCTTCCGGATTTAGATGAGAATTTTCCCATTCAATTTTTGTTACAACAACTTTATCGCCGTCTTTTGCTTTATTGATATTGCTTGATGAAATATAAAAATCGCGGTGAATTTTCGAATCATCCGGTTCAACAAAATAAAAAGATTTTGATTTTCTTAAAACTCCTACAATTTCTTTTCTTTTACGTTCAACAATTTTGGTAATTTCACCTTCTAAATTTTTACCGGTTCTTTTTGCAAATAAAGCAACTTCAACTTTGTCGCCGTCAAAAGCTGTTGTTAGATTTTTTTCAGAAATAAATACGTCTTTCAGATTTTTATCTTTAAAAGTTACAAATCCGTAATTTTGCCCGTTTACCAACTGAAGTTCGCCAATAATTTTCTTTTTTGATTCCAAGTTTAATTTGTAGCGTTTACCGGATTTTTTTACTATTCCTTCTTTTGCTATTGTATAAAGTTCTTGTTTGAAAAATTCGTAATCTTTCTTTTTAATATTTAGAATTTTCCCCAGGGTTTTGGAAGTAATAGCATTGTTTGGATTTGCGATAAAATAATCTTTAATAATTTTTTTCATTAAAACTCAAATTTATATTTTAGACCTAACTCTTGAATTTTTTCTCCGGTAGTTGTTTCTACAATCGGATCTTTTTGCTCAACACGAATTAAAAAACTTGGATTGAATAAATACTCAAATTTAATATCGGTTTTATTCCATTCCATATATTTTGTATTACCACCAAACGAATACCGAATATTATTATATTTTCCGGAGAAAAGTAATTTATAACTATCACTCGAATATTTGTTAAAGCGGATATTGCTTACCAATCCGCCAAGTGCCGATGAAAAATAATTTGTTAATTGTGATCCAAGAAAAGAATAAGCTGTGTTTTCCGCAACGTCAATCAATGTAGATTTTTGTTCATCTGTAATATCCATACTTAATTGATTAAGCAAGATAAATGATAATGCGTTTGATGCATCATATTTCGAATCGGGAATATCATTTTCAATATTTGTTCTTCCAACATAAACCGATAGATTTTCATTTTCTGCGGAAGGATTTTTTCCTAATGTTGAAAGGGGAGAATTGATTTTTAATTTAACGGCAACTTCTTCAACTTTTCCGGGCTGCTCAAAATTTTCAATCTCACCAATGTAAGTTGCAACAATATTTAAATGCGGATCAGTTATATCGCTTTCAAATCTGATAGTTCCTTTCGAATCAAAAGTTTTATTAAAGAATTCCAATCGCGAGCCATCCAAAAGTGCTAACGATCCTTGTGTTTTAATTTCATCTGCAATTGTTTCAAATTCTAATTGTCCCGTTGTTTCTACATTTAGCTTCTGATTTAATTCTGGATTTATCAAAAAATTAAATGAGGCAATATTTTTAATAATTATGTTAGTATTAAAATCAAATTTTGATGAGCTTGATTTAGCAATATTATTTTTAAAATTATTTTCGTTTAATATTCTAATAAATTTTTGAGTTTTCCAATTAATTTTAGAACTGTCTTCCACAAATTTGTAAACTAATCTATTATTAAATCTTGCATTCTGCTGATTTTTAGATGCGTAAACTAAATCAGCTTTATCGACTAAAATATCTCCCTCAAAAGTATAAACATCATTCTCAAATTTAAATTTCCAATCATCATCCGTTTTTATAAAAAGATCACCGTAAATATTTGCATCTTTTGTTTTTGATCTGCTTCCCAGCAAAGCCAAATCTCCATTGAGTGAAATATTAATTTTGTTAAATGGAAATTCTCTAAGTTCAACAATTCCGTTTGCATTAATTTTACCGGAATACATTGAACCAGCGTGATTTGAAATTTCAAATTTATCTATTGATGCATATTGATCTCTAAAATTAATATTTGAATTTAATGAGTATTCTAAATTATTTTCAGTAAAAGTAAATTTTCCATCTTCAAGATTAATAAATCCTGTTGTAATTGGATTTGCATATGTTCCACCAATTTCAATCTGCGAATTTATAATACCAGATTGGTTATTAACGTATGGAATTAAATTTCCAAGTGCGCCAATATTAAAATTATCTGAATTAAGATTTGCTTCAATTTCGGATTCCGGAATTATAATTTCATTTCCGCCAATGTAATTTAAATAAATTGGTAACCGCGCAGTTAATGTTAAAATTGGATCAACGGAATTTAAATCAGAATTATTGAAAAATATTGCAACGCGTGATAAATTTTTATAATGATTGAGCGAACCGATTAAAGATCCGAATTTTGAATTATTGTATGAAATATCATTTATTGAAATTTCCATATCCAAATCCGGTTCTGATAAAAATCCGGAAGATGAAAATTTCATATTAACGTCACCATCAATCGGTTTATCATTTTCATTTACAAAATATGTTGATAAAACTGCGGCAGGAAGATTTTCAACATCAACAAAAAAATTATGACTCTGATCGTTATTGATTTGTCCGTTTATATTTATTGCAGCATTCGTATTTTCCAAAATTAAATTAGAAAGCTGAATTCCACTTTCTGCAAAACTTATAGAACTTGTATCAAAACTCGTCCATGGTATATTTTTGTAATTCAGATTTATGTTGTAAAAATCAATTGTTTGATTTGTTAAATAAGTTTCAATTGTTCCTTCAAATTCGGCAGTTAAATCGTTTCCAATTCCAAGTGATGAATTAAAGAATAATTCATTTTGATTGAAAATAAAATCTGCCTCAATATTATTTAGTTCCGCTCCGGCATACATTTTCTCGCTTTCAACAGAAATAGTTCCAAAAATTTTATTGAAAGAAGTTTCTTGATTATCTCTGTTAAAATTTAAATTTGCAGTTGTGTTTGAAAAATATAAAAGCAAACTGTCTCTTTTATTTAGCAGATTATCAATATTTATATCTGTTGTAATGGTAAAATGAAGCGAATCATTTTTTACCAAACCTTCGCCGGTTCCGGAAATATCTAATTCATCATTCTTTAAAAATAAAGCAATAAGTTTAAAATCTTTAAATTTAAAATCATAATTAAATTCGACATTTTCATAAATAATTGGATCTATTTTGATTAAATCCTTAAGCGGAGTTTTTTGTTTATCATTTTCAATCGGATTTAATTCATCAATTTTCTGTGAGATTAAATTGGTAATTGTTTCAGCTTCATAAATTATAAGATTTACAGCCTTTTCCAGAGAAAAATTTCCATTGATATTGAAATCAACAAAATCCGAAACTAAATTAATATTTCTTTCCAGCTCATTTTTAGTTAACGCAATATTGATATTTGTTTCTTCCAGAATAATATCTCTTAAAAATGAAGGTTCAAGTTTTACATTAAAATTACCGATTAAATTATCCAGTTCAAGATTATTACCTTTTGCTGTAAAAGATAAATTCAAATTGGAAGAATCTTTTCTCTCATTTGTGAAAGTTTGCAAATTAAAATTCTTTATTGTTCCAAATAAATCATAAGCCGGACTTTCCGAATTTGTTAAATCTAAAACTCCATTAACCGAAGTTTTTGCATTATTGATAAGGGAATTTAAATTTAAATTAAAAATTTTAGAATTTATTTCGCTAACAAGATTCAGCGAATCAAAACTGATATTGTTAAATGTTGAAGAATTTACATTCGCATAAAAATTTGCATTCATGTTATTTGGATTTGTACCAACGCCTTTTATTTTTCCCGAACTATTTATTGATGACGTAACGCCAAAAATCGGAAATAGGTCAATATTTTCAGATGTGAAATCGATGTCATATTCCATTCTTGTTTTTTTCAAATTTAAAAATGTTTTAAGATAAATTTTACCATCGTTAACATTTCCGTTTAATTCCGCATTAAATTTTGTTGGTTCACCTTTGTATTTAAGATTTAGATTCGTCACAACTAAATTATCATACTTCGGAATTTCTAAGCCTTTTATTAAATAGTAAATTTCAGATTCAACTACTGTTGAATTAAAAATTTCCGCATCAAAAAATAATTTTTCAGGTGTGTGCAAATTCTTAACATTTCCTTTAAGATTTAAGTTTGTATTTTGATAATTTATATTGAGTTTACTAATATCAAAATCTCCAAAAAAACCTTTCGCTTTCATATTTACATCGATACTTCCCTTAATAAAATCAGTAGCTTGAATGAATGTGGAAAGGTCATCAAAGTTAAATGGATTTGCATTTAGCTCAACTTCCAAAGGATAATCATTGAATTCTTGCAGCTCAACATTTCCTAAAATATTGAGTTTGTCAATTTTCGCATTTAAAGAAACATTAGAACTATCGGTTTTAAATTTTAGGTTTCTAACTTGAGCAAAATTTTCATTCAACTCAAATTCACCGGAAAATTTATTCAAATTAAATGAGTTGAAATTTGGATTTACCGAAAAATTATTTAAATACAACCTTACAAGCGATGAATTAATATTTGCAAAAATTTTAGCATCCAAAAATATTTCATTTAGTTTTAGATCATCTGTATTAATGTGATCATAAAATTTATTTGAGTTTAAGTTTGAAAATGTTTGTCGTGTGAATGCTAAATTTTGAAAATTCAAATTGTTTACTTGAATAGTAAAAGGGAATGTAGATTTAGAAGTGTCTTCCGGTTCATTATCCGGAATAAACATTTTTGAAATATTCCAAACTCCGTCTTTATCTTGAAGTAAATTAATCGATGTGTTTTTTACAGAAATTTCTCTAACTAAAATTCTTTTAAGTAATAAATGTATTGGGCTTGTTTTAATTGTAATTTCATCGGCATTTATTAATGTATCAGTGCCCGAAGATAAAACTATTTTATGCAAAATAATTGACGAAAATATTGAACCATCAATTTCTTTTATATATAGTTTGCCATTTATTAGAGGTGTAACTTGAGTTATAATTTGACTGCGTAAAAAATTTCTAAAAGTTTTTGTTTGCGAAAAACCAAAAAATGCAATTAACAAAAAAAGAAAAACGGCAAAGAAACCAATAAATACATTTACTACTTTATGTAATAGAGATCTCTTAAATAAAATTTTTTCTTTTTTCTCATCACTCATTGTAAGAATCTAAAACCTTTTTAATAATATTTGTAGTTGATTGAGAAGTAACAAATTGAATATTTTTTACTTCACCGCCATTTGCTTCAACAATATCTCGTCCAACAATATTTTCAATTGCCCAATCGCCTCCTTTAATTAAAACGTCGGGAACAATTTTATCAATTAATTCTTTAGGAGTTGGTTCTTCAAATAAAACTACATAATCAACGCATTTTAAACTATTTAAAATATATGCTCGTTCTTCCTGCGTTACAATTGGTCTTTTTTCACCTTTAATTTCTCTAACCGATTTATCACTGTTTAAACCAATAATTAAAACATCGCCGCATTCTCTAGCTTTTGTTAAATAGTCAACGTGACCGGCATGCAAAATATCAAAACATCCATTTGTAAATACAACTTTCTTATTATTTTGTTTCAATATTCTTCTGATGTCTAAAAGTTCATCTAAGCTAATTAATGCATTTTTCATTTTAGTGATTCCCGGATAATATTAAAAAGTTTTTCCTTTTCTATTGGAACAATGCCAACCTCTTCACAAACAATTCCCGCAGCAAAATTTGCAATATATGCGGCTTCATTAATTGAAGCACCACTTGCCAATGCTAATGTTAATGTTGAAATAACCGTATCCCCAGCACCGGAAACATCGGCTACTTTTTTTGCTTTCGTTGAAATTCTAATTTCATCTTTACCTTCTTCAAAAAGTGCAATACCTTTTTCACCTAATGTTATCAATATATATTTTGCATTTAGTATTTCTAGTAATTTTTTTCCAGCAGAAGAAATATCTTTATCCGAATTTATTCTAATTCCCAAAACATCTTCTGTTTCTTTTCTATTTGGTTTAAACAACGTAACATTTTTAAATTTGCTGAAATTAATAAATTTCGGATCAACTGTAATTATTTTATTTTTCTCATTTGCAAGCTTAATAATTTGTTCGATTAACACTTCGCTTAGAACACCTTTGTTATAATCTTGTAGAATTATAGCTGAAATTGAATTAATATTTTGATCTAAAAAATCTAATATTTTTTGTTCAAAAATTTTGCTTAAATAATTTTTACTTTCTCTGTCTATTCTCACAACATGCTGCTTACCGGCAATAACTCTTGTTTTTGTTGTTGTTGGTCTTTCGCTATCTTTAAATATTCCGGAATTATTAATTTTTTCCTTTTCCATTAACTTAAGAAAGGTTTCGCCATCAGAGTCATCTCCAATAATTCCAATTGGTAATGAAATTCCTCCAAGCTTATTAATATTTATTGCAACATTAGCTGCGCCGCCAAATCTGAAAAACTCATTTTCAATTTCAACAACGGGAACCGGCGCTTCAGGAGAAACTCTTGATACATCACCCCAAAAATATCCGTCAAGCATCATATCGCCAATAATTGCAATTTTATGATTGCCTAAATTTTCTTCTATTTGTTCAAGTCGTGTTAAAGAAATCATTTTTTCTCTGTTGAAAAATCTGGTAAAAATTCTGTTTCTAAATTTATTTTATATAAACCATCATTTGAACCAAGCCAAATATTGTTTCCATCAAAATGGATTGATAAAATTGTTTCGGGAATAAAATCCGAATTAATTTTCCTTATACTCAATTTTTTTCTATTGATAAGATAAATACCTTTTCCAATTAGTTCCTTTGATTTAGAATTAAAACTATAAATTGAAGTCCAAATGTATTTACCGGATCTTTCTAAAGAAAATATTCCATTTGCATCAAGCTTATTAAGTTCACTAAACTTTATCCAATTTATTTTTCGATCAAATAAATAAAGTCCGCCAACATTAAATTCAGGATTGTCTTCGGTAACAAATTCATCAGTTCCAAACCAAATTAATTCATTATCCGGCAATATTTTTGAGACAGAAACTTGCTTACCTTCACCTAAAAAATAATCATCTTTATTATCAAAATAAATAATTTTGTTATTTCCATTTGCATCTTTGGAATACTTTAACATTTTGTGAAGCCCAGCTTCAACACCAATCCACAAAAGGCTATCGCCATCTAATGATAAATATTTCACAGTATTTGTTTGGTCATTTTTATTAACTGTTAAATCAATATCTGTATATTTTTGATTTGTTAAATTATACTCAGTCAAATATTTAAATCTTCCAATCCATAAAATATTTTCAGATCGGTCAAACTCTAAACTTCTAATCCAATTTCCAAATTGCCCGCCGAGAGAAAATTTTCTCTTATCCCATCTATTTCTTCTTTTATCATAAATATATAGACCATCTGCAGAGCCAGCCCAAATAAATCTTGGACTAACTTCGATGCAGTAAAAAAAGTCTTGCTTAATTTTTCCATTATCAGATGAAAAATTTGCCCACTGTTTTTTAAATTTATTGTATTTATAAATTCCGTTTCCCTCTGTTGCAACCCAAAGATCAATTCCGTCACTTTTAATATCAGTAATTATTCTTCCATCAAGAAAATTCTCAAGCGAATCTTGCTGGGACAAAGAACTGCTATTTATTAGAATAGCGATTAAGAAAATTAAATGAACAATTTTATTTAATTTATTCACGTTGGTTAATTTGTTCATAAAAATTTTAATTTAGATTGGAAGAAGAATAGGTTCAGTTTTTGCAAATTCAGTTTTAAAAATATTTTCAAATCCCAAAATTATATTCTGCTGAAGTTCAATGATATCAATATCTCTATTTAATATTGTTGAAATTTCTGTTGTTTTATCTTTCATTTCATTTTTTAATTTGGATTTATTTTGTTCTGCAATATTTAAATAATCAACAATATTTTTATGATTACTTCCGATAAGAATTGAGCCGTGCTGAAGAATTTTATTGCCAATTTTTCTTTGAGCGCTACCAACAAGTTTTTTTCCATTAAATTTAATTTCACTTTTTGCGGTACTTGCAAAACATAACGAACCGGATGGTTCATTCAGTAAATCAGAAAAATTTGGCTGAATATTTTCCAGCATAACTTGTGATAATCCGGAATCGAAATTTTGTAATCCCAAAACTATTGCTTCCGAAATTTGTTCATAAATAAATCTTCCGCTAACATTTTTATTATTTGGAATAATAACAGAATACGTTAATTCTTCTGAATGGAGAATTGCTCTTCCGCCAGTTGGACGTTTAACGATATCAATATTATTTATTTCTGCTAAAGATTTATTTATATCTTCGTAGGATTGATTTGCGCCAATAGAAACGCAGTGCGGATTCCATCCATAAAATCTCAGAAATGATTCTTGAGAAGAACAATTTTTTACTAATTGCAAATCAAAATCCATATTGAATTTTCCGGTAAAAGTTTGATATTCAATAAGATTCCACTTCACTTTTTAATAATTCCTCTTTTACTTTTTGCAAGGAATGTTAAAATAGATTCCGCAAGTTTATCATTAGGAAAATCACTTATAATTTTTTCTTTTGCTTGAGTGAGATTCAATTCCTGCATAAAAATTATACTGTAAAGATTTTTCAGTTTCGATATTTCATCGTTTGTAAAACCTCTTCTTCTCAATCCAATTGTATTTAAGCCTTCAAATTTAAGAGGATCACCAGCAGCTAAAACATAAGGCGGAACATCAACAACAGCTCTGTATCCTCCGCCAAGCATTGCATGCTGTCCAATTTTTCCAAATTGATGTACGAGCGAACCGCCGCCTAAAATTACCCAATCTCCTAATTCTACATGACCGCCTAACTGAACACTGTTTGCTAATATGCAATTATTTCCAACAATGCAGTCATGAGCAACATGAGCGTAAGCCATCAGCAAACAATTATTTCCCACTTTGGAAATTTTAGATTCTTTTGTTCCTCTGTGAAGAGTTACAAATTCTCTAATTACTGTATCGTCGCCAATTTCAAAAACTGATTCTTCGTTTGCAAATTTTAAATCTTGCGGATGATTAGAAACAGATGCGCCTTGATAAATTTTTACTCTGTTTCCAATTCTTGCTCCTTCATAAATCCCAACATTAGGACCAATAATACAGTTTTCTCCAATTATAACATCGTCTTCTACAATAGAATATGGACCAATAATTGTTCCATTTCCAATTTGGGCATTTTTACCTATAAGTGCTGTTTGATGAATTTTAATTTCCATATTTACTCTTGTTCAACTCTATCAACAATTGCTGCTTTCAATTCTGCTTCAGCAACTAAATTATTATTTACGAATGCTTTAGCTCCAATTACAATTATGCTATTTCTTTTATTTAACAAAGTTACTTCTAAAATTAATTGATCTCCCGGTACAACTTGTTTTCTGAATTTAGCTTTATCAATTCCCATAAATAAAACTAATTTTTCTTCCGGATTTGGAATTGAATTTAGCATTAAAATTCCACCGGTTTGTGCCATTGCTTCAATAATTAAAACGCCAGGCATAACCGGTCTTCCGGGAAAATGTCCAGTAAAAAATGGTTCGTTTGCTGTAACAGATTTAATTCCAACAACTTTTTTGTCTAATTCAAGATGAATAATTTTGTCAACTAATAAAAATGGATATCTGTGTGGTAAAATTTTCTGAATAGCAATTGTATCAAATACAATTCCTTCTTTTTTAACATGCTGATATTTTTTCTCAAGTTGTTTTTGTTGATATAATTTTCTTATCTTTTTTGCAAATTCAACATTTGATTTATGCCCTGGTCTTGCGGCAAGAATTTGGGCTTTTATTGGAACGCCAATTAAAGCTAAGTCTCCAATCATATCAAGAAGTTTATGTCGTACAGGTTCATTTTTAAATCGCAGACTATTTTCATTTAAAAACCCATTCTTCCCGACAGTTATTTTTTCTTCTAATCCTAATTTTATTGTTAAATCATCTAAATAATTTTCCGAAACTTGTTTATCAACAATTACAACTGCATTTTCTAAATTTCCGCCTTTAATCAAACCTTGATTTGCAAGAGTTTCAACTTCGCTTAAAAAACAAAATGTTCGTGTTGGAGCAAATTCAGAAACAAATTCTTTTTCAAATCAAATAAGCCGGTATGCTGACTTCCCAATGCCGGATTGTGATAATCAACCATTACTGTCATTCTAAATCCATCAAGCGGTAACGCAACAATATCTACTTGTTCTTCTTCATTATGGAATGTAATAGTTTCATCAATTATTAAATAATTTTTTGGTTGAGTTAGTTTAACTATTCCCGCTTCCAAAAGTTTATCAACAAAAGGTTTTGAACTTCCATCTGCAATTGGCGGTTCAATTCCATTAATTTCTATTATAATATTGTCAATTTGTAATCCAGCAACTGCTGCTAAAACATGTTCAACTGTATGAACTTTTATATCGCCAATTCCAATTGTAGTTCCGCGAGAAATATCAACAACGTATTCTGCTAATGCCGGAATTTCCAAATGATCTGCCAAATCAGTTCTAATAAATTTTATTCCAAAATTATCCGGAGCTGGTTTAAATGTTAAAGTACAAGATGTACCGGTGTGAAGTCCATCTCCAGAAATTGAAATTGGGTTTGCTATAGTGGTTTGGAGATCAAGCATTAAATATTTTCCTTTAATTTTAGCGATTCATTTTCAAGTTGATTAATTCTTTCTTCTAATTTTTTTATTCTTTCTAAATAATTTGGGAGTGCTCTAATGTGTGCTTCTAATTTTAAAGTTGATCTTAATTCCATTGCCGGTGAGCCAAAATAAGTTCCGGATTTAGTTAATGATTTTGAAATTCCACTTTGTGCGCCAACCATAACTTTATCGGCAATTTCTATGTGACCGGTTGCGCCTACTTGTCCGCCGAAAACACAATTGTCTCCAACTTTTGTACTTCCCGAAATTCCGCTCTGCGCCGACATTACAGTATTTTTACCGATTTTAACATTGTGTGCAATTTGAATTAAATTATCTAACTTAACTCCTTTTGAAATTACTGTTGAACCGACCGCAGCTCTATCAATAGAAACGTTTGAACCAATTTCTACATCATCTTCAATTATAACATTTCCAATTTGTGGAATTTTGTGATAAACTCCATGCGCATCCGGAGTGTAACCAAATCCATCCGATCCAATAACAGTTCCGGAATGTATAATTACATTATTTCCAATTATTGTATTTTCTCTGATTGTAACATTTGGAAAAATCATTACGTTATTTCCAATTTTACAATTTTCCAAAATTACTGTATTATGATAAATTTTAGAATTTGTACCGACTATAGAATTTTTTCCGATAAATACGTTTGCACCAACCGAAACATTTTCTTCAAGTTTTGTATTTTTATCTAAAATTGCAGAAGAATGAATTCCTTGCAAACTAAATTCCGGACTAAAATATTTTATAATAATTTTTTGAAATGCCAGATTTGGTTTATCTACAATTATGTAAGTCAAATTTTTATTGGATTGCTCTATATCTTTACTAACCAAAATTGCAGATGCCTTTGTAGAATTTAAAAAATGATTATAACTTGCCATATACAAAAAAGTTAAATCACCATTTTCAGCATCTTGAATATTTGATAATCTTGATATTTCTAAATTTGAATTGCCAATTATTCTGCCATTTACTAGTTCTGCAAGTTCTGCAAGTTTTAGTTTCATTTTCTTAGTTTAAGAGATTTTTGTTCAACAAAATTAATTTCAAAAAACTATTGCAATTTTCTTAAAACATCCGGAGTAATATCATATTCTTCTTTTGCGTAAAGAAATATTAAATCACCGCTTCTATCAAATACAAAATCTAATTCTTTCTCAATAGCAACTTCTTCAATTATAGCAAAAACTTTATTTTGAATCGGCTTCATTAATTCTTCTTGTTTTTTATAAAGTTCGCCATTTACACCAAATTTTCCTTGTCTGAATGATTCAACTTTTTCTTCCATTGCAACAAGTTCTTTTTCAGTTTCTGCCTTTTTTTGATTACCCATAATCAACTTTCTTTTTTCATAATCATCAAATTTATCTTGCCATTCTTTTTTTAGTACATCTAATTCTTTTTGCCACTCTCCAATTTGGGTATCTATTTTCTTTTGTGCATCTTGTGCATCTGGAAGTTGACTAATGACAGTTTCTGAATCTACATAACCAATTTTTAATTGAGCAAACAAACTTGTTGAGGTGAAAATAAAAAGAGACAAAATTAAAAGCTTACTATGTTTCATAACTAATCTCTCCTAAATATGCTGTTTAAAATAACATAGAGGTTTGAAACTTGCTAATTTTATTTATGCAAAGCTCAAACCTCTACGAAAAAAATGTGAATAAAAATTAACCTCTTTTTAGCTTATCGAGTACAATATTGGTAAGATCATATTGCGGATCTGCAAAAAGTAAAAGTACATCGCCGGTTTTATCAAAAACGAATGACATTCCTTCTTGCTGTCTAACTTTATCAATTGCATCAAGAATTTTTGCTTTAATTGGTTTCAAAAGTTCATCTTGTTTTAAGAAAAGTTCACCATTTGGCTGAGCAAATTTTTGCTGACGAAATTGTTGAATTGCTTGTTCTTTTCTTACTAAATCTTGCTGAACTTCTTTTTGTTTATCCGGAGTCATATTTGTAAATTGTTTTTGAGCTTCAGTATATGCTGATTGCAAATCTGTTGTCATACTATCAATTGATTTTGACCATTTTGAAGTCAATGCATCTAAATCGCTTTGAGCTTTAATTGCCGGTGGAAATTGTTGTAAAATAATTTCGGAATCTACCCATCCAATTTTTTGTGTATTTTGTGCAAATAACGAAACTGATGTTATAAAAAATAATAGTAATAGAGTTGTTGTTCTCAATTTAACCTCTTTGTTTGTTTGATTTATTTATTAAAAGCCTTTTCCAAATTGGAAATGAAATTCCCATTTTGGATCTTCGCCATCTACAGCTTTTCTGTCAAATCCGTATCCGTAATCAAATCCTATTAAACCAATAGGATTTATTAAAATTCTTGCTCCAATACCGGCTGATTTTCTTAAGTTAAACAAATCTGCAGTCGGAAGATCTTCAAATGTGTTTCCGGCTTCGGCAAATGCTAAAAGATAAATCGGCATTGGTTCTAACGTTAATGCCGCTCTAATTTCTGCGGTATATTTTGTTTTAACTCTTCCGCCAATTGTTAAACCAGTGCTGCTCACAGGTCCAACAGATCTATCTGCATAACCTCTTAATGGAGTTGTTGCAATTACTAATCCGTTTCCGCCCATATAGAAAAATTCAAATGGTTGAATTGTAGTTCCATTAACAATTTCGTGAATGTAACCAATATCAAGATTAGAATAAAATGTTAATCGATTTGAATTAAATAATCTTCTATACCAATCAGCGGTGAATTCAATTTTATAATAATCAACATCACCAGGAAGAACAGGGCCGCCGGACAATTCTCCGCTTAGCAAAAATTTTGAACCGGTTGAAGGAAAAATAGGATTATCAATATCATTTCTTGAAATATTTAGACCAGCAGTATATTGACGTGAAATTCCTTCTGCATAATAACTTCTTCCGTCAATAACATCATTATATTGAAATCTTAAAAGTCCTTGCAAATAAAATCTATCATCCGGCCAAGTTAATCTTCTTCCGGCACGTAAAGAAATTCCGCTTTGTCTAAGGTAATAAATATATTGCTGTCTTGTATCAAACAAATCAAAACCCAAAGAAGTTGGTGTATCCATAAACCAAGGTTCCGTAAAACCTAAAGTAAAAGTTCTGTAATAATTTCCTACACCAAATTGCCAGCTGAAATTAACAATTTGTCCGCCGCCAAGTTGAAATGGTTCCGTAATTGAAAAGTTTGTTAAAGTAACACCAACAGAACCGCTGAATCCATAAGATTCACTATATCCAACTGAAGCATTTATAAAATCACTCGATTTTTCTTCAACATTGTAAAGTAAATTTACGATACTATCAGTTGCTGGTCTGTAATCAACGCCTTTTTGGTAAAGCTGTTCAACATTGAAATAGTTTAAATTTGCTAATTGCTGAATACTTCTAAAAATATTGCTTCTTCTAAAATAATCACCGGGAATTGTATAAAGTTCTCTTCTAATAACTTTATCTTTTGTTCTGTCATTTCCATTAATTTCAACTTTGCCAATTCTAAATTGATTATTCTCAGAAACTTTTATTGAAATATCAATTGAATCTTCACCAATTTTATTTTCTGTAGCTTCTTGTCGGTAAGTTAAATAGCCATTATCTAAATAAAGAGACGCAACATCAGTCTGAGCTTGATTTCCGGATAAATTTTGATTGAATAATTCTAAATTATAAATATCACCTTTTTGAAAACCAAGACGTTCTGTTAAAATTGCACTTGGATAAACAGTGTTACCAATCCATTCAATATTTCTTAATTTATATTGCGGACCTTCAAATACATTAAGATTGATATCCATAAACTTTTTATCATCGGAAAGTTTTACAGAATCCGATAAAATTTCAAAATCTCTGTATCCGTTTTTTTGATAAAAAGTTGTTAATAATTTTTTATCTTCAACAAAATCTTCTTTTTTGAAATTTGCAGAACTCCAAAATCTCCACCAAGCATCTTGAACGGTTTCATCAAGCTCTGATCTTAAATCATCGTCTTCAAAAGCATTATTTCCGCTAAATGAAATATTTTGAATTATTACTTCATCACCTTCTTCAACATCTAAAACAAGAAGCAATCTTTCTTTAATTCTTGTAATTATATTAGATCTTCTTTCGGGACTGTATTCATAAATTGTTTCTTCTAAATCATTAGGATTATCATTATTTACCCAAGTTGCCGTAATTTCATCATCAGAAGTATCTGCCTTAAGAAATGAAAATTTTTGCGGAGTTATTACTGAGTTTAAATATCCGTCATCAATATAAAGTTCTTTAGCTTTTGTTATAATTCTCTTTACTTCTTGAGGTTTTAAAGTTTGTCCGCTTATAAAGGAAATTTCTTTATTAATATCTTCTTCGTCAATTTCATCATTGCCGCGAAAAATAACTTTTTCCATTCTTTGAAATTCTTTAACCTTTATAAGAAGAAAAACGCCGGTATCAATTTTTTTATCAATTAAAACTTGAACATCCTCAAAAATTCCCAATCCCCAAAGTCTTTTAATTGCATTATTTGTTGCATCTCCGGGAATTTCAATTTCACCGCCTTCTTTCAAACCGCTATTTGCAATAATTGTATTTGCATCGGCAGTTTTGTTTCCTTCAACCGCAATGCCTAAAATTTTATAATTTACTCTATTGAATTGTGCAAAAGCAAGTGAGTTAAAAAATAAAAATGTAACAAACAGATGAATAAACAGGTTGTTTGGTATGTGTTTCTTATGTCTGAATTTTTTTGCGGGTATCAGAAACCTGTTTACTGATGAGTCCAAATCTTCTCTCTCTATTTTGATAATCTTCAATTGCTTCAATTAAATTTTTACACGTAAAATCTGGCCATAGTACTTTTGAAACATAAAGTTCAGAATACGCAATTTGCCAAATTAAAAAATTACTAATTCTGTGTTCTCCGCCGCTTCTTATCATTAAATCAGGATCAGGAATTCCGGCAGTAGTTAAATTTTGTGAAATAAGTTCTTCGTTGATATCTTCAAACCCAACCTTTCCTTCAGCAAAATTTTTAGCAATTCTTTTTGTTGCTTCAACAATTTCCCAACGACCGCTATAACTTAAAGCTAAATTCAAAACAAGCGCATCATTTTTCTCAGTTTTTAATTTAGCTTGCGCTAATTCGTTTTGAACTATATTCGGTAAACTTTTCGAGTCACCAATTGCAATAATTTTTACATTATTCTTGTTTAGTTCATTAGTTTCATTTTTTAAACTTCTAACCATTAATCTCATTAATGTAGAAATTTCTTGCTGAGGTCTATTCCAATTTTCCGTTGAAAAAGTATATAAAGTAAGATATTTTACACCCAAATTGATGCAAGATTGCACCATAGTTCTTACAGTTTCAACACCTTTTTTATGACCAGCAGCTCTTGGTAATCTTTTATTTTCCGCCCATCTGCCATTGCCATCCATAATGATAGCAATGTGTTTTGGAATATTTCCATTTTTCTTTACAGTTTCAATTAACTCTAAGTCTTTTGAACTAAGTGATTTGGACAAAAGATTCTCTCAACTTGTTTTAAATCCGAATTTCCAAAATAACCGACCTAAAACTAAATGTCAAGGTTCATTAATTAGTAATCAATTACTCAATTCAATTGATTTGTACAATTTGATTGTGAATAAGTTCTCAAAAATTATTAATATTTTTAGGTCAAAAATTAAGTTGTTACTTTTTAGGTTAAAAGTTTAGAAGAGGAAAGTAAATTCAAATTAAAGATTTTTCGATTGATTTGCATCGCTTATTGCAACAACTTTAATATTTTTCTGCGCTTCAATTGTAAGATTTGTTAAGCAAATTTTCACTTTATTGAAAAGTTCTTTTGGAACACCAACGAACAAAGTAACTTTGCTATTAGAAAATTTTGTGTGTCTTGTTGCTAAAAATTCAAGTTTAGAATAAATTTTTGGTTCATTTAATTCTTCTTCGGATAAAGTAACCCCAATTGCATACTTTTTCTTTAGTTTGCCGATTGCGTCAATTTCATAATTTCCAATATTATTTGGCTCGGGTAAATACTTCCCATATTTTCTGCTTAATGTTAAATATCCATTCCGCCAAAAATGATTTACCAAATCATCTACTTTTCTTTGTCGTAAACTTTCTTTCATATCAAATCTCCAAACTAATTTAAGATTGGAATTATGGGAGAAAATTTTGATTTGCCCAAAATTTTAATATTGAAAATTTTATTAAACTCAAACATTTTAATTTCGTTTGAAGTGTTAACTCTTCCGTAAATAACTTTATTTCCATTTTTATTTTTTGATAAATAATATGGTTCAACTTCAACTTGATTTAAGTTATATAGGAATTTCAATCTTCTTCTTTGGTTTATAGCTGAGTTAAAAATTTCTGTTTTCATTTTTCCCCTTAATTATAAGTTCTAAATACAGCAACAACTTTACCCAAAATTGAAAAATCATTTTTTCTTTTAACAACTATTGGATTAAAATCTTTATTTGCCGGAATTAATTCAATTCGATCATTCTTTTTATAATATCTTTTTACCGTAGTATCATTATCGAGCATTGCGATAACAATATCATTATTTATTGCATCATTTTGTTCTTTTACAATTACGGTATCACCTTCTAAAATTCCATCATCAATCATACTTTCACCGCGGACTTTTAACCCAAAATACTTAAAACCTTTCTTAATTAGACTTGCATCAATAAGCAAAGTTCCATCTATATTTTGATCTGATAGAACCGGATAACCAGCAGCAACTTTTCCCAGCATTGGAATTTCAACCGAATTATTTTCCTTTTTTTTATTAAAAAGGATTTCCGATTTTTCAGTTAAATTAATTGATCTATTGGAATTTGTAAATACATTTAAATATCCCTTTTTCACTAAAGCATCAAGATGACGTTTAACGCCGAATGTGCTGCTGATATTAAAATGACTTCCAATTTCTCTATAAGAAGGTGGAAATCCATTTGTATCAACAAAATCTTTTATGAAGTTGAGAATATTATTTTGTCGTTCAGTCAACTAAACCTCTAGTGTTATTTTGTACACTACAAAAATAGTGAACAAACGAGCACTTGTCAAGTAAAAAAAATATTTAAATTTTCGAAGATTTATATTGACAATTACATTTTTTTTATGTTATGTATCGCAGCAATTTTTTATAAATAATTAAAATTTTCGATGATTTATTATTCTTTAAATAACAATTATTTTACAACAAATTTCTCAGAGAGGAAAGATACAGTCAATGGAAGAATTGCAACTTTTTGGGGAGAAAGACGAGCCTCCGAGTTCGGCTTATTCTCTCGAGACTTCAGTGGAAGTTTCACCAATAAATATTCAAACAAAAACCTCAATAACTAATACCAGCACCTTATCGGAAAAGCTTAACAGCAAATTAACCCAGAAACAAAAAACCAAAAACGAAGAGACAACCCTAAGTGTTGTCAGTAGATTACTTTTTCCTATAAGTAAAAAAAGTCAATCATTTCGTAAAAAATTTTATCCGACTATTACAAATGAACAATGGAATGACTGGCATTGGCAAGTTAGCAACAGAATTAGAACAATTGAAAAATTAGAAAGAATAATTACTCTTTCTAATGATGAAAAAGAAGGAATTCTTGCTCATAGAGGTCCTTTACCTTTTGCAATTACTCCATATTACGCAAGTTTAATTGATGGAATGGATGAAAATCAGCCATTAAGACGAACTGTAATTATGGTTAAAGATGAAGAAATTCTTTCACCCGGAGAAGCTGCCGATCCATTAAATGAAGAAGGCGATTCACCGGTGAAAGGCATAGTACATAGATATCCAGACCGAGTTTTATTTTTAGCAACTGGTTTTTGTTCAGTTTATTGTAGATATTGTACTCGATCAAGAATGGTTGGAAATCCCGGCGGAGAATACAAGCATGATCTCAAACAATGGGAAAATGCAATTGAATATATAAAGTCGCATCCAGAAATTAGAGATGTTTTAATTTCCGGCGGTGATCCACTAACTTTAGCTGATGATAAAATTGAATGGCTTCTTTCTCGTTTAAGAAAAATTCCTCATGTTGAATTTATTAGAATGGGAACAAAAGTTCCGGTAGTTCTTCCGCAAAGAATAACTCCAGCTTTGACAAAAATATTGAAGAAATATCATCCGCTTTGGATGTCAATACATTTTACACATCCGGATGAATTAACTCCGGAAGTTCAAGAAGCTTGTTCAAGATTGGCTGATGCCGGAATTCCGTTAGGAAGTCAAACTGTATTATTGAAAGGTGTCAATGATTCAGTTGATATTCTAAAACCTCTCTACCAAGGATTATTAAAAATAAGAGTAAAACCTTATTATTTATATCAGTGCGATCCGGTACAGGGTACAGCACATTTCAGAACTCCAATTTCAAAAGGATTGGAAATGATACAAGGATTACGTGGTCATACTTCCGGTTATGCCGTTCCTCAATATATTGTAGATGCTCCTGGCGGAGGCGGAAAAATTCCTTTATTACCTGAATATTTTCAAGGTAGAGAAGGGAATTATATTTTACTTAAAAATTATGAAGGGAAAATCTTTAAATATTATGATGAAGAATCAGAAATTCATCAATAACTAAAAGGTAAATTGCGAATAAATGAATATTGGAATTACTTTTGATCTTCGCGATCAATATTTAAAACTTGGTTTTGGTGAAGAAGAAACTGCTGAATTTGATAAAGAGAGTACAATTTCGGCAATTGATAATACTTTAAAAGAATTGGGTCATACAACTGAAAGAATTGGTAATATTTGGGATCTTACAAAAAAACTAAATAAAGGTAAAACTTGGGATTTAGTTTTTAATATTGCAGAAGGCTTAAGAGGAATTGGCAGGGAAGCACAAGTCCCTGCCATTCTTGATGCTTACAACATCCCATATACTTTTTCTGATCCGTTAGTTTTATCTCTTACACTTCACAAGGGAATGACAAAAAGAGTTTTGCGTGATTTAGGAATACCAACTCCAAATTTTTTTGAAGTTCACAAAATTGATGATGTTAAAAAAGTAAAATTAAAATATCCGTTATTTGCAAAACCCAACGCGGAAGGTACCGGAAAAGGAATTTCCTCAAAATCTAAAATCAGAAATAAAAAAGAACTTTTTGAAGTTTGCGAAAATTTACTCACAACTTTCAAACAACCGGTTTTAGTTGAAGAATTTTTACCGGGAAGAGAATTTACAACTGGTGTTGTTGGAACCGGTGAAAATGCAAAGGTTATTGGATCGATGGAAGTTATACTTTTAGATTCTGCAGAACCGGATGCGTATTCTTATGCTAATAAAGAAGATTGGCAAGGAAAAATTAATTATAAAATAGTGAATGATAAAGTTGTGAAGAAAGCTGAGAAATTTGTTCTTGATGCTTGGAAAGGTTTAGGGTGCAGAGATGCGGGTCGAGTTGATGTTAGAATTGATAGAAATGGAATTCCAAATATTATTGAATTAAATCCGCTTGCTGGAATTCATCCGACACATTCTGATTTACCAATTATTTGTAATATGAAAAAAATTGAATATAAAACTTTACTTAATTGGATTGTTGAAAGCGCATCTGAAAGAATTAAAATAAAAAATATTTCTGCAAAATAAATTTCCCCCAAATGAAAGTTTTAATTGTTTATAATCTTCCATCAGAAAAAAATGCCGCAGATGATTTAGATGTTCTTGATCAAGTTAATGCAGTTGAAAAATCCTTAATAGAATTAGGTCATTCAACGGAAAAATTTGGTGTTGATTTAAATCTTGAAATGTTTGAAAACTTTCTACATCAATATAAACCAGACTTGGTTTTTAATTTAGTTGAAGCAATTAATGGTGTTGAAAAATATTTACATTTTATTCCCGTAATTTTAGAAAAATTGAAAATCCCTTTCACCGGCGGAAATTCAGAATCGCTTTATGTAACAACAAATAAAGTTTTCACAAAAAAGTTATTCGATTTGTACGAAATTCCAACTCCAAAATGGTTTGCATCAAATAATAATTTTGAAAAAATAAATTTTCATACTCCTTGCATAATTAAACCAATTTTTGAAGATGCTTCGGTAGGACTTGATGATACTTCAGTAATTTTTGATAATAAAAAGTTAGATGAAGAATTATCAAATCGAATAAAAAAATATGGCGAATGTTTTGTCGAAGAATTTATTGATGGAAGAGAATTTAATATTTCAATTCTGGAAACGGAAAATGGACCGCAAGTTTTGCCAATTGCAGAAATTAAATTTGAAGACTATCCAAAAGATAAACCAAAAATTGTAAATTATGATGCAAAGTGGAATGAAGAATCTTTCGAATATTCTCATTCAGTAAGAAATTTTGAAAATAACGAAGATGATAAAAATCTCTTTGAGAAACTTAGAAAAGTAACAATTCAATGTTGGGAAAAATTTCAGCTAAATGGTTATGCGCGCGTTGATTACAGAGTTGATAAAAATAATAATGTTTATGTTTTGGAAATAAATGTAAATCCGTGCATTTCTCCCGATAGCGGATTTTATGCAGCTTGTGAAAAACTTGGTTGGGATTATACAAAAATGGTTGAAGTTATTTTACACTCAACAATAAAACATATTTTATTATAAAACATCATTCCCGAATGCTTTTATCGGGAATCTATTTAGATTAAAATGGAACCCAATTTCGTAGGAATGATAAATTAAAAAGAAAAATTTATGAAAACAGAAAAAGTTAAAATAAGTTATTTAATTAGAGATTTTGTAAAAAAAGAAGATCCAGCTAACATTAGAGAAATTGTTTCATCAACCGGTTTTTTTTCTGATGATGAAGTAAATATTGCAGTTGAATTAATAGAAGAAAGATTGCAAAAAGGAATTGAAAGCGGTTATCATTTTTTATTTTTAGAAATTGATGAAAAGACAGTTGGCTATTCGTGTTTTGGACCAATACCGGCAACAAAATTTAGTTTTGATCTTTATTGGATTGCGGTTCATAAAGATTATCAAAATTTTGGATTAGGTAAAATTCTTTTAACAGAAAGTGAAAATGCTATTTCAAATTTAGGCGGAAACAGAATTTATGTAGAAACCTCGGGAAGGGAACAATATATTTCTACTCGTAAATTTTATTTATCTTGTGATTATAATGAAGAAGCTGTTCTTAAAGATTTTTACGCGCCGGATGATGCAAAATATTTGTATTTAAAAATTGTTTAGTAATTAATTTACAAAGTTGTTATTCCGAAAATAAATTCTGATATCTAATAAAAAAAGATGCCGAAACGAGTTCGGCATGACTAAAAAAATAATTTATCTAAGAGTGATGTTAAGCTTAATCTATATAATCCAGCCAGCCAAATTTATCTTCTCTTTCGCCGTATTGAATTCCTAAAATTTCTTCGTACAATTTCGTTCCAAGTACACCGGCATTTTCATCGCTGAATTGCAATATGTTTTCGTTGTATTTTAGTTTACTGATAGATGAAATAATTGCAGCTGTTCCGGTTCCGAATAATTCAACTAAATTTCCATTTTTGTAACCATCAACAACTTCATCAATAGAAATTTGTCTTTCGTTCATATTGTAGCCCCAATCTTTCAAAATATCAACTACTGACATTCTAGTAATTCCGGGTAAAATTGATCCGCTTAAATTTGGTGTTACAACTTCATCTTTAAATTGAATAAAAATGTTCATTGTTCCAACTTCTTCAATAAATTTTTGATGAATTCCATCAAGCCATAATACTTGGGAATATCCTTCTTTCTTTGCTTCACGTTGAGCTAATAAACTTGCCGCATAATTTCCGGCAGTTTTGCAATCGCCAATTCCTTTACGAACAGCTCTAACATATTTATCCGTTGTTAAAATTGGAACCGGTTTAAAACCTTCGGGATAATATGGGCCAACTGGGCTTAACATAATCATAAATTTAAATTGATCGCCAGCTTTGACACCAATATATGGATCGCAAGCAAACATTAAAGGACGAATATATAATGAATGTCCGGGTTTTGTAGGAATCCACTCGTGTTCTAATTTTACGAGTTCTTTCAAAGCAGTTAATGCCAAATCCATATCCAATTCCGGCATGCATAATCTTGTGGCTGAGCGGTTCATTCTTTTCACATTTTCATCTGGTCTAAAAAGTGCAATTTTTCCATCTGCATGTTTATATGCTTTCAAGCCTTCAAAAATTGCTTGTCCATAATGAAAAACTAAAGCTGCGGGGGATATTTGAAAATTTCCAAATTTTTTAATTGTTGGATTATACCAACCTTTTCCGGTTTCGTAATCCATTTCAAAATAATGAGTACTAAAATTTTTACCGAAAACTAAATTATCCGGAATTTTTACATCTGTTGTTTGTTCAATTTCTAAGTAATTGATTTCTGACATAATTTTCACCTAATCTAAAATTTGTAGAAGTTTTATAATTTTAACGATAATATATAAGAAATAATTTTTATATCAATACAAAAAGTTATACAACTTTTAACAACGAATTGACTCACAATTAAAGTAACCGAAGTTAATTAGGAAAACAATACGTTGCCTCATAATATAAGTAACCGAAAAAAGCGGAAATATTATGAGCAAAAAGTCGAAACAAGAGTATATTGCAGCTATACGAGCAAGATATTTAAGTTCAAATAAGGCAGAAAAACAGAAACTTCTTTATGAAATATGCACTACTTGTGGATATAATAGAAAATATATAATAAGGGTATTGAATAAAAAAGAAATAAAAGGAACCCCAAAGAAAAAAGCCGGCAGAAAGAAAAAATTTGCTCACAATGAGATAATAGCAGCATTAAAGAATATTTGGAAATCAACTAATCTTATTTGCTCAAAAAGATTAAAATATGCAATACCACTATGGCTTCCATTTTATGAGGGAGAACTAACAGAAGAAAATAGAAAACTTCTTCTCAGAATTTCACCAGCAACAATAGACCGACTCTTAAAACCGATTAGGAATAAATTTAAGAAAAAGGATTATCAACAACCAAACCGGGTTCTTTAATCAAAAAACAAATTCCAATAAAAACAAACCAGTGGGATGAGAGTTCCCCGGGATTTATTGAAGCAGATACCGTAGCTCATTGTGGAGACTCGATTACTGGTAGTTTTGTCTATACAGTTAACACTGTTGATATTGCCTCCGGATGGACTGAAGCACGTGCTATATGGGGCAAAGGACAACAAGGAACTTTTAAGGCTATTGAATCTATTGAGAATTCTCTCCCTTTCAAAGTTCTTGGTTTTGATTCTGATAACGGTGGTGAATTTCTTAACTGGCATCTATTGGCTTACTTCACGAAACGTAAACAACCGGTTGACTATACTCGTTCACGAGCTTATATGAAAAACGATAATGCACATATTGAAGGTAAAATTGGACTCACATCAGGCAATATTTTGGTTATCATCGCTTCGATAATATTAAAATTGTTGAGCTGATGAATGATATTTTTACTAATGAATGGTCTTTGTTTTTTAACTTCTTTATTCCTTCTTCTAAAATTATTTCCAAAGTTCGCGATGGCTCTCAAGTTATCAAAAAACACGATCAGCCTAAAACCCCTTTTCAAAGAATTTTAGACTCTACGGTTGTCTCTAAGAAAACTAAAATCCTCTTGACAAATAAACACACAAAATTAAATCCCTTTTTGCTACAAAACTCAATCTCTCGTAAAATAAATGAAATCTTGAAGTTGATTTGACGTTATCAACATATTAACAAAGAAAGAAAAAAGTAGCAAAAAAAGAAAGAAACAATTATTATTACTTTTTATTATCTATTTGGAATTTTTATGAACTCTTTTTTCAACATTTTTTCTTTACCATAGTTACCTTTTATTTTGAGGCAACTGGACAATATCATTTTAATTGAATAGGAAAAACCTATTTTTTATTGTCAATAACTTTTCAAAATTAATTAAGTTTTTTACTACTACTATGTGTAGTTACATTTGTTTTAATATTTTTGTATTTTCATTTTAAATAAAATTAGAGTTTAAATTTGTTTGAAAATATTTTTTCTTTCTTCGGTAAAAAAACTCTTAATTTTTTTCAAGAGTTTGGACAAGTCTCAATTCTTTTCCTTAAAGTTATCGGATTTTTTCCTAAAATATTTAAAAATAGAAAATTAGTTTTAGCTCAAATGGAGCATATTGGAGTTGGTTCACTTCCGCTTGTTGTAATTATTGCAATATTTACCGGCGCTGTTGCGGCGTGGCAAGCTGCATATCAATTAAAAGGATTAGCACCAATTTCATTTTTAGGTACAGCAACCAGCAGAGCAATTATTACTGAACTTGGTCCGGTTTTAACTGGAATTATTATTGCCGGAAGAGTTGGAGCATCTATTGCGGCAGAATTAGGTTCAATGAAAGTAACCGAGCAATTAGATGCATTGGAAACAATGGGAATTAGTCAAATTAGATATTTGGCAATGCCGCGATTTTTTGCTGCTATTGTAATGTTACCAATTCTTATAGTTTTTGCAAATGCAATAGCGGTTCTTGGCGCATATTTAGTTTCAAATTTTTTCTTAAATGTTTCGTATGCAGTTTTTTTTGATTCAGTAAAAAGATTTTTTACTATGGGAGATTTTTTATTCGGAATGTTTAAGGGAATGATTTTTGGCGGAGTTACTGCATTGTTGGGATGTCACATTGGATTCCGTACTGAAGGTGGTGCAGAGGGTGTTGGAAAATCTACGATTAGATCTTTTGTTGTTTCATCAGCAGTTATTTTAATTCTGGATTATGCATTATGGTCATTAGTTTTTTAGTATAAAAATGTTAAGAAGAATTTTCAATATAATTTTCTCATTTGTTTTCTTAATAATCTCAATTCCATTTTTAATTATTTCAGCAATAATTATTTTTTTCGAATTGAAAAGTTTTCCGTTTTTTGTGCAAGAAAGAGGTTTAACTTTAGAGAAAAATAGATTTAAAATTTATAAAATTAGAACTCTTAAAAAATCAATAAAATCAATTACGCACAATTGTGAAGAGGATATTTTTTTCAAAAATGTTTTAAGAACAAATATAACACCTTTTGCAAAATGGCTTAGAAAAACCGGACTTGATGAATTACCCCAACTTATAAATGTGATAAAAGGTGAAATGAATTTAATTGGTCCGCGACCATTAATGTTAGAAGATTTAAAAACAATTCAGAAAGCTTCACCGGAATTTTATAACAGAAGAGAAAAAATAAAAAACAAACCCGGTATTTCCGGCTTATGGCAATTATTCGGCAACCGTAATGAAGGATTAATCAGCATGTTGGCACTGGAATCACTTTACGAAAAAGTTGCAACACCAATTTTGGATTTAAAATTAATTTTGTACACTTCAACGGTTGTGTTACAAGCAAAAAATTCGGATTCAATATTTTTTACTCCAAGAATTAACGGAATGAGAGTTGAAACTTTTGTTGATAACTCTTCAAATTTAAAAGTAATTCTTAATATGCCCGAAGGTATTGCAAAATTTATTTTGGAAAAAGTTGAAAAAACTGAAGGTAAATATACTATTGAAATACCCTCTGATTGGTGGTATGTAAGTGATAGTTACAAAAATGCAAAACAAGAAAAAAAGGATAAAAATATATTTCAAATTGAAAAAAAACTACAGTAGAAAAAAGTAAAAAAATTAATAACTCACCTCTTACTTTAAACAAATAAAATCGTATTTACACTCAATTGATGATAATATTCAAATTAAAATAAATTAATTGAAAAATTTAAAAATATTAATTTGATTTTAATGAAAATAATTTATTAATATTAATAGTCTCAATTCAAACAATTGAAAAATAATTATATTGATAAATATATAGTTGAATAATTGAAAGGAGTTTATTTAAATAAACGGAGGTGTAATGAAGAGGACAATCACATTTTTATTGTTATTAAGTAGTTTTATGTTTGGGCAAACAGTTCTTGTAAATTGGAATTTTGACGATCAAAATGTTTTATCGGATGAAGGAACAGATGGAACAGGGTTGACACCCTACAATACGAATCAGATCATTATAACAAATGAAGGCGCAACAATTAATTATACTGATGGAAATCCATTGACAGGCCAATGTTTGTTAACGAGAAGTTGGAGTGAAAATGAATATTATTTAATTACTGTTAATACAATAAATTATTCAGATATATATCTAAGTTTTGATTGCTACAGTTCATCTACTGGTCCAAGAGATTTTAAAATTCAGTTTAGCACAAATGCAATTGATTTTTATGATATAACTAACAATGTTTTCCGATCACCATTAAGCTTTTCATCCACTCCAATGTTTAACTTTAGTTTACCAAATGAATGTAACAATACATCAAATCTAAATTTGAAAATCTTATGCACATCAAATGTACAAGCAGATGGCGATGGAGATATTTCATCGCAAGGCACATTTCGTATTGACAACATCTCTGTTATTTCAGAATTAAATGAACCTCTCCCCGTCGAACTCACTACTTTCTCAGCTTCAGTGGTTGATAAAAATGTGAAATTAAATTGGGAAACTGCAACTGAAGTTAATAATTATGGTTTTGATATTGAAAGAAAATCTGAATTTGGAAATTGGAATAAAGTTGGATTTGTTCAAGGTAGCGGAAATAGCAATTCTACAAAATTTTACAACTATATTGATCAAACAATTAACATTTCTCAAAAATATTTTTACCGATTGAAACAAATTGATATCGATGGAAACTTTGAATACTCCGATGAAGTTGTTATAATATTTGGAACTCCCCAGAATTTTGAATTAGAGCAAAATTATCCAAATCCTTTCAACCCAATTACAAAAATAAAATATTCAATTCCGGATAATTCTAATCTTCAACAAAAAGTTGTTTTAAAAATTTATAATGTTTTAGGACAAGTTGTAAAGACTTTGGTTAACGAAAATAAACATCCGGGGATTTATGAAATTGAATTTAACGGTAACGATTTAATGAGTGGAATTTATTTTTATAAATTGGAAGTCGGTAATTTTATACAAATGCGGAAAATGGTTTTAACAAAATAAAATTTATAAAATCCAAAAATATTTAGCCCGTTTATCGGGCTTTTTTTTGGATAAAATTTTTGTTTTGCTTACTTTGTAAAATGTTAATTCAACAATTCTGGTTAACAAATAATTGGGGGCAAAGGTGAAAATCATTTTTACATTTCTCATTTTATTTTATTCAGTTACGGTTTGCCAAACCGATTTAATTGTAAATTCAGAAAAAATAATTCCTAAAAAATCAGATCATAAATTTTCTCATAGCAGTATTCGAAATTCCAATAATTTTATTAAATCGCATCCGCATTTGAAAAAAAATAATTTTGAAAATCGAAAAATAACTTTACAAAAATCACTTGACTTAAATCAATATCAATATAATTACATAATTCAAATTTGGAATGATGAAACTTCAGCGTGGGAAAATTCCGAAAAGTTTTTAAATCTCTATAATGATGGTTTTAAGGAATTAGAAAGTATAAATCAAATTTGGGATGAAGCAAGCGGGGATTGGGTAAACGTAAGTAAGTTTACAAGTGAATATGATGTTAATGGAAACTGGATAAACTTTTTTAGAGAAAATTGGAATGTTGATAAATGGGAAAATTATTTCCAATATATAACTTCCTTTAATCTGCAAAACTTAATGATTGAAGACCTCTTACAAGTTTGGAATTCGACATCGGCAAAATGGGAGAACTATATAATTTATAAATATGAATATGATTCAAATGAAAATAATGTTTCTTATTTAAGACAAGATTGGAACAATTCAACTTCCCAATGGATAAATATTTGGCTGCATCTTGGCACTTTTGATAACAATAATTTGTTAGCTAAAGATTTATATCAAGAATGGAACAGCTCAAATGTTTGGGAAAATGTTGTTCTAAATCTTTATACATATGATGAATCTTTTAATGAAACAGAAAAAATAGTTCAAACTTGGAATTTGGAAAGTTCTATATGGGAAAATGAATCAAAACATAATTATAGTTATGTAAATAATTTGAATATGGATTATTATTATTTTTATTGGGATTTGGATATTCAAGATTGGATTATTTGGTATCGTGATTTATATTCTTATGATGAAAATGAAAATCAAACCGGATATGTTTCTGAAGATTGGGACAATCAAAATTTAGTTTGGATAAATTATGAAAGAGCTTTTTTTAATTTTAATGAACAAAATATTTTGATGAGTGAATTATATCAAAGTTGGAATTTAAATTTGAATGATTGGATTAATTCAACAAAAATAGATTATACTTTAACTCAAATTCCTACGGAAATTTCGGAAGAAAAATTTGCTTTGGAAAATACTTTTGAATTGCACCAAAATTATCCTAATCCTTTCAACCCAACTACGAAAATAAAATATTCCATTCCGGATAATTCTAATCTTCAACAAAAAGTTGTTTTAAAAATTTATAATGTTTTAGGACAAGTTGTAAAAACTTTGGTTAATGAAAATAAACTATCTGGAATTTATGAAATTGAATTTAACGGAAGTGATTTGATGAGCGGAATTTATTTTTATAAAATTAATTTTGGAAGTTTTGAACAAACTAAAAAAATGATTTTGCTAAAGTAACTTGTTAATTTGTAAAAGAAAAAAGTACTTGCGAATCATATTTAATGAATTTAAGTTTAGCATACAAAGATATCCGATATAGGTAATTTCAGCATCGAATTCTTTTTGGATAAAATGTCTATTATTGATCAAAATACTGCACAAATTATTTCGAAAATTTTCATCAAAAATAATTTTACAAATCGAAAGGTTCTGAAGCTATCTATATTAATAATTAAGAATTTATAAAAAAAATTTAGAGAGAATTTTATGTCTGATTACGTAAAAAAAATTATCGCCGATGTAAAAGCAAAAAACCCAAGTGAGCCGGAATTTCATCAAGCAATTGAAGAAGTAACAGAATCTTTGGATTTAGTTTTAGAAAGACATCCAGAATACCAATCCGCAAAAATTTTAGAGAGAATGGTTGAGCCGGAAAGAGTAATAATGTTTAGAGTTCCATGGATGGATGACCAAGGAGAAATTCATGTTAACCGCGGATTTAGAATTGAAATGAATAGCGCAATTGGTCCGTATAAAGGCGGCTTGCGGTTTCACCCTTCTGTAACTTTGGGAATTCTAAAATTTTTAGCATTTGAACAAGTGTTTAAAAATAGTTTAACAACTTTGCCAATGGGCGGCGGAAAAGGCGGATCTGATTTTAATCCCAAAGGAAAAAGTGATAACGAAATTATGCGTTTCTGCCAAAGTTTTATGACTGAATTATTCAGACATATTGGAGCTGATACAGATGTTCCAGCCGGTGATATTGGTGTTGGAACAAGAGAAATCGGTTATCTTTTTGGCCAATACAAAAGACTAAAAAATGAATTTACCGGAGTGTTAACCGGTAAAGGTTTAAATTGGGGAGGTTCATTAGTCCGACCAGAAGCAACCGGATTTGGTGTTGTGTATTTTGCTCAAGAAATGTTGAAAACAAAAAATACTACATTTGATGGAAAAACTGTTGCTGTTTCCGGATTTGGAAATGTTGCTTGGGGTGCAGTTCAAAAAGTAAATGAACTTGGAGGAAAGGTTGTAACTCTAAGTGGACCGGACGGATTCATTTATGATAAAAACGGAGTTTCCGGTGAAAAAGTTGACTACATGTTAAAACTTAGATCAAGCAATAAAGATATTGTAGAAGATTATGCAAAAGAATTTGGGGCAGAATTTTTTGCCGGAAAAAGACCTTGGGAAATTAAAGTCGATGTTGCTTTGCCTTGTGCAACCCAAAATGAAATTGAAGAAAAAGATGCAAAAAATTTAGTTGATAATGGATGTATGTGTGTTTGCGAAGGTGCGAATATGCCAACAACAATCGGAGGATACAAAATTTTTAGTGAGGCCGGAATTTTATATGCACCCGGAAAAGCTTCAAATGCCGGTGGGGTTGCAACTTCCGGTTTGGAAATGTCGCAAAATAGCATGCGCCTTCCGTGGTCAAAGGATGAAGTTGATAAACGCTTGCACGAAATTATGATTCGTATTCATAATACATGTATTACAACGGCAGATAGATTCGGAACTCCGGGAAATTACGTAAACGGTGCAAATATTGCCGGATTCTTAAAAGTTGCCGATGCAATGTTGGACCAAGGACTTGTGTAAAAAATTAAAATGATAAAAAGAGAATTAACAGATATTGAAGTTAAAGACGTTTTTGGAAGCCGTCTAAAAAAATTTCAAAAATTAATGAAATATAAAATTAGAGACATTTTACTTGTCTCTAGTTTGTATGATAATTATTTATTTGAAGAAGACGGCAGACTTTACGAATTAATTCGTGAAGAATATCATACCTTAAATTTAAGCCACACTCCGGAAATTGTTCACGTTACAACCGGTGTTGAAGGAATTGAATTAGTAACAAATAAAAATAGTTTCGATTTGGTTATCACCACTATGCATATTGAAGATATGCACGTTATTGATTTTGCAAAACGCGTAAAAAAAATAAATCCGGATTTACCAATTGTACTTTTGGCGTATGATAATCAAGAGCGAAAGGAAATTAAACATACTCCAAACTCACATATTTTTGATAGATTTTTTATCTGGCAAGGTGATTATCGTTTACTGATGGGAATTATAAAATATATTGAAGATAAAAAAAATATTGAAAATGATACTTCCGTTGTTGGAGTTCAAGCAATAATTTTAGTTGAAGATGATGTAAAATTTTACTCACAATATTTACCTCTTATTTATACACAAGTTTTTAAGCAATCACAAAGATTAATTTCCGAAGGTGTAAATACTTCTCACAGATTTTTAAGAATGCGCGCACGACCCAAAATTCTTTTGTGTACCAGTTACGAAGAAGCTTGGGAATATTTTGAAAAATATCAAAAATATATTTTGGGAATAATTTCGGATGTAAATTTTCCTCATAAAGGAGTTAAAGATCCGGAAGCCGGTTTGAAGTTTGCTAAAAAAGTAAAAGAACTTCAAGATGATATTCCGATTCTGCTTCAATCAAGTCAAGCAGATCATGCATCAATGGCTCAAGAAATTCAAGCTTCATTTTTGCAGAAAACATCTCCAACATTATTAGCTGATCTTAAAAAATTTTTGATGGCAAATTTTGGATTTGGCGATTTTATTTTCAAAATGCCTGATGGAACAGAAGTTAGTCGCGCAAAAAATTTAAAAAATCTCGAAGAACAATTAACAGTTGTTCCCGATGAATGTGTAGCTTATCATTCCGAACGAAATCATTTCTCAAATTGGCTTAAAGCGAGAACGGAGTTTTGGCTTGCTCAACATTTTAGACCAAAAAAAATATCAGATTTTAAATCTGTAACTGAATTGCGTAATGATTTAATATCCAATATAAAAAGTTATCAAGAATTGCGTCAGCGCGGAACCGTAACGGAATTTGATAGAGAAACTTTCGATCCAAAAAATAGTTTTGCAAGAATTGGCGGCGGTTCGCTTGGCGGAAAAGCAAGAGGTTTGGGATTTATAAATTCCTTAATTGTTAATTATGATATAGAAAATAAATTTGAGGGCGTAGAAATTTACGTTCCCAGCGCGGTTGTTTTAGCAACGGATGTTTTTGATAGCTTTCTTGAAGAAAATGATTTATTGAGTTTTGCAATTAATGAAAAAGAAGATAAAAAAATAATTACAAAATTTTTGGAAGCGGAAAAATTTCCAAGCGAAGTAATTCTAAAATTGATTGAAGTTTTAAGTTTGATAAAAACTCCGCTTGCTGTTCGTTCATCAAGTTTATTGGAAGATTCTCAATTCCAGCCGTTTGCCGGTGTTTATCAAACGTACATGATTCCTAATAATGATACTGATCTTGATACACGTTTAGATGAACTTTTACAAACAATAAAATTAGTTTATGCTTCAACTTTCTTGCAAAGATCAAAGGATTATTTAAAAGCTACTTCTTATAGATTAGAAGAAGAAAAAATGGCTGTTATTATTCAGAAACTTGTCGGAACTCAGCATAACGAAAGATTTTATCCGGATATTGCCGGAGTTGCAAAATCATATAATTTTTATCCGATTGCTCCGCAAAAATCTCAAGATGGAATTGCTTTAGTGGCTCTGGGATTGGGCAAAACCGTTGTAGAAGGTGGAAATACAGTAAGATTTTGTCCTCGTTATCCCAAACATTTAATGCAGTTTTTCACAACAAAAGAAACAATGAAAAATGCTCAGCAGAATTTTTATGCATTAAATATTGAAGGAAGACTTTACACCGGCTCTAATGAAATTCCCAACAATTTAGTTCAACAATATAAACTTGAAATTGCCGAAAAAGATAATACACTTTTTTATACCGGATCAACATACTCCCCGGAAAATGATGCTGTTTATGATGGAATTTCAAGATCGGGAACAAGAGTTGTAACTTTTGCTCCAATCTTAAAACAAAATATTTTTCCTCTTCCGCAAATTTTAGAATTGATTTTGAACTTTGGTACTTACGTAATGGGAACTCAAGTTGAAATTGAATTTGCACTAAATATGTCGGTGCCAAAAGGTGTACTTAAAGAATTTGCAATTCTGCAAATGCGCCCAATGGTTATGACGCGCGAAGCAAGCAATATTGAATTTCAAGAAGTAAATAGAGATGAAATGCTTTGCTCAACAAAACAAGTTTTGGGTGATGGAATTTATGATAATATTCGCGATTTAGTTGTAGTTGATAGAGAAAAATTTGAGAGAAGTAAAAGTAAAGATATTGCTTATGAAATTGCAAAAATTAATGAAAAACTTGTAAATGCAAAACGACCATATATTTTAATCGGCGTTGGCAGATGGGGAAGTACTGATCCTTGGCTTGGAATTCCGGTTACTTGGGATCAAATTTCGGGAGCTTCAGTAATTATTGAAGCGGGATTTAAAGATTTTAGTGTAACGCCATCTCAAGGCTCACATTTTTTTCATAATATTACTTCTTTTGGAGTTGGATATTTTACAATTGCAGAAACTCCCGGAGAATGTTTTATAGATTGGGATTGGCTGGCACAACAAGAATCTATTGAAGAATATACTTTTACAAGACATTTGAGATTTGATATTCCGCTCATTACAAAAATTAGCGGACAGAAAAATAAAGGTGTAATTTATAAGCCGAAAAGTTAAAAGTGAAACGATAAACGTAAAAACGTTGAGACGCAGAGACGTAAAACGTAAAAATAAATTCGTGCATTCGTGGCAAAATAATTAAATTCAATCCCATCAATTCGGTGGGATTTTTTTTAATACTGATTATCTCATTTTATGATAATTTAATGAAAAAATAATTTGATATTTAACTAAAATTAATTGAGCTTTAAAAAGTTAATTCATACAAAATGGGGGAGTATGAAGAAAGGAAAATAAATTAAGTAACCGGAGGAAAAATGATGTTAAAATCCCCAAAATCAATACCAATCTTGCATTCTTGTAATCTGCCACAAAAACGGCAGACAAATCTTTTAATTTTAGAATATTGCGATCTTGCAATTACCCAAATCAATCATTTAAGATTTAGCTTTACTAACTTCTTTCGTTTACACGTCTCAACGTTTTTAACGTTTTTTCTTTTCACCTTTGCCTTCTTGTCCGCCTTTGGCGGATTCACGACATCTTACGGACAAGTAAAAATAAAAGAGAAAGTTGAAATTAAGCCACTTATTACAAAGGGTTCTTCAATTATCAGAAATAATATTTTGACTGAGCCACATAGTATAAGATTAGAATATTCGTGGATACCTTCATACCAAGGCACAAAACCGAGATTTGGATATAGAATACGAACAAATACACCATTCTGCAGCGATAATAGATCTCCGGAATATGAGTTTGATGGAAATTTTGTTTATGAAATTAACAATCCGTTAGGCACAACATATGATTTTACTTTGGAATATGTCCATTGGAATTCATTAAGAGGGGAGTATGAATATTATGGAATGCTTGGAGATTATTTTGATGTATATGTTGATGGCAGCCATTATAAAAGGTTTAGAATGGAAGGATATATAGAACCATGGTATGGTTATCTGGGAATTGATATTAATGGAAGTGAAATAGAATTTAACGATTTAGGAAAATACTTTAATTTTTATACAAGCAACGAATGTTTACCTATTATAGGGAAGGTAAACGAAGATTGGCCAACAATTTCATTAATCGAAGGTGAAGAATACTTGACATTTTTCAATGTAGCAACAGAAGATACAATAGGCGACTCATTTTACAGCGGAGATTATTTAGATAATGGCTTTCCAATAAAGTTAATATATGATAAACCTTTATATAGTGAAAATAATATTAACGCAATTTTAAAAGCAGAAGTAAATGGAGAAGTAGCATTTGATACGATTTTAGTTAAAGCAATATGCATAACAGGAAGTAGTATCGAAGCAAGTGTAGAATATCCATATGTTTACAATAATGACGTTAATGGAATATATATAAATTCAACATATTCTGACGAATGTATGTTAAAAACATTGCCAGAAGATATTAAATTCAATGTTGCAATATTGGAAGGTGCGGATTATGGGTATTTAATAAATCCTCAAACCGGAGAAAAAGGAACTGTATTAAATAACCTCAGCCATGTAAACGGACAGTTGTATTTAGAATTTATTACAAATCAGTTGGAACCGCCATTAGAAGGTGATATAATAAACCTATTGGTAACTACTACAAATCCAAGCATCCCATATACAGAAGTTAGAATGAATATATTTCAGTCTAAAATAATAATTGAATTTGATAAGGAGAAACTATCACCGGGAGAAGAAGCCAATATTTATTTATATATGAAAGGACCCGAAGGTGAAAAATTAGCATTCCCAAATGGAGTGGATCAAGAATTTTATATCTCCATTTATAAAAATATGGAATATGCAGATATTTATACAAACGAAGATACAATAAGCAGCGACATGTTTTATCCGGGCAAACAACCATTTAAAATAAAAGCTATTAATGAAATAGACCTAGATTCGGTTAGAGTAATGCTTTATGTAGATACAGAAATAGAAAGTTCAGACCCAGCAATTACCAAGGTTAATAATACTGATACACTTCAAATGAATAATGTAAGTATGAGTTTTAATTCTGGTCTAAGCAAGAAAACTTACAATTTGAAAAGTAGAAGAATTGCTAATGGAAAATCTAAAACAAATGAAAAAAATAACATTAATAGTTTAGGAATTATTTCAAGCGTAAATACGTCAAGTGAATTAACACTAATTGCTGGTGTAGCTGGTATTGATATTAAAAAAGGTGGGTGTGATGATTTAGATATTTGTGATAGTCCTTTATCTGTACCCAATTTTCAATTAAAAAAGGTTATAGCAGGCGGAGCTAATCCTGATGCATGTGAACCAATTCAAAGAGACGCATCTGGTAATATAAAATTTCCAATTCAAACTGGCGGTTTTGCTCCACTTTATTGGATGAAACGACAAAATATTTCTGCTTCTCCGTGTAAGAATGATAATGGAATGATTCAATTTAATATGGAAATAAAAGAAAATGATAAAGTTGTAAATACATTAAAACCAGAATATATTTTAGAATTCTGTGTTAATAACATAGCTGCTGCTGGCTGGACTCTAATTACAAACACATCACATATGATTAATATATTGAATAACACATTAGTGGATGGAAAAATTACAGCAAATACAAAAGCTGAAATTAAAAATTTTGAACATGATATTAAGGTTTCAAAAATATATGAACCAAAAATAATTAAATATAAGTTAGAGCCAGTAACCTTTGCACATGAAAATAGACATAAAGAAGATTACGACAGCGCATTAGTTGCAAATAAAGAAAGATTATTTGATCAGAAAATCAAAGATTATCAAATAACTTGTGAAGATTATAAAAAGCCTTATAATGAAGCTCAAGAAGTAGCTGATATTAATTTTTCAAGAATAGTGCGAGAATTTATTGAAGATGTTATTAAAAATAGCTCTGGTAAATATTATAATTTTAGTTCAGAAAGAGATTATGAAGACTTTGTTCAAAGGCAACCCAAAGTACAAATGGAAATAGCTAATTTTGAAAAAGCTCTTTCAAATTTCAAAAGACAGTATGGTATTTTTTGAAAAATTAAATTGGAGACATAAATGAAAATTCTATTAAAGTTTATTTTATTCTATTTTTTTATCAGTTATCAAAATGATTTTGGGCAAGAATACCCAACTCAAATAGATAAGGAAATGTATATATCATATTTAGATAGTTTGGATGATAGCCCAGGTATTCGTGCAATCCGATATTATCACATAACCGAAGCTTTACCAGCAATTGAAGAGAGGTTTTGGCAAAAAGGTGATATTACACAATCACTTTATCTTCACTTGCTTTTAGAATTAGGATCTCCCAATTTGGAATCTTTTGCACTTGCGTATATAGATTCTGCAGATAATGATTCGTCGCGTCCTCCACTTATTAAAAAAGTAGATGCAACGCGTGTACTTTTTTTAGCAGGTAATTTTACTACCATACACTATTATTGGGATTGGCTAGATGAATTTAAGGAAGGTAAATATGAAACTTGTGTGGGTTTTTTACATGCCCTACCGGAAATAATTAGAAATGTTCCTGAAGAAGCAGAAAAAGCAAAAAGTGATTTAATTTATTATGCACAACACTCTAAAAATGTTGGAGTGAGATATACTGCAATTACTACATTAAGTGACATATTTGGGGATGAGATGATTCCCCTATTAATAGGGATTGCAATTACAGATGTAGTTAGCTCAAATAGGTATACAGCATATGAAGAATTAGTTAAATTACATTATAAAGATATTCATAATTTTACAAAAGATAGGCTTTATTCTGAACCTGAGTCTCTTTATAGAGTTTATCATGCAGATACTTTATTGGTTAGATATGGTACGATTGGTGATTATAAATATGTAAATGATTATTTACAACATGAAAAAGACACTGAAAAGAGGGGTTGGATAAAAACAGGAATTGATATTTTTTATCCACCGAAGCCTGCTACAACTGTTCCAACATTAGATATGCTGGACACCCTCACCTCATACACAAACCAATGTTACAATTATGAGTGGGTAAAAGATGAAACATACAAAGACGAGTTACTAACAAAACTAACAAGTGCAAAAAATTATTTAAGTACCGGTGACTCAATAAATTGCAGAATTAAAGTGGAAGCTTTTCAAAATAGTGTTAACCAAGTTTACCAAGACTCAGCAGGCAGCTATCCAAAATATGTAAGCAAAGAAGGTTATAAATTTTTATACCATTATGCACAATATATTTTAGATAGATTGCCGGAAGTTCAAACCTACCCATACCTAAAAGTAAATTTTAAGGATAGCGAAGGTAATTTTATACTTAATGGTTCATTGCAATACTATGATGCGGGCTGGAAAGATGCTGTAAATAATGGAGATGGTACATTTAATGTTGAAACACAAAAAGAAAAAGTAAGTTTACGCATGACTTATGAAGGCGGAAACCAACAATTGGACAATATAACAGTTGCAAAAAACACCGTAACTTTTAGTACAGTTAAAACAATTGTCAAATTGCTAAATAGTCAAAATGAAATGATAAATGATTACAGCGTTCAGTACTATGCATCGGGCTGGAAAGATTTTGGAATTGCCACTAATGGTGAGGCAGCAAAAGAACTACTTCCAAAAGAATATAGTTTTAGAATGAATTACGGCGGTGCAAGTTTGGATAAAAGTCAAAATATTGGAACTGACGCAACAGTAATTTTCCAAACTGTAAACGCAATAGTTCAGTTAAAAGATTCGCAAAGTAATTTGTTAAATGGCGGAACAGTTCAATATTATGCCTCCGGTTGGAAAGACTTTGGAGCTGCAGCAAATGGAGAAGTAACTAAAGAACTACTTCCAAAAGAATATAGTTTCAGAATGAATTACGGTGGAGCAAGTTTGGATAAAAGTCAAAATATTGGAACCGACGCAACAGTTATTTTCCAAACTGTAAATGCAAAAGTTCAGCTAAAAGATTCACAAGGAAATTTATTAAATGGTGGTCCGTCAGTGGACGGATTTGTTCAATATTACGCATCCGGCTGGAAAGATTTTGGAACAGCAGCAAACGGAGAAGTTACAAAAGAACTACTTCCAAAAGAATATAGTTTCAGAATGAATTACGGTGGTGCAAGTTTGGATAAAAGTCAGAATATTGGAACAGACGCAACTGTAATTTTCCAAACTGTAAATGCTAAAGTTCAACTAAAAGATTCACAAGGAAATTTGTTAAGTGGTGGTACTATACAATATTATGCTTCGGGTTGGAAAGAATTTGGAACTGCTACAAATGGAGAAGCTGCAAAAGAATTACTTCCAAAAGAATATAGTTTTAGAATGAATTACGGTGGTGCAAGTTTAGATAAAAGTCAAAATATAAGCAATAATCTTCAATTGGAATTTTCTACAGTAAATTGTATAATTAGAGTTGTTGATGGATCAAATCAGCCGATAAATAATGCAGCAGCTTCATATTATGCAAGCGGATGGAAGACAATAGGAAATACAATTAATGGTGAAGTTAAAAAAAGAATTACTCCCGAAAAATTACAGTTTTAGAGTAAACAGCAATGGAGTAAATAAAGAAAAGCAACAAGATATAACAAATAATAACGTTGTAGAATTTGTTTATTAAACTTTGAGCACTTTGTGAAAATCAACTTTGTGTTCTTAGTGGTAAAAAGAAAAACCTAACCACAGAGAGCACAAAGAAGACACAGAGAAAAAAGGAGAAATAAAAATGAAAATAATTATAACTTTAATTTTGTTTGTAAGTCAGATTTTAGCACAAACAGTATATGAAATTCCCTTTGCATCAAAAGGGAATGAAATAGAATTATCAGTACTTAATGATTCACAATTAAATTTAAATGATGTAAAAGTATCAGCAATCGAAATACCAGATTGGATAAAATTTGAAAATGAAGTAACTGAAATTAGTTCACTAAATTCACAAACTGAAGGAATTGCTACTTTCAAATTTGATGTAGAACAACAGGCAAAACTAATGGAAGAACAAACACTTAAATTTCAAATAAGTGGAAATAATCAAAACTGGGAAAAGGAAATAAAAATAACAATACTCCCTCCAGATAAATTTGAGTTGAATCAGAATTATCCAAATCCGTTTAATCCGGTGACAACAATAAGTTATTTAATTCCGAAAAACGAAAGAAGAGAAACGTCAAACGTAAATTTGATTATTTATGATATTTTAGGAAGAGAAGTAGAAATAATAGTAAATGAAGAACAAAGACCGGGCTATTATAAAACAGAATGGAATGCAAAAAATCTTGCTAGCGGAATGTATATTTATCAAATAAGTATGAAAAACGGAAATAAAACGGAAATGCAAAGAAAAAAGATGATGTTGATGAAGTAAAGACGTAAAAACGTTGAGACGCAGAAACGTAAAACGAAAAAAATAAATTCGTGCATTCGTGGCAAATAATTAAATTCAAATCCCATCAATTCGGTGGGATTTTTTGTTGAGTTTCATCAATTGCTAAAAACAACTTAATAGAGTAATTTAACATAGTTAATTTTATTTTTGAGGAATTTAATGAATAGTCAAATTAATGCGGCAATTAGAACAAACAATATAACTTATGCCGTAAGAGATATTTTGTTAGTTGCAAATGAAGTTGCAAAAACCGGAAAAGAAATGTTGTACTTAAATATTGGCGATCCGAATATTTATGATTTTGAACCGCCGCGACATATGATTGAAGATACTTATAAAGCAATGCTTGCAAATTATAATGGATATTCTCCTTCCTCTGGAATTAAACCGGCGCTTGATGCAATTGCAAGAAACGCGGAAAAAAAAGGAATTAAAAATATTCAAGATTTATTTATTACAACCGGCGCAAGCGAGGCAATTGATATTTGTCTAACTTCTTTAGTAAATCAAGGTGAGAATATTTTAACTCCAACTCCCGGATATCCTTTGTACACAGCCATTCAAAGCAAATTGCAGATGTTTGAAAATCCATATTTTCTTGATGAAAAAAATAATTGGCAGCCAGATGTTGAAGATATCAAACGAAAAATTAATGATAAAACCCGCGCAATAGTTTTGATAAATCCTAATAATCCAACCGGATCAAATTATAGTTTGGATGCGCTTAAACAAATTATTGATTTAGCTCTTGAGCATAATCTTATAATTTTTGCAGATGAAATTTATGATAAACTTTTAATGGATGGAGTAACTCACACTTCAATTGCATCTTTAAATTCGGAAGTTCCGGTAATTACTTTCGGCGGATTATCAAAAAATTATATGGTCCCGGGATTTAGAATCGGCTGGGGAATTATAAGCGGAAACAGAAATCGTTTATCAAATTATATTGAAGCAATAAATAAAATTTTGCGCTCGCGTCTTTCTGCAAATCATCCCGAACAATATTCAATTGTTGGAGCTTTGGAAGGTCCGCAAGATCATCTTCAACTTGCAATGCAAAAATTAACTTCGAGAAGAAATTTAACAGTTGAAATGTTGAATTCAATTCACGGAATTTCTTGCGTAAAACCGGAAGGAGCATTTTATGCTTTTCCAAAATTAGAAATTAAAAATTCGGATAATCACTTTGTTGCGGAATTAATTAAAGAAACCGGAGTTGTAGTTGTGCCCGGAACCGGATTTGGACAAGTACCCGGAACAAATCATTTCAGATTAGTATTTTTACCGAATGAAGAAATCTTACAAAAAGCTTATAATAAAATTGGCGATTTCTATCAAAAATACATCGAAAAATTTGAGAAATAATTTTTAGAATTTTATTGAAAATTTAATGCCGGTTTCTGATTTGAGGAATTCCGGCATCTGTATTTTTTAAGGAGAATTTTTGAGTAAATATAATATTACTAAACTGGAAAATGGAATTAGAATCGCAAGCGAAAAATTGGATTACGTAAATTCATTTTCGTTGGGATTTTGGTTTAATGTTGGCTCGCGCGATGAAAATAAAAATTTAAATGGAATTTCTCATTTAATTGAACACATGTTTTTTAAAGGTACAAAAAATAGAAGTGCAAGAAAAATTTCTCTCGATATTGAATCGCTTGGCGGTTACTTAAATGCATTTACATCTAAAGAACATACTTGTTTTTACGGAAGAGGAATAAGCAATCATATTGAAAAAACTTTTGAGGTTTTATCTGATATGATTCAAAATTCTCTTTTTGCACCAAAGGATTTAGCTAAAGAATCTAAAGTTGTTATCGATGAATTGTATGATATTGAAGATTCGCCGGAAGAATTAATTTTTGATAAATTCGAATCAAATTTATTCAAAGGAAATTCACTTGAATACGCAATTATCGGAACGGAAAAAAATATTGCAAATTTTTCTCAGCAAGATTTATTGGATTATGTGAACAAACATTATTCAATTAATAATTTGTATATAATTGCTTCGGGAAATGTTGATCACAATAAGTTAATTCATCTTACCGAAAAATATCTTACAAATTTAAAAGTTGTGAATTCTAAAAAAAGAAAATTATGTACATCGCAAAAAGTTGAAAATATTTTTGTTCAAAAAGATATTAATCAAACTCATTTAATTGTCGGCGGATTAACACACGGTTATAATCATAAAGATAGAGCGATAAGTAATTTAATTACAAATATGCTAGGTGAGGGAAGCAGTTCGCGTTTGTTTCAAAGCTTGCGGGAACGAAACGGAATTGCATATCAAATAAATTCATTCATGAATTCTTTTTATGATATTTCTTCATTCGGAGTCTATTTTTCTACAAATGAAAGTTCGTTTAAAAAAGCTAAGAAAATTGTTGATTTTGAATTTGAGAAATTTCGTGAAAAAGGAGTTGGCGAAAAAGAATTGCAAAGTGCAAAAGAATATATTAAAGGTCATGTACAAATGAGTTTGGAAAGCACTTCAAACAGAATGATGCGTATGGGAAATTCACTTTTGTATTTTGATAAAATTAAATCAGAAGAAGAATCGATGGCTGAAATTGATGCGGTTACAAAAAATGATATTTTAAATTATGCGCAAACTTTGCTTAATCCGGAAAATTTATCTTCGGTACTTATATCAAATAAAAATTTACTTTCATAATATTGAGATAGAAAAATAAATTACAAATAGTTAATTTTTAACAAAGTTATTTAGATTCTGCGAATGACAAAACTTTTACAAATTTTTATTTTATTAAATATTGTTGCAATGCAAATTTCAGCTCAATCAGAACCGGCAATGGTAAGGATTGATTATCCGGAATTTGTTGAAACAGAAAATTCATTTGAAGTTTCTGCAGTATTTAAGTTTAATGAAAAACCACAAAATTCTTTTAATCTGAATTTTAGAAAAAGTAATAACGCAAATATAAATTCTGCATATATAAATATTGGCGAAAACAAAAATCAGTTAAGAATAAATTATTCTAAAAATGATGCTGAAAATTTTTCAATAAATATTAATGCCGCAAAAATTCAAATTGAAGAAAATGTTCCGTATCAAATAATTTTTATTTGCAAAATTTTTGGTTCAAATTCCAGTTATGAAAAATTCTTAAGTTACAAAGGCAACGTAATAAAAAGCAGTAATTCATTTAGCAAGAAAAATAATAGCGGAAATTTTATTTCTTTCTATAAAACTCAAGAAACAGCGGGCAATTGTCTTGTTTTAAATAAAGAATCTTCGTTCGAAATTAATTTTACAAATGATGATGAAAGAGTTCCGATTTTATTTGAATTTTGGTTCAAGACTTTTTCAAAGTTAAAAAATATATTTAAAATTTTGGAAGCAAATTCAGATGACACTCTATTTGCTTTATCAAGAAATGATTTAGGTTTTGCTTCAACCCCTTTTAATAAAAATGATGTTATAAAAAATGATGTTTACATTTCAAATTCAACTTGGAATTATTTTTCAATTCATATAAAAAAAGAAAATAACGGAATAAAATTAGTTGCTTTTTTGAATTCAAAATTGATGAGTACAAAATTTATTTCTAATAAATCAGTAAAAACAATTCTGAAGTTTATTTTAGAAAACCAGAATTCAGATAAAAATTTTGAAATAGAAAGAATTAGATTAACCAAGTTCGGCAGCAATCTTAAGTTAGCTTTTGACAATAAACATTATCTAAATTTTGATGCTGATAGTACAACTCACATTGCAAAATTTAATTTTGATGAAAAATCCGAAGTTGCAAATTTTGAAAGAAATGAGAAGCTTTTTATCAATACAAAAAATATTGAATTCAAAAAATCCGATGCACCAATTTTTTCTAGAGCACCCAAACTAAACGTAACTATTGGGTCATCGTATAATTCAATAATATGGTATGTTCAAGAATTTTATGCAGCAAAAGAATTTATTTTAGAAAAATCAACTAATAATAGTTCGTTCAAAAGTATTTATAAATCAATTGCAGATGATGATCCGTTAAAAATTTATTACTTCACGGATGATCTTTTAGCAGAAAAAGATGTTGCGTTTTATCGGTTGAAGCAAATAAATAAAGACGATACGGAAGTTTATTCCGGCGAAGTTAAAATTGGTAATAAAAACATTGAGGAATTTAAACTCAAACAAAATTATCCCAACCCTTTTAATCCCATTACAAATATTTTTGTGGATGTAATTATTCCATCTGAATTTGAAATTAATGTTTTTGATTTAGTCGGGAATAGAGTTTCACATTTACATAAAGGATATTTAACCGAAGGATTACATTCATTCGAGTTTAAAGCAGAAAATTTACCTTCTGGAATTTACTTTTATGAAGTTATTTCACCGCAAACACACGCTGTCAAAAAAATGATATTAGCAAAATAAATCTAAATTATATAGATTTAAGTTTTAATAATATCAAACTTATAAAATGCTTTCAAAAGTATTTTCAAGCGCAACCTACGGAATTGACGCTTTTATAATTGAAGTTGAAACTCATTGTGAAAAACAAATTCCATCGTTTACAATTGTCGGTTTGCCGGATAATGCAGTAAAAGAAAGTCGGGAAAGAGTTTCAGCGGCAATAAAAAATAGCGGTTTCGAATTTCCATTAAAAAAGATAACAATAAATCTCGCTCCGGCTGATATTAAAAAAGAAGGAAGTTCGTTTGATCTTCCAATCGCAGTTGGATTATTAGCTTCAAGTTGTCAAATTAATGATGAAGAAAAATTAAGCTCAACTTTAATTTTAGGCGAATTAGCACTTGATGGAACTTTGAGAAGAATAAAAGGCGGACTTTCGATTGCGGTTGAAGCAAAAAAAAGGGGTTTCCAAAATTTAATTGTTCCAATAGATTCAGTAAGAGAATCTTCAATAGTTGATAATCTGAATGTATTTGGATTTGAAAATCTAAAACAAGTAATTTCATTTCTAAACTCCGAAGAAATTTTCGAACCGCATAAATCTAATTTAGATGAAATTTTTTCAGAAATAAATTTTTATCATTTGGATTTTTCTGATGTTAAGGGACAAGAAAATGTAAAACGTGCTTTAGAAATTGCTGCAGCCGGTGGACATAATATACTAATGATTGGGCCTCCCGGATCGGGAAAAACAATGCTTGCAAAAAGATTTCCGTCAATTCTTCCTCCTCTAACTTTTGAAGAAGCTCTTGAAACTACAAAAGTTCATTCTATTGCCGGAATTTTACCAAAAGAAAAAGCATTGGTTACTGAAAGACCTTTTAGAAATCCGCACCACACTGTTTCAGATGCAGCTTTAATTGGCGGAGGTTCATTTCCCAAACCGGGTGAAGTTTCATTTGCTCATCACGGAGTATTGTTTTTAGATGAATTACCCGAATTCAAGAAAAATGTTTTGGAAGTTTTGAGACAACCGTTGGAAGATTCAAAAGTTACAATTAGCAGATCAAAAATGTCCTTAGAATTTCCGGCGAATGTTACGTTAGTTGCGGCAATGAATCCTTGTCCATGCGGATTTTATACGGATCCAAACAAAGAATGTACTTGCAACACCGGAATGATTCAAAAATATATGTCAAAAATTTCGGGTCCGCTTTTAGATAGAATTGATATTCATATTGAAGTCCCGGCAGTGAAATATAAAGATTTATCATCTTCAGAAAATGGTGAAAAGTCTTCGGTAATTAGAGAGCGGGTTATAAATGCTAGAAAAAAACAGCAAATTCGATTTGAAAACAATAAAATGATTTTCAATAATGCAGATATGGGATCAAAAGAAGTGAGAAAATATTGTAATTTAGATGAAATTGGAGCAAATTTATTGAAAATTGCAATGACAAAATTAGGACTTTCCGCAAGAGCGTATGATAGAATATTAAAAGTGAGCAGAACAATTGCAGATTTGGAAAACTCAGAAAATATCCAACCTAATCATATAAGTGAAGCAATTCAATATAGAAGTTTAGATAGAGAATTGTGGAACCATTAGAATATTCACTCATAAAATTCCTAAAAAAACTGGAATAAAAGATTAATTTTGTTAAATTTACCTCAAAAATTCGGAAAAAATAATATTTTCTTTTGGCAGAATTCTTGCTTTTTAAAAAAAGGAATCATAAGTTTATAAACTTGAAAAAAATTATATTGATGGATTTGGGCGGACGCCGGAGTTGGAGAGCCGGGGCGGACTGTAAATCCGTTGGCGAACGCCTTTGGGGGTTCGAATCCCTCGCCGCCCACTTTTCCCCATAATTTTAAGCGGGGGTAACTCAATTGGCAGAGTCACAGCCTTCCAAGCTGTTGGTTGCGAGTTCGAACCTCGTCCCCCGCTCATTCAAACTGGGGATTTTGTTTTTTTAAATTTTCTCTACTTTTTCAAGCTGACGTAGCTCAGTTGGTAGAGCACATCCTTGGTAAGGATGAGGTCACCGGTTCAATCCCGGTCGTCAGCTCTACAAGCTAAAATTTTGTATAAGTAGTAATTTGAGGAAAAAATGGCAAAAGCTAAAAATGCTAGACAAAATATCATATTAGAAAGTTCTGCAAAAACTGGATACAGATACACAACTTCAAAAAACAAAAGAAATCATCCAGCACGTGTTGAATTTAAAAAATATGATCCAATTGTTAGAAAACACGTAATTTTTAAGGAAACTAAATAAATACGTCAGTGGCTCAATTGGTAGAGCAGCGGTCTCCAAAACCGCAGGTTGGGGGTTCGAGTCCCTCCTGACGTGCCACTTAAAATTATTGGAATTATGAAAGAGAAAATAATAGAGTTTTTTAACGGTGTTGTAAAAGAAATGAAAAAGGTTACTTGGCCGACTCAAGAAGAGTTGAAAGAGTCAACTACAATTGTAATTGTTGTTTGCTTAATTATTGCTGTTTTTACTTATGTCGTTGATATGGGTGTTACTCAGTTATTTCAAGGAATATTTTAGATTTGGAAAATTCAAATTTCAAATGGTATGTTGTTAGAACTTTTTCTGGGCACGAGAACAAAGTGAAATCTATTATTGATTTAGAATTAGCTGATAATGTTGAGTTAAAATCAAGAATAGAAGAAATACTTGTACCTGTAGAAAAAGTTTTTGAAGTAAAAGACGGCAAAAAAAGAACAAAAACTAAGAACTTTTTTCCAGGTTATGTTTTAATAAAAGCTGAATTAGATAATAAAGTATTGGATTTTATATCAAATACACCTTCAGTTATGGGATTTCTTGGTGGACAGAAAAAACCAAACCCACTTCAACCGGATGAAGTTAAAAGAATAGTTGGAAGAATTTCTAAAGATGAAGAAACTGAAAGAACAGATACAATTTTTAGATATGGCGATTATGTAAAAATTATTGATGGTCCATTTAATAATTTCTCGGGTGTTATTGAAGAAGTAAATGAAGATAGATTAAAAATAAAAGTACTTGTTTCAATTTTCGGCAGAAAAACTCCTGTTGAAATTGATTTTGTTCAAGCAGAATTAGAAAAATAAATTTAGGTTCGAAAATGGCTAAAAAAATTGATAGTTATATTAAGTTACAAATTCCTGCTGGTGCGGCAAATCCCTCACCTCCGGTTGGTCCCGCACTAGGTCAAAAAGGTGTTAATATTATGGAATTTTGTAAGCAGTTTAATGCAAGAACTGCTGAAAAAGCAGGACTAATAATTCCTGTTGTTATTACGGTTTTTGCTGATAAAAGTTTTACATTTATTACCAAAACTCCGCCAGCTGCTGTATTATTAAAAAAAGCTGCAAAAGTTGAAAGAGGTTCAGCTGAACCTAATAAAACAAAAGTTGCTGCCGTAACCGATGCACAAATTCAAGAAATTGCAGAAACAAAATTGCCAGATCTTAATGCAAATGATATTGAACATGCAAAAAGCATGATTGCTGGTACAGCAAGAAGTATGGGAATAACCGTTAAATAAAAAAAGTTGGATAAAATGAAAGTATCTAAAAGAGTTAAAAAAATAAAAGAAAACGTAAAAGTAGCTAAAGAATATTCTTTAGAAGATGCTATTAAAACTTTAAAAGAAGTTAGCAATGTTAAATTTACCGAATCTTTAGATTGTGCAATTAGACTTGGAGTAGATCCAAAACATGCAGACCAAATGGTTCGAGGAACTGTTTCTCTTCCACATGGAACTGGCAAAAAAGTTAGAGTTCTTGTTATTACTAAAGAACCCAAAGCTAAAGAAGCTTTGGATGCCGGAGCTGAATACGCTGGCTTTGAAGAATATTTAGAAAAAATTAAAGAAGGCTGGACAGATGTTGATGTAATAATTGCATCACCGGATTCGATGGCTGAATTAGGAAAATTAGGAAGAATTTTAGGCCCGCGCGGTTTAATGCCTAACCCCAAAACCGGAACAGTTACCCCAGATGTAGCAAAAGCTGTAAAAGAAGTTAAAGCTGGTAAAATTGATTTCAGAGTTGATAAGACCGGTATCGTTCATGCTTCTTTAGGTAAATTATCTTTTACGGAAAATCAATTAGTTGATAATGTAAAGGAATTTCTAAAAACTATTATTAAGCTAAAACCATCAGCTGCAAAAGGAACTTATGTTAAAAGTTTATTTTTAAGCAGCACAATGGGTCCTGGTTTACCAATATCAAAAGATGATGTTTTAGCTAACTTTAAATAAAAATTACGCACTCACAATAAATATAAACAATCGCTTCATTGTTTATTTTTGAATTATTGAATCGGGTAAAAGATGAATAAGAATGAAAAATTAGAAAGTATGTCCGAAATACGAAAACTTGTTGAAAAATCAACCGGAATGTATCTTGTTGATTATTCTGGAGTTAATGTTGAAGATCTTAACTTTCTTAGAAGAGAATTTCGTAAAGAAAATGTTAACTACAAAGTATTTAAAAACACTTTTCTTAAAAGAGTTCTTAAAGAAATTGGTGGTTATGAAAAATTCGAACCACTTTTAATAGGTATGACCGGTGTTGCTTTTACAAGTGATAATTTTATTGCTCCCGCTAAAGTTATTAAAAAATTTAGTAAGGATAAAAATAAATTTACATTTAAAGGAAGCTACATTGAATCACAATTTTACGGTGCTGATCAGTTAGATAGTTTAGCATCGATGCCGACAAAAGAAGAAATGATTGCATCAATTATTGGTAGTATTGCTGCTCCTGCTTCAGGAATTGTTGGAGCAATTAACGCAGTTTTAAGAGATTTAGTCAGCGTTGTTGACGAAATTAGCAAACAAAAAGCTGCATAATTATAGAAATTAAAGTAATCGATAGGAGATAAAAAATGTCTGAGAAAATAACTGAAATTGTTGAAAAAATTAAAGCATTAACATTAGTTGAAGCTTCTGAATTAAAAAAAGCTTTAGAAGATGAATTTGGTGTTACTGCTGCTGCGCCAATGATGATGGCAGGTGCTGCTGTTGCTGGCGAAGCTGCTGCTGTAGTTGAAGAAAAAACAGAATTTAATGTTGTTTTAACAGCTTTCGGTGATAAGAAAATCAACGTAATTAAAGTTGTTAGAGCTCATACTGGATTAGGATTAAAAGAAGCTAAAGATTTAGTAGATGGTGCTCCTAGTGTAGTTAAAGAAGGTGTTTCAAAAGATGAAGCTGAAAAAATTAAGAAAGAACTTGAAGAATCAGGTGCATCTGTTGAACTTAAATAGTATTTCTTAACTATTTATTCCAAAATATTCGAAGTGGTAATGTGAAAAAACGCATTACCACTTTCGTGCATTTAAAAACAAATTTTTAGTTTAATTCTTTTGAGAGGTATCGGCTTGGAGAAACATAAAATTAACAAGAAAAATAATCGTATCACATTTGCCTCCATTATGCCTACGGTTGATATTCCGGATTTATTAAATGTTCAGTTAGATTCTTTTGAAGAATTCTTGCAGTTAGGTGTGCCTCCGGAAAAAAGGGAGAACAAAGGTTTACAAGCAACATTTATTTCAAATTTTCCAATTTTTGATAACAAAGAGTTTTATCGGCTTGATTTTATTAGTTATAATATCGAAAAACCAAGATATTCTTTGAACGAATGCGAAGAAAGAGGATTAACATATGCTGCACCTCTAAAAGCAAAATTAAGATTATCAACAAAAGATGATGAAACCGAAGAATACGTAAACTCAGTTGAACAAGATGTTTATTTAGGAAATCTTCCGTTTTTAACAAATAGCGGAACATTTATAATAAATGGTGCAGAAAGAGTAATTGTAAGTCAATTACACAGATCTCCCGGCGTAGCATTTTCGCAATCAGTTCACCCAAATGGAACCCCAATTTATTCAGCTAGAATTATTCCATTTAGAGGTTCATGGGTTGAATTTGCAACTGATATAAATCATGTTATGTATGTTTATATCGATAGAAGAAAGAAATTTCCAGCATCAACATTGCTTAGAGCAATAAATTATACAACTGATGAGGAAATCTTAAAATTATTTAATTTAGTTGTTGAAGAGAAAATTAGCAATTTAGATGAAACATTTGTGGGAAGATTATCAGCTGAAGATTTAATTGATACTTCAACGGGTGAAATATTTGTTGCAAAAGATGATGAACTAACCGAAGAAATTATAGATAATTTAAAAGATTCCGGTTTGAAAACAATTAAATTGATAAATTCCGATTCAAACCAAGATCAAAATTTAATTTTGAATACAATAAGAAAAGACTCTTCAAAAACAAAAGAAGAAGCACTTTTTGCAATTTATAGACAGCTTAGATCGGGTGAAGCCCCGGATATTGAAACTGCCGAATCGTTAATTGATAAATTATTTTTTAACGAAAAAAGATATGATCTTGGTGAAGTTGGCAGATTTAGAATGAATGATAAATTGGGATTAAATATTCCCTTGAATAAAACTGTTCTAACTCCGGAAGATATAGTTGCAATTATGGCAAGTATTATTAAACTGAAAGTTGGAAACGTAAATGTTGATGATATTGATCATTTAGGAAACAGACGTGTAAGAACGGTTGGTGAGCAGTTAATGCAGCAATATAATGTTGGTTTGGCAAGAATGGCTCGCACAATAAAAGAACGAATGAACATGCGCGATACGGAAAATATGCAGCCTCAAGATTTAGTAAATGCGCGAACAATGAGCAGTGTAATTAATGCTTTTTTTGGAACTAACCAACTTTCTCAATTTATGGATCAAACAAATCCATTATCTGAATTAACACACAAGAGAAGAGTTTCTGCATTAGGACCCGGCGGATTAACAAGAGAAAGAGCTGGTTTTGAAGTTCGTGACGTTCACCATTCTCATTACGGGAGGCTATGTCCAATTGAAACTCCTGAAGGACCGAATATTGGTCTTATTTCTTCTTTAACAATTTACTCAAGAGTTAATAGTTATGGATTTTTAGAAACTCCTTATCGGAAAGTTAAAGACGGAAAAGTAACAAAAGAAGTTCATTACTTAAATGCAGATGAAGAAGATGCATTTACAATTGCTCAGGCTAATGCACCAATTACGGAAAAAGGCGAGTATATAAATCCAAGAGTAAAATGCCGTTATAAAGGTGAGTTTCCTGTAGTTGTCCCGGACCAAGTTCATTTTATGGACGTTGCACCATCTCAAATAGTAAGTGCTGGAGCCGCTTTAATTCCATTCTTAGAACATGATGATGCTAACCGTGCACTTATGGGTTCAAACATGCAGCGTCAAGCTGTTCCTCTTTTAAAACCTCAAGCTCCAATTGTAGGAACCGGAATGGAACAAATTGTAGCTCATGATTCTCGTTCGGTTATTGTGGCTGAAGATTTGGGAGTTGTTGAATATGTTGATGCAAAAACAATTATTGTGAAGTATGATATTGATTCAGATAGTGAAGCCGCAATTACAAATTTTGATGATGAAAGAAGAATTGAATATAAATTAACCAAATTTACCGGAACTAACCAAGAAACTTGTTTTAATCAAATTCCGGTTGTAAAAATTGGACAGAGAGTTAAGAAAAGTGATGTTCTTGCAGATGGACCGGCAATTGAAGGCGGAGAACTCGCTCTTGGAAGAAACGTTTCCGTTGCATTCATGCCTTGGAATGGTTACAATTTTGAAGATGCTATTGTAATTAGTGAAAAAATGGTAGCGGATGATGCATTTACTTCAATTCATATTGAAGAATTTGAACTTCAAGTTAGAGAAACTAAACGCGGTGAAGAAGAATTAACTAGAGATATTCCAAATGTTAGCGAAGAAGCTACAAAAAATCTTGATGAAAATGGAATAATCCGTGAAGGAGCTATTGTTCAAGAAGGTGAAATTCTAATTGGAAAAATTACACCTAAGGGTGAATCTGATCCTACCCCTGAAGAAAAATTACTAAAAGCGATTTTTGGAGATAAAGCTGGTGATGTTAAAGATGCATCTATGAAAGCACCTCCCGGATTAAAAGGAATTGTAATCAAAACCAGACTTTTTAGCAGAAAGAAAAAAGATCCAGAATCTAAAAAGATGGAGAAAAAAGAAATCGACTTTCTTGAAAAGAAAAATCAAGATTCAACTGAAAATCATTATAAAAAATTGGTTGCAAAACTCACCAAAATTGGTGAAGGTAAAACTACAGTTGGTGTAAGAGATTTAGATGGTTCTGTAGTTCTTAGAAGTGGAACAGTGATTAAGGATTCCACTTTCCCCGGAATTGCTGATGTTGCAAAATTAGATTATACACAAGATTGGTATAAAGATGCAGGTGATAATAAAATAGTTAAAAAAGTTTTTGTTAATTATTTTAATGTTCTGTCTGATATAAATGAAGAATTTAAAAGAGAAAAAACCAATATACAAAGTGGAGATGAATTACCTCCGGGAATTGTTCAATTAGCAAAAGTTTATGTTGCCAAGAAGAGAAAACTTTCCGTAGGCGATAAAATGGCTGGTAGACACGGAAACAAAGGCGTTGTAGCAAAGATAGTTCCTGTGGAAGATATGCCGTATCACGAAGATGGAACTCCGGTTGATATAGTATTAAATCCATTAGGTGTACCATCTCGTATGAACCTTGGTCAACTTTATGAAACAGCGTTAGGATGGGTTGGAAAGAAATTAGGAGTAAAATTTGAAACTCCAATTTTTGACGGTGCAAGCTACACAAATGTTGATGAATTTTTGGAAAAGGCTGGGCTTCCTGCTGGAAGTAAAGCAACTCTTTATGATGGAAGAACTGGTGAAAAATTTGACCAAAAAGTTACATGCGGATATATCTATATGTTAAAGTTAGGTCATATGGTTGAAGATAAACTTCATGCAAGATCAATAGGACCATATTCATTAATTACTCAACAGCCATTGGGTGGTAAAGCACAATTTGGCGGTCAAAGATTTGGTGAAATGGAAGTTTGGGCGCTTGAAGGCTATGGAGCTGCACACATATTGCAAGAAATTTTAACAGTAAAAAGTGATGATGTTACAGGTAGAGCTAAAACTTATGAAGCTATTGTAAAAGGTGAAAATTTAGGCAAACCAAATGTGCCTGAATCATTTAATGTGTTAATTAAAGAGCTTCAAGGTTTAGGCCTTGATATTAAAGTGAACTAATTAAAACTAAATTATTTTTTGTTTTAAGGAGAAAGTTTAATGAGATTTAGAAATCAAGAAGCTAAAGTTAAGCATATTGATAAACTAACAGTAAGTTTAGCAAGTCCGGATGATATTCTCTCGCGTTCGCATGGAGAAGTAACAAAACCGGAGACAATTAATTATAGATCATTTAGACCGGAAAAAGATGGACTTTTTTGTGAAAAAATATTTGGACCTGTAAAAGATTGGGAATGTGCTTGCGGTAAGTATAAAGGTATCAGATATAAAGGAATTGTTTGCGATCGTTGCGGTGTTGAAGTAATTCTTAAAAGTGTAAGACGCGAACGAATGGGACATATTAACCTTGCAGTTCCGGTTGTACATATTTGGTTTTTCAAATCTTTGCCTTCCAAAATTGGAAATATTATTGGAATGAAAACAAAAGATTTAGAAAAAATCATTTATTATGAATCTTATGCAGTTATCAATCCGGGAGTTACGGGTTTAAATCATAAAGATTTAATTTCCGAAGACCAATATTTTGAAATCCTAAATTCACTTCCGCATGATAATGATGCTTTAGATGATGATAATCCAAAAAAATTCGTTGCCAAAATTGGTGGTGATGGTGTTCGTTATCTTCTTAAAGGTGTAGATGTTGAAAAGACATTTAGAGAATTGAAAGCTGAATTAAAAAAAGAAACTTCACAACAAAAAAGCGCTGATCTTCTTAAAAGATTAAGAGTATTAGAGGCATTTAGAGAATATGAAGGAAAAGTTCCGAATAGACCAGAATGGATGGTATTAAGTGTTGTTCCTGTTATTCCACCAGAATTAAGACCATTAGTTCCTTTGGAAGGCGGACGCTTTGCAACAAGTGATCTAAATGATTTGTATAGAAGAGTAATTATTAGAAATAATCGTTTGAAAAGATTAATTGATATTAAAGCTCCTGAAGTAATTTTGCGAAATGAGAAACGAATGCTTCAAGAATCAGTTGACGCATTATTTGATAATTCAAGACGTTCAAGCGCAGTAAGAAGTGATGGAAATCGTCCTCTAAAATCTTTGAGTGATATGCTTAAAGGTAAACAAGGAAGATTTAGACAAAACTTATTAGGAAAAAGAGTTGATTATTCCGGAAGATCTGTAATTGTTGTTGGTCCGGAATTAAAGCTTCACGAATGCGGTCTTCCCAAAGATATGGCTGTTGAACTTTTTAAACCATTTATCATTAGAAAATTATTAGATCGCGGATATTATAAAACTGTAAAAAGTGCAAGAAAAGCTGTGGATAGAAAAGAAGCTATTGTTTGGGATATTCTTGAAAAATTAATAGTTGGTCATCCGGTATTGTTAAACCGCGCACCAACATTGCACAGATTAGGTATTCAAGCATTTCAACCAAAATTAATTGATGGAAAAGCAATTCAGCTTCACCCAATGGTTTGTACAGCGTTCAATGCGGATTTTGACGGTGATCAAATGGCTGTGCACGTTCCATTATCATTTGAAGCTCAATTAGAAGCATCGGTACTAATGCTTTCAAGTCATAATATTTTATCACCGCAAAACGGAAGTCCAATTGTTGTTCCGACTCAAGATATTGTTTTGGGATGTTATTATTTGACAAAAGTTAGAGCCGGAGCAAAAGGTGAAGGCTCAATGTACAGCGGTGAAAAAGAAGTTATAATTGCTTACAATGCAAATGAATTAGATTTGCATGCAAAAATTAAATATAAATTTGATGGCAAATTTATTGAAACAACCACTGGCAGAGTAATATTTAATCAAATAGTTCCAAAAGAAATGCAATTTTTCAATGAACTTTTAATCAAAAAAGTTTTCAGCGGTTTTATCTATAAAATGTTTATAAAATTAGGTAATGAAGTAACTTCAAAGTTTTTGGATAATTTGAAAGACCTCGGTTTCAAATATGCAACAAAGGCTGGAATTTCAATTAGTTTCAGCGACATGATTGTTCCAGAAGAAAAGAAAACTTTGATTAATGATTCTAACAAAAAAGTATCATCAATTTTAGATGAACATGAACAAGGTCTGATAACCGATGCTGAACGTTACAACAAAATTATTGACGTTTGGACACATACCACAAATGATGTTTCTAAATCCTTGATGGAAAAAATTAAAGTAGATCAGCACGGATTTAATTCACTTCATATGATGGTTGATTCCGGTGCGAGAGGTTCTCAAGAGCAAGTTCGTCAGTTAGCCGGAATGAGAGGATTGATGATGAAACCTCAAAAAAGTTTAACTGGCCAATCTGGTGAAATTATTGAAAATCCGATTGTTGCAAATTTTAAAGAAGGTCTTTCAGTTCTTGAGTATTTTATTTCAACTCACGGTGCGAGAAAAGGTCTTGCAGATACTGCCTTAAAAACTGCTGATGCCGGTTATTTAACGAGAAGGCTTTGCGATGTTGCTCAAGACGTTATTATCTCTGAAGTTGATTGTGGAACAATTAGAGGGGTTTATATTTCCGCTCTTAAAGATGTTGAATTAGAAAGAGAACCATTAGCAGAAAGAATTATTGGAAGAACAACCCAAGAAGATGTTTATGATCCTAAGACTGATGAGTTAATTATTGAAGCCGGTGAATTGATTTCGGAAGAAATTGCCGAAAGAATTGATGAAGCAAATATTGATTCAGTTTATATTAGAACAGTTTTAACATGTGAATCAAAACGCGGTGTTTGTGCAAAATGTTACGGTAGAAATTTAACTACGGGAAATATTGCAGATATTGGTGAAGCAGTGGGAATTGTAGCTGCTCAATCAATTGGTGAACCCGGTACACAGTTAACACTTAGAACTTTCCATCTTGGCGGAACTTCATCACGTATAGCAAGTCAATCTCAAGTAGAATCAAGTGTTGAAGGTAAAGTCCAATTTGATAGAATTTCATATGTAGAAAAGCAAGATTTTAGAGGAATGGTAAAAGTTGTAACAGGACGTCGTGGTTCAATTGGAATTTATGATGATGATAATCGTCAAATTAAAAAATATGATATTCCATATGGTTCAGAACTTTTAGTTAATGATGGTCAATCAGTAAAGAAGAAATTTGCTTTATATAATCACGATCCTTATAATGCCGTAATTTTAACAGATTTGGCTGGCCGAGTTTCTTTTGTAGATTTTGTTGATAATGTAACAATTCAACAAGTTGCTGATGAACAAACTGGACACGTTCAAAAAGTTGTTATAGAATCCAAAGATAAAAATTTAACTCCGAGTATTAAAATCTATGGAGAAGATGGAAGTGAAAAAGTATTCAACCTTCCAACAAGCGCTTATTTAGCTATAGACGAAGGTGAAAAAGTTGATGCCGGAACAATTTTAGCAAAAATTTCAAAATCAACTTCAAAATCTCGTGACATCACTGGCGGCTTACCAAGAGTTACTGAATTATTTGAAGCTCGTAGTCCGCATGATCCTGCAGTTGTATCTGAAATTGAAGGAATTGTAAAATTTGGAGCAAGAAAAAAAGGTTCTCGCGAGATAATAATTGAATCATTTGATGGATCGATACAAAAAGTATACAATGTCTCTTACGGAAAACACATTTTAGTTCAGGAGAATGATGAAATTCCTGCTGGTGAAAAAATAACCGACGGACCAATTGATCCGCATGATATTTTGAAAATTAAAGGAACAAATGCGGTTCAAGAATATCTTGTAAATGAAATACAGGATGTTTACAGACTTCAAGGTGTAAAAATTAATGATAAACATATAGAAGTTATTGTTAAACAAATGCTGCAAAAATTACAAGTAATTTCATCGGGAGATTCTTTATTTATTGAAGAAGATTTGGTAAATAGAATCAAATTTATTGAAGAAAACGAAAAAGTTAAATCTATGGTTGTAGTTGAAAATCCGGGTGGTTCTAATTTGATGGCTGGAGATTTAATTACAAGAAGTAAACACAGAGAATTAAACACTGAGCTTACGAGAAAAGATAAAGAAAAAGTTGAGATTAGGGATTCTGAACCTGCAACATTTGGAAATATTTTGTTAGGAATTACGCAGGCAGCTCTTTCAACCGAAAGTTTCTTATCAGCGGCTTCCTTCCAAGAAACAACTAAAGTACTCACAAATGCAGCTATTTCTGCAAAAGTTGATATATTGGGTGGCTTAAAAGAGAACGTAATTATGGGTCATATTATTCCTGCAGGTACCGGGCTAAAAAAATATGAAAATATAATCTTAACCGTTGACGAAGAAAATAAAGAAGGTGAAGTAACTGAAGTATCTGAACAAGTTGAAGCGTAAAAATTATTAAAAATAATGTAAAAATTATTTGATGTCCCTTGCTAATCCCAAGGGATATTTTTATATTTTGAGTCTGAATTTTTTATAAGTGCTAAAGTAAACGGAGGAAATCAGTGCCAACAATAAGTCAGTTGGTTAGAAAAGGTAGAACACAAATTCTTGCAAAAAACAAGGCACCGGCATTAAATGCTTGTCCACAAAAACGCGGAGTTTGTACCAGGGTTTATACAACAACCCCTAAAAAACCAAATTCTGCATTAAGAAAAGTTGCAAGAGTTCGTTTAACAAATGGTAATGAAGTAACAGCATATATTCCTGGAGAAGGACATAATTTACAAGAGCATTCAATTGTTCTAATTAGAGGTGGAAGAATTAAAGATTTACCAGGAGTTAGATATCACATTATCAGAGGCGCCTTAGATACAAGCGGTGTTGATGAAAGAAAAAAAGGTAGATCTAAATACGGCACTAAAAAACCAAAATCAAAATAAAAAATTATGAGAAAAAGACGAGCAGAAAAAAGATACATTAAACCAGATCCAAAGTATAATGATTTATTAGTAGCAAAATTTATCAATTATATTATGTGGGATGGTAAAAAAACCGTTGCAAGAAAAGTTGTTTACGGTAGTTTTGAACTTTTAGAAGAGAAAACAAAGAAACCTGCTCTTGACGTCTTTAAGAAAGCAGTTGGAAATGTTCAACCATATGTCGAAGTTAGAAGTCGAAGAGTTGGCGGTGCAACATATCAAGTTCCGATGGAAGTTAGACCAGAAAGAAGAGTTGCATTAGCATTTAGATGGTTAAAGAATTATTCAAGAGATAGAAAAGATAAAACTATGACTGCAAAATTAGCTGCTGAATTATTAGCTGCTTCAAATGGTGAAGGTTCTGCAGTTAAGAAAAAAGAAGATGTTCATAGAATGGCTGAAGCAAACAAAGCGTTTGCTCATTTCAAATGGTAAAGGAAAGTAGATAGAGTAAATGGCTGTAAAAAGAGTTGACATATCAAAAGTAAGAAATATCGGCATTATGGCTCATATAGATGCTGGTAAAACGACGACGACAGAGAGAATTCTGTACTATACTGGCAGAGTACATAAATTAGGTGAAGTTCATGATGGCGCGGCTACGATGGATTGGATGGAACAGGAAAAAGAAAGAGGAATTACAATTACAAGTGCTGCTACAACTGCTGAATGGAAAGGTCATCAAATAAATATAATTGATACTCCCGGACACGTTGATTTTACTGTAGAGGTTGAAAGATCTTTAAGAGTACTTGATGGAGCGATTGCATTATTTTGCGCTGTTGGTGGTGTTGAGCCACAATCAGAAACAGTTTGGAGACAAGCAGACAAATATAAAGTTCCAAGAATTGCATTTGTAAACAAAATGGATAGAGTAGGCGCAGATTTTTATCATGCTGTTGATATGATGAAAGAAAGATTAGGCGCTAATGCTGTTCCGATAACCTTACCGATTGGCGAAGGTGATATGTTTGCAGGCGTTATTGATTTAATGTCAATGAAAGCAAGAATGTATAATGAAGATACTTTGGGTTCAATTTTTGAAGATATTGAAATCCCAACAGACTTGATGGGAGTTACAAACAAGTACAGAACACTTATGTTGGAAGCTGTTTCGGATGTGGATGATTCTTTGCTTGAAAAATATTTAGAAGGTAAAGAAATCACAGAAGCAGAAATTAAAAGTGTTTTAAGAAAAGCAACAATTGAATTAAAAATTATTCCAGTACTTTGTGGTTCATCATTTAAGAATAAAGGTGTTCAAAAATTATTAGATACTGTTATTGATGTTTTGCCGTCACCAGTTGATACACCAGAAATACAAGCTCATCATATATTTAAGGATGATAAAGTTATAAGAAAAGTTGATGAGAAAGAAAAATTTACTGGTCTTGCATTTAAAATTATGACGGATCCCTACGTGGGAAAATTGACATTTGTTAGAGTTTATACGGGAAGTTTAAAAGCCGGTTCGTATGTTTATAATTCTGTTTCTGATAAAAAAGAAAGAGTTGGAAGAATTTTAGAAATGCATGCAAATCATAGAGCAGATGTAGAAGAAATTAGAGCGGGAGATATTGTTGCGTTTGTTGGATTGAAAAATACAAGAACTGGTGATACACTTTGTACCGAAGAAGATGCAATTATTCTTGAAAAAATGGCATTCCCTCAACCTGTTATTCAAATTGCAATTGAACCTAAAACAAAAGCTGATCAAGATAAATTGTCGGAAGCATTACAAAAATTATCAGATGAGGATCCAACATTTAAGGTTATGGTTGATGATGAAACAAACCAAACTTTGATTAGCGGTATGGGTGAATTGCATTTGGAAATACTTGTAGATAGAATGAAAAGAGAATTTAAGGTTGATGCAAATGTTGGAAAACCGCAAGTAGCTTATAGAGAAACAATTACTCAAACAGTACAAGCTGAAGGTAAATTTGTTAAGCAAAGCGGCGGTAGAGGAAAATACGGTCACGTTTGGTTGGAAATTTCTCCCAATACTCCTGGAAAAGGTTTTGAGTTTGAAAATGGTATTGTTGGTGGAGTTGTTCCAAAAGAATATATTACACCAGTTTCAAATGGTGTTCAAGAAGCAATGAAAAATGGAGTGCTTGCCGGTTATCCAGTTGTTGATGTAAAAGTTAGGATTTTTGACGGTTCGTATCATGATGTGGATTCTGATGAAATTTCCTTTAAGGTTGCCGGTTCAATGGGATTCAAAGCAGGCGCAAAAAAGGCTAATCCGATTATTCTTGAACCTTTGATGAGTGTAGAAGTTACAACTCCAGAAGAATATTTGGGAGATGTAATGGGAGATTTAAACTCACGAAGAGGGAAAATAGAAGGATTTACTTCAAGAAAGGATGCACAAGTTATTAAAGCTACAGCTCCATTAGCAGAAATGTTTGGTTACGCAACTACTGTAAGATCTATGACACAAGGAAGAGCAATTTATTCAATGCAATTTTTAAGATATTCAGAGGTACCAAAATCCGTAGCTCAAGAAATTATTGAAAAAACACAATCAAATAAAATTACTGCAAGTTAATATAAATTTAGAAAAGAGAAAACAACAAGGAGAGAATCAATGGCAAAAGAAAAATTTGATAGGAGTAAGCCTCACGTTAATATTGGTACTATTGGACATGTTGATCATGGTAAAACTACTCTAACAGCTGCAATTACAATGTCATTATCTAAAAAAGGACTTTCTGTAAAACGAACTTTTGATAGTATTGATAACGCACCTGAAGAAAGAGAAAGAGGTATTACTATTGCTACAGCACATGTAGAATATTCAACTGCTAACAGACATTATGCTCATGTTGATTGTCCTGGCCATGCTGACTATGTTAAAAACATGATTACCGGTGCTGCTCAGATGGACGGTGCAATCCTTGTTGTTGCCGCTACTGACGGACCTATGCCTCAAACTCGTGAACATATACTTTTAGCTCGTCAAGTTGGTGTTCCTAAAATGGTTGTATTTATGAATAAAGTTGATATGGTTGATGATCCTGAGCTTATTGATTTAGTTGAAATGGAATTAAGAGAATTGCTGACTCAATATGAATTCCCTGGTGATGAAATTCCAATTGTTAAAGGTTCTGCACTTAAAGCTCTTGAAGCATCAAGTGATGATTCAATTCCAGCAACTGATGAAAGAATGAATTGCATATGGGAACTTATGGATGCAGTTGATTCGTATGTTCCAATACCCGAAAGAAGTGTAGATAAGCCGTTTATTATGCCAGTTGAAGACGTTTTCTCAATTACTGGTCGTGGAACAGTTGCTACAGGTAGAGTAGAAAGAGGACAAGTTAAATTAGGTGAAGAAGTTGAATTGATTGGTCTTGGAGTTCATAAGAAAACAGTTGTAACCGGTATTGAAATGTTTAGAAAAGAATTAGATGCAGCTATGGCTGGTGATAATGCTGGTATTTTGATGAGAGGCGTTGATAAAAATGAAATTCAGAGAGGAATGGTTCTTGCAAAAACCGGGTCTATTACACCTCACAAAATTTTTGAAGGGGAAGTTTATATTTTATCAAAAGAAGAAGGTGGAAGACATACACCATTCTTTAACGGATATCGCCCACAATTCTATTTTAGAACAACCGACGTAACTGGTGTTGCAACTTTACCAGAAGGTACAGAAATGGTTATGCCCGGAGATAAAGTAAATATGAAAGTTGAATTGATTACTGAAATAGCAATGGATGAAGGTTTAAGATTTGCTATTCGTGAAGGCGGTAGAACAGTTGGTGCTGGACTCGTTACAAAAATTTATCAATAAAATTATATAATATTTAGCTTGAGCTAATTAACTCAAGCTAAATTAAATGTTGGAGAAAAAGTGGCTGGTCAAAAAATAAGAATTAGATTAAAATCATATGATCATATTTTGATTGATAAATCTACAGATAAAATTATTAAAACTGTTAAAAGTACTGGAGCTGTTGTATCTGGACCTATTCCATTGCCGACAGACAGAACATTATATACAGTTTTAAGATCACCGCACGTTGATAAAAAATCAAGAGATCAATTTGAAATTAGATCTCATAAAAGAATAATTGATATTCATAATTCAAATAACAAAACCGTCGATTCCTTAAGTAAATTGGATATACCGGCGGGTGTTGATATAGAGATTAAGTTATAATAGGAATTTAAAATGCCAGGGTTGTTAGGAAAAAAATTAGGAATGACAAATGTTTTCAATCAAGAAGGGAACTTTTTACCAGTTACCATTCTTGAGGTTGGTCCTTGCAAAATTTTTGCAAAAAAGACAATTGAAAAAGATGGTTATAAAGCAATTCAATTGGGATTTGGACGTAGAAAACAAAAAAATCTTAATAATTCACAAAAAGTATTTTTCGCTAAAATGAATTCCGAAGCTGCACATATTTTGCGTGAATTTAAAAATTACTCAAATGTTGACGAGCTTAATATTGGCGAAGATTTAAATACAAGTCTTTTTAATGAAGGTGATAAAGTTACTGTTACCGGAACTACAAAAGGAAAAGGCTTTCAAGGTGTAATGAGAAGACATGGTTTTGGCGGAGTTGGTGGAACAACTCATGGGCAGAGCGATCGTTTAAGAGCTCCCGGATCAATTGGAGCAAGCTCATTCCCATCAAGAGTTTTCAAAGGTCAGAGAATGGCTGGTAGAACTGGAAATGATAGAAAAACAATAAAGAGTGTTAAGATTGTTAAAATTATTCCGGATAAAAATTTAATATTAGTAAAGGGACCTGTTCCTGGAGCTATTAATTCTATAATTGAAATCAATAAGTAATTTTTGGTACATAGATGAATTTAGATGTTTATAAAATAGATGGTTCGAAAACTGGTAATCAAATTACTCTTAATGAGAGTATATTTGGAATTGAACCAAACGATCATGTGATTTATTTATCTGTTAAGGCTCACTTAGCAAATAAAAGACAAGGCACACATAAAGCAAAAGAAAGAAATGAAGTTAGCGGCGGTGGTAAAAAACCGTGGAAGCAAAAAGGAAGAGGCGGAGCAAGAGCTGGTTCTTCAAGATCTCCTTTGTGGGTTGGCGGTGGAACTATTTTCGGTCCAAAGCCAAGAAATTATTCACTAACCATAAATAAAAAAGTGAATAAACTTGCAAGAAAATCAGCTTTATCATATAAAGCAAAAGCTGAACAAATTGTTGTTGTTGAAGATTTCAATTTTGATTCACCAAAAACAAAAGATTTTATATCAATTTTGAAATCACTAAAACTTGATGGCAAAAAAACATTACTTCTAACAGCTGATAATTTGGTAAATGTTTATAAATCCGGAAGAAATGTTGATAGAATAAACATTTTAGAAGCAACTAATGCATCTACTTATGATCTTTTGAACAATCAAATTTTACTAGTTCAAAAAGGTGCAATAGAAAAAATTGAAAAAATTCTAAATTAAATTGTTGGTAGAAAATGAGAAACATATTAATTAGACCTTTAATTACAGAAAAGATGAATGCTTTATCCGAAGAAAAAAAGCAATATGGATTTGTTGTTAATGTAAACTCCAATAAAATTGAAATAGCAAAAGCAATTAAAACGAAATTTAATGTAGATGTTGTTTATGTAAATACAATAAAATATAAAGGGAAGAGAAAATCACAATTTACTAAAAAAGGTAGATTTGAAGGTAGAACCGCTTCCTTTAAAAAAGCAATTATAACCTTAAAAGAAGGTCAAACTATAGATTTGTTTGGTGAAGCTTAGTTTAGTACTGGAGTAATTTAATAATGGCAATAAGAAAATTTAAACCAAATACACCCGGAACAAGATTTATGTCGGTTTCCAATTTTGCGGAAATTACAAAATCTGAACCAGAAAAATCATTAACTTCATCATTGAATAAATCTGGTGGAAGAAATAATCTTGGAAGAGTTACATCACGTCATATTGGCGGCGGACATAAAAGAAAATATAGAATTATAGATTTTAAACGTGATAAAGATGGAATTCCGGCAAAAGTATTTTCAATAGAATATGATCCAAACAGATCAGCAAGAATAGCTTTATTACATTACATTGATGGTGAAAAAAGATATATTTTAGCTCCAAATGGATTGGTTGTTGGAAGTATTGTTCAATCCGGAGAAGGCAGTGAAATTCGAATTGGAAATGCATTAAAATTAAAAGATTTACCTTTAGGAAGTGTTATTCATAATGTAGAGTTAAAACCTGGTAAAGGCGGACAAATTGGAAGATCTGCCGGAGCTGAAATTCAATTAACTGCTCGCGAAGGAAAATATGCACAACTGAAAATGCCTTCCGGTGAAGTAAGATTAGTAAGTGTTGAATGTAAAGCAACTTACGGAACTGTCGGAAATTCATCGCATGAGAATATTAGTTTAGGAAAAGCTGGTAGAACAAGATGGTTAGGAAGAAGATCAAAAGTTAGAGGTGTTGCGATGAACCCAGTTGATCACCCAATGGGTGGTGGTGAAGGTAAAACTTCAGGTGGCGGCCATCCTGTATCACCATGGGGACAAAAAGCTAAAGGTTTGAAAACTAGAAAAGTTGTTAACGAATCAAATAAATATATCATAAAAAGAAGAAAAAGCTAGAGTAAATTATGCCAAGATCGGTTAAAAAAGGTCCATTTATTGACTTAAAATTACTTGCAAAAGTTCAAACAATGAATCAATCTGGACAGAAAAAAATTATTAAAACATGGTCAAGATCTAGTACAATTTCACCAGAATTTGTTGGACATACAATTGCGGTACACAATGGCAATAAAATGATTCCAGTTTATATTTCTGAAAATATGGTTGGACATAAATTAGGTGAATTTTCGCCTACAAGAATATTTAGAGGTCATCCAGGTACTAAAGCTGAAAAAGCTTCAAAAATGAAAAAATAGGTTTGAGGAAAATTTTAATGGAAGCACAAGCTACTCACAGATACATTGGTACATCACCAAGGAAAATGAGATTAGTTATTGATCTAATAAGAGGAAAATCAGTTGATAAAGCAATTGAACTTCTTCACTTTAATCCAAAACATCCTTCAAAAGATGCGGAAAAAGTTTTAAGATCAGCAATATCTAATCTTTTTAATAAGGATGAACAGTCAAAGCATGAACCTTCGGATTTATTTGTTAAAGAAGCTTATGTTAATGCTGGTCCTTCAATCAAAAGAATTCTGCCGGCACCAATGGGAAGAGCTTATAAAATAATAAAAAGATCAAATCATGTAACAATTGTGGTAGCGTTAAAAAAAACTTTGCAGGAGGGTTAATTGGGTCAAAAAACTAATCCAATAGGTCTTAGAGTAGGAAAAATTCGTGGTTGGGAATCAAATTGGTATGAAAGTAAAAGTTATGCTTCAAAATTAAAAGAAGATAAGGAAATTAGGTCTTATATTAGACAAAGATTAACAAAAGCTGGTGTATCAAGAATTATTATTAATAGAACTTCAAAAAATGTAATTTTAACAATTCATACATCAAGACCTGGCGTTGTTATTGGAAAAAGTGGAAAAGAAATTTCTCAATTAGAGCAAGAATTAAAGAAAGTTATAAATAAAGAAGTTAAAGTACAGATAAATGAAATTAAAAGACCAGAACTTGATGCATTTTTGGTTGGAGAAAATATTGCTACACAATTAAAAGGAAGAGTTTCTTTTAGAAGAGCAATGAAACAAGCAATTACTTCTTCAATGAGAATGGGTGCTGAAGGAATAAGAGTTATGTGTGCTGGAAGATTAGGAGGAGCAGAAATGGCTCGTACCGAACAATATAAAGAAGGAAGAATTCCATTACATACAATAAGAGCTGATATAGATTATGCAACAACAACAGCTCATACAATTTACGGAGCAATTGGAGTAAAAGTTTGGATTTGTCGCGGCGAAATTTTAGGCAAAAGAGTAACCGAATAAGATAACGAGGAGTTTTTTTTATGTTAATGCCAAAAAGAGTAAAATTTAGAAAAGCCCAACGCGGCAAAATGAAAGGTAAAGCTACAAGAGGCGCGCGTGTAGCTTTTGGGGATATGGGTCTAAAAGCACTTGAGCCGGCTTGGATAAACAGCAGGCAAATTGAAGCTTGTAGAATTGCAATTACAAGAAAAATGAAAAGAGATGGAAAAGTTTGGATAAAAATATTTCCTACAAAACCAGTTTCTAAAAAACCATTAGAAACAAGAATGGGTAAAGGAAAAGCAGCTCCGGAATTTTGGGTTGCACCTGTTGAACCAGGAAGAATTATGTTTGAAGTTGGTGGTGTTACAAAAGAATTAGCTATTGAAGCTTTAAGTGTTGCATCACATAAATTACCAATTAAAACTAAAGTGGTTGCAAGACCAGATTTCGAATAATTTTGAGGTAGAACACAATGAAAATGTACGAAATTGTTGAAATGTCTGATGAAGAAATTGTAAAAAGAATTAATGAAGAAGAACTCAATTTAGTTGATTTAAGATTTCAGCATGAATTAAAAAATTTAACTAATACTTCAAAGTTAAAAACAGTTAAAAAAGATATAGCTAAAATGAAGACTCTTTTAAGAGAAAGACAACTTAAAACATCAGCACAAAAGTAAAATAATTCGGGAGTAATTTTTAATAAATGGAAAATCGTAACCTAAGAAAAACAAGAGTTGCAATAGTTGTCGGAACAAAAATGGATAAAAGCATTATTGTTTCTATGGAAAGAAAAGTTGCACATCCTCTTTATAGAAAATACTATAAAAAAACTACAAAATTTATGGCTCACGATGAAAAAAACGAATGCGGAGTTGGTGATACAGTTAAAATAATGGAAACGAGACCATTAAGTAAATTAAAAAAATGGCGATTAGTCGAAATTTTAGAAAAAGCTAAATAAGGTTTTATAGGGGATTTTATTTCAAATGGTACAAGAAGAGACAAATTTAGTGGTAGCTGATAACTCCGGTGCGAAAAAAGTAAGATGTATTAGAGTGTTAGGCGGAAGTAACAGAAGATACGCAAGCGTTGGTGATTTAATTGTAGTTTCAGTCAAAACTGCGTTGCCAAATGCGGGAGTTAAAAAAGGCGAAGTTTCAAAAGCAGTAATTGTGAGAACAAAAAAAGAAGTTAAACGTCAAGATGGATCATATATTAGATTTGATGAAAATGCTGCGGTTTTATTAAATGCACAAGATGAACCAAGAGGAACAAGAATTTTTGGTCCAGTTGCAAGAGAATTAAGAGATAAAAAATTTATGAAAATTATTTCATTAGCACCTGAAGTATTATAAAGAGGATTTTAATGAGAGTTAAAAAAGAAGATAATGTAATTGTAATTTCGGGTAACTTTAAAGGAAAAACCGGCAAAATTTTAAAAGTATTTCCTAAAAAAGACAGAGTTATTGTTGAAGGTGTGAACTTAAGAAAAAGACATACTAAGGCAAATCAGAAAAACCCGCAAGGAGGAATAATTGAAAAAGAAGCTCCAATTCATTCTTCAAATGTAATGTTATTGGATCCCAAAACTAATAAACCATCAAGAATTGGAAAAAAAATTATAATTGATGATAAAACTGGAAAAAAGAAATCTGTAAGAGTAAGTAAATCCAGTGGAGAAATGTTGTCATAAACATAAATGACTATTGAGAAAAAAATGGCAGAAAAAACTAAAAAAGTATCAAAAAAAGAAGCAGTTAAAGAGCAAACACCACAAGTAAAAGTTTCTCCTCGTTTGTATGAGAAATATAAAAGTGAAATTGTTCCTGCGCTTATGAAACAGTTTTCATATAAAAATGTTATGCAAGTTCCTAAACTTGATAAGATTGTTGTAAATATGGGACTTGGAGCAGCGGTTCAAGATTCTAAAGTATTAGATGAAGCAGTCAAAGATTTAGAAACTATAACCGGACAAAAAGTTAGTATTAGAACTGCAAAAAAAGCTATTTCTAACTTCAAATTAAGAGAGGGAATGAAAATCGGTGCTAAAGTTACTTTGCGCAGAGATAGAATGTATGAATTTTTAGATCGTTTAATAACAATAGCAATGCCGAGAATTAGAGATTTTAGAGGTGTTTCCGATAAATCGTTTGACGGAAGAGGAAATTATACGCTTGGTGTTAAAGAGCAGATTATATTTCCTGAAATAAATATTGATAAAGTTACAAGAGTTTTAGGAATGGACATAACTTTTGTTATGAAATCAACCGGTAAAGATCAGGAATCGTTTGAATTGTTAAAAGCATTTGGTTTTCCATTTAAGAAAAAAGAAATTAATAATTAGGGAATTTTTATGGCAAGAAAAGGTTTGTTAGCCAGAGAAGAAAAACGCAAAAAATTAGTTGAAAAATATGCAGCTTTACGTAAAGAATTGAAGGAAAAGGGAGAATGGGATGAACTTCAAAAACTTCCAAGAAATTCTTCGAAAATTAGATTGCGTAACAGATGCGTTATAACTGGTAGACCAAGAGCATATTCAAGAAAATTTGGTGTATCAAGATTAGTTTTTAGAGAGATGGCTCTCAAAGGTGAAATTCCCGGAATTAAAAAAGCAAGCTGGTAAAAGGAGGAGATAAATTTAATGGCAGTTACAGATCCGATTTCAGATTTTTTGACAAGAGTTAGAAACGCAATTAGTGCTAAAAAGAAATTTGTAGATATTCCTTCTTCTAAAATGAAAGTCAGAATGAGTGAAATCCTTAAAGATGCAAACTTTATAAAAGATTATAATGTTGTTGAAGATAACAAACAAAATGTTTTGAGAATTCACTTAAAATATAGCAATGGACAATCATCAATTACTGGTCTTAAAAAAATTAGTACACCTGGCTTGAGATCTTATTGTGATCAAGATAGTATTCCAAGAGTTTTAAATGGATTGGGTTTAGCAATTATTTCAACTTCAAAGGGATTGTTGTCAGATAAACAAGCAAAAAAAGAATCTATTGGCGGCGAAATAATTTGTCATATTTGGTAATTTAAGTTACGGAGAATAAAAGTGTCAAGAATTGGTAAAAAACCAATAAATATTGCAGATATTGAATTTTCACAAAAAGGAAATTCAATTAAAATTAAAGGTAAATTAGGCGAGCTTGAAAAATCTTTTCATCCAAATATTAAAATAAATGTAGAAGGTTCTGAAGTTCTTGTAACCAGACCAAATGATTTAAGGGAAAATAGAGCTTTACATGGTTTAACAAGAGCTCTAATTAATAATATGGTGGAAGGCGTTTCTCAAGGTTTTTCAAAAACACTTGATATTGTTGGTGTTGGATATAAAGCTGAACAGAAAGAAAGTAATATTCTTTTTACGATTGGTTATTCACATCCAATATTTTTTATGCCTCCGGATGGAATTAAATTGGAAGTAGTAACTCCAACTCAAATTAAAATTTCCGGTTGTGATAAAGAATTAGTTGGACAAATTGCAGCAAAAATTAGATCAATCAGAAAACCTGAACCATATAAAGGTAAAGGTATAAAATATTCTAACGAAACAATTATTCGTAAAGCTGGCAAGACAGCTGGTAAATAGGGTTTGGGAATTTAAAATGAAAGAAAAAAGATTAAAAAATAAAATTAGAGTTAGCAAAAAAATTTCTGGAACTTCTGAAAGACCAAGAATTGCTGTTTTTAGAAGTTTGAATCAAATTTATGCGCAAGTAATTGATGATGTGAATAGAACAACTTTAGTAGCTGCATCATCCTTATCAAAGGATATACAAGTTGAAATAAAAGATACAAAAACTAAAATTGCTAAAAGTAAATTAGTTGGTAAATTATTAGCACAGAAAGCCATAGAAAAAGGAATAAGTTCGGTTGTATTTGATAGATCTGGTTATAGATATCATGGTAGAGTTCAAGCAATTGCCGAAGGAGCAAGAGAAGGCGGTTTAAAATTTTAATTAGTGCCGGATCGTCTAATGGTAGGACAACGGTCTTTGACGCCGTCTGTAGAGGTTCGAGTCCTCTTCCGGCAACAAAATATTGTAATTAAGGAGTATAAAATTGAAGCATAGAAAAGTTAGTGGATTAGAAGGATTAAAAGAAAAAGTAGTTCACATAAATCGTGTCGCTAAAGTTGTAAAAGGCGGTAGAAGATTTAGCTTTAATGCTATAGTTGTTGTTGGTGATGGCGATGGTCATGTTGGTATTGGTCTTGGTAAAGCAAATGAAGTTACAGATGCAATTTCAAAAGGTATTGATGATGCAAAGAAAAATGTCTATAGAATTTCGCTAAATAAAGGAACTATTCCACATACAATTATTGGAAAATATGGTGCTGGAAAAGTATTATTAAAACCTGCTTCTCCCGGTACAGGACTTATTGCGGGCGGTGGAGTTAGAGCAGTTTTGGAAATGGCTGGTGCTCAAGATATATTAACTAAATCTTTAGGCTCAAGCAATCCTCATAATCAAGTTAAAGCAACTTTGCAAGGATTATTAAATCTTATTGATGCAAGAACAATGGCAGCAAAAAGAAATATGGAAATTAATCAGTTATTTGCTGTTTAATAGGGAACTACATTAATGAAATTAAAGATTACACAGACAAAAAGCGTTATTGATCGTCCAAAAGATCAAAAATTAACAATAAAAGCGCTTGGATTAGGCAGACCTAATTATAGCAAAATTCATAATGACACTCCTCAAATTAGAGGAATGATAAATAAAGTTCATCATTTAGTAAAATTTGAAGAAATAGTAGACTAAGGATTTAAAATGGATATTTTAAGTAATCTTAAATATGCTGAAGGATCAATTAAAAAAAGAAAAAGAATTGGTCGTGGTGAGGGCAGCGGACATGGCGGTACGGCAACAAAAGGAATGAACGGTCAAAAATCACGTTCCGGTCATAAGTTTAGAGCTTGGTTTGAAGGCGGACAAATGCCTCTACAAAGACGCGTACCTAAAAGAGGGTTTACCAATATTTTCAAAGTTTATTATCAGCCAATAAATGTTGAAGTTTTGCAGAAATTATTTGATTCTAAAAAAATAGTAGATTCCGTAAATGCAGAAATTCTTCACAAAAATGGATTAATTAAAAATATTAATGAACCATTTAAAATTTTAGGAAATGGTCAAATTTCAGCAAAATTAAATGTTGATGCTAAATATTTTAGCAAATCAGCAAAAGAAAAAATTGAAGCTGCTGGTGGAAAATTAAACGAGATTAAAGATTAATGGGCAGAATTCAGGATACTTTCAGAAACATATTTAAAATTCATGAGCTTAGAGATAGAATTCTCTATACTTTAGGATTATTAATTATTGTTAGAGTTGGCGCGCATATTACGTTACCAGGTATTGATTCATATTTACTTGCTGAAGCAATGGCAAATAAAACTGCTGATAATTTGCTTGGTTTATATGATATGTTTGCGGGCGGTGCATTTTCAAATGCAGCAATTTTTGCATTGGGAATTATGCCATATATTTCTGCATCTATTATAATTCAATTAGGTGGTGCGGTAATTCCTTATTTCCAAAAGCTGCAAAAAGAAGGTGAAGAAGGAAGAAAGAAAATTACTCAATTAACAAGATATGGAACAGTTTTTATTTCTTTGTTTCAATCTCTTGGAATTGTAACCGGCGTTATAATGAATTTATCATTTAACGGAGTTCCGGTTGTCCCGGAAGAAGTAAGAGGATTTGGATTTGTTCTTTCATCTGTAATTATACTTGTTGCCGGAACGATTTTTATGATGTGGATGGGTGAACAAATTACTGAAAAGGGAATTGGCAACGGAATATCATTAATTATTTTTATCAATATTATTAACAGATTACCATTTGCTCTATTAGATGAAGCAAGATTGATAAGTGCTGGAACAAGAAATATAATTGTTGAAATAGCAATATTAGTAGTTATGGTTTTTATAATTGCTGGAATTGTACTTGTTACTCAAGGAACAAGAAGAATTCCTGTGCAATATGCAAAAAGAGTTGTTGGAAGAAAAGTTTACGGCGGAGTAACTCAATATATTCCTTTACGAGTTAACACTGCTGGAGTTATGCCAATTATTTTTGCTCAGGCAATTATGTTTATTCCTAGTACAGTATTATCTTTCTTTCCAGATAATGAATTTATACAGAGTATAGTTGGTTATTTTAATTATACATCTTTTACATATTCTTTTATATATGCAATTATTATTGTGTTCTTTACTTACTTTTATACAGCAATAGCTTTTAATCCGCAGGAAGTTGCAGAAACTATGAAAAAGCAAGGTGGGTTTGTACCCGGTATTCGTCCTGGGAAGCAAACTTCAGAATTCATTGATAATATTTTAACAAAAATTACATTGCCTGGATCAATATTTTTAGCAATAATTGCAATTTTACCAGCGTTCATTTCCAAACTTGGCGTTTCCGGATCTTTTGCATCTTTCTTCGGTGGTACAAGTTTACTGATTTTAGTTGGAGTTGCTTTAGATACTTTACAGCAAATTGAATCTCATTTGCTAATGCGTCATTATGATGGCTTTATGAAATCCGGTAAAATAAAAGGCAGAAGGTAATTACTCTTTGTGATTTTAATAAAAAGTCAAAAAGAAATTGATTTTATTAGGGAAAGTTCAAGATTAGTTGCTGAAACTTTACAATTAGTAAAAAGTTATGCAAAAGTTGGTAAAACAACTTTAGAATTAGATAAAATAGCTGAAGATTATATTTTAAGTAATAATGCTATTCCGGCTTTCAAAGGATATTCTCAAGCCGGTTCAATGGATTTTCCGGGTACTATTTGTTCTTCATTAAATGAGGAAGTTGTTCACGGAATACCAAGTAGCAGAGTTTTAATTGAAGGTGATTTACTTTCGATAGATGTTGGTGTTAAAAAGAATGGATATTTTGGAGATGCAGCTTTATCTGTTGCAATAGGTAAAGTTTCAGAAGAAAAAAAATCTTTGCTGGAAATTACTGAAAAATCCCTTTATATGGGAATTGAACAAGCAAGAGAAAATAATAAAGTAGGTGATATTTCTTTTGCAATTCAAGAATATGTCGAAAGACATGGATTTTCAGTAGTTAAAGATCTTTGCGGACATGGTGTTGGAAAATATTTGCATGAAGATCCGCAAATACCAAATTTTGGAAGAGTTAATAGTGGTGCAAAAATAAAAAACGGAATGACTTTTGCGATTGAACCAATGATTAATATTGGAACTTTTGAAGTAAGGGTAAAGCCGGATGGTTGGACAGTTGTAACAAAAGATGGTAAAGCATCTGCTCATTTTGAGCATACAATTGCTATAATAAATGGATTTCCAGAAATTTTATCAGTGTGTTAATGGCAAAGCAAGATTCAATTAAAGTAGATGGAATTATAACAGAAACACTTCCAAATGCTCATTTTAATGTTAAGTTAGAAAATGGACATGAAATCTTAGCACATATTTCTGGTAAAATGAGAATGCATTTTATTAAAATTTTAGTTGGTGATAAGGTTGCAATTGAATTATCACCGTATGATTTGAACAAGGGTAGAATAACATATAGGTATAAATAACGGAGCTATAATGAAAGTTCGAGCGTCTGTAAAGAAAATGTGCGATAATTGTAAAATTATTAAAAGAAACGGATCTGTAAGAGTAATCTGCAAGAATCCAAAACATAAACAACGTCAAGGTTAAACCAAATTTAGGAGATAAATAGTTTGGCTCGAATCGCAGGAATTGATTTACCAAAACAGAAAAAAACTTTTATAGGGTTAACTTATATTTATGGAATTGGACAGCATACTTCGATGTACATTCTAGAAAAAGCTAAAGTTGATCCACACAAAAGGATTGCTGATTTAACAGAAGAAGAAGTTGCTAAAATTAGAGCAATAATGACAGCCGAAATTAAGGTTGAAGGTGCTTTAAGAAGTGAAGTTCAGCAAAATATTAAGAGACTTATGGATATTGGAACCTACAGAGGCATTAGACACCGAAGAGGATTGCCGGTAAGAGGACAAAGAACGAAAACCAATTCAAGAACAAGAAAAGGTAAGAAAAGAACAGTTGCAGGTAAGAAAAAACCAGGTCTCAAGTAATATAAATTTAATTTTTAAGGAGTTTTATCTTGGCTAAAGTTACAAGAAAATCTAAAAAGAAAATTCATGTTGATGCGGTAGGTGTAGCGCATGTTAAGGCAACATTTAACAATGTTATTGTAACAATTACGGATGTTTACGGAAATACAATTTCTTGGTCATCTGCTGGTAAAAACGGATTTAAAGGATCAAGAAAAAATACTCCTTTTGCAGCCCAAGTTACATCTGAAGTTGCAGCAAAAGAAGCTCATGATCTTGGATTAAAAAGAGTTGATGTTTTTATAAAAGGACCAGGCTCTGGCAGAGATGCAGCAATTAGAGCATTAAATACTGCCGGATTACATATAATGTCAATTAAAGACATAACTCCAATTCCGCATAATGGATGTAGACCACCAAAACGTAGAAGAGTATAATTAAAAGGAAATAATATAGATGGCAAGATATACCGGCCCTAAAGCAAAATTGGTTAGAAAGTTTGGCGAAAATATTTTTGGTAATCCCAAATTTGATAAAATTTTAGGTAATAAACCATATGGTCCAGGTCAACATGGAGCTGGAAGAAAAAGAGTTTCTGATTATGGTTTACAGTTAAAAGAAAAACAAAAACTGAAAATAATGTATGGGCTTTTTGAAAGACAATTTAGAAATTTATTTAAAAAAGCTGAAAGAATGCGTGGTATTACCGGTGAAAACCTTTTGCAATTATTAGAAAGAAGACTTGATAATACTGTTTTTAGACTTGGGTTTGCTAATTCAAGAGCACAAGCTCGCCAATTAGTATTACACAGACATTTCAATGTAAATGGAAGTTTAGTAAATATACCATCATACTTGTTGAAAGTTGGTGATGTTATAAGCGTAAAAGAACAAAGTAAAAAAATGGATGTTTTTCATAATGCTTTGAGAATCAGAAAATCAAATCCTTATGAATGGATTGAAGTTGAAAAAGCTAATCTTTCGGGGAAATTGCTTAAACTTCCGGAAAGAAGTGAAATTCCAATAAATGTAAACGAGCAATTGATTGTTGAGTTATACTCAAAATAATTGTAATTAAATAGAAATTCAAATTAGAGGATATTAAATGAGTTATCCCTTTATTAAAATGCCAGATGGTGTTATTTTAGATGAAGCCTCATCAAATCAAAAATATGGCAAATTCACAATTCAACCATTGGAACGAGGTTTTGGTGTTACCTTGGGAACAGCTTTTAGAAGAGTTTTACTTTCTTCTTTAACTGGTGCTGCAATTACAGCAATTAAAGTTGATGGCGTTTTGCATGAATTTACAACTATTCCGGGCGTTGTTGAAGATGTTGCTGAAATTATTCTTAATCTAAAAAAAGTTAGAATCAACATTACAAATAAGCAGACAAACAAACTTGATATTTCGTTAAACGGTGCTTGTGAATTTAAAGCTGGCGATTTGTTAAAAAGTTGCCCCGATATTGAAGTTATGAATCCAGATGAGCATATTGCAACATTAAGTGCCGGTGCAAAATTAAATATGGAAATTAGATTTGGATTTGGAAAAGGATATGTTCCGGCTTCAAAACAAACAATTCCAGATCAAACAATTGGAATAATTCCAATAGATTCCATTTTTTCACCAATAGAAAATGTTAAATACGAAATTGAAAACGTTAGAATTGGCGAAAGTAACGAATACGAAAAATTAGTTTTAGAAGTTATGACAGATGGATCAGTTACTCCTGAAGAAGCAATGTCCGGCGCTGGCGTAATTTTAAGAGATCATATTAATATGTTTATCAATTTTGATGTTGAGCAAGAAGAAGATAAAGTTGATAACGAAAAAGATCTTGAATTTGAAAGAATTAGAAAAATTCTTATAACAAATGTTGATGATTTGGAATTAAGTGTTAGATCACATAACTGCTTAAAAGCTGCAAATATTAAAACTATGGGCGATTTGGTTCGCAAAGATGAAAGTGAAATGTTAAAATTCCGAAACTTTGGAAGAAAGTCTCTTGCTGAGTTGATGGAAATTGTTGATCAGTATAATTTAGAATTTGGAATGGATGTAGACAAATACATTAACGATAAATCTGATAATAATTAATTTCTGTAAAAGGTTGAAATAATGAGACATAGAGTTAAAGGAAGAAAATTAGGAAGGACAGCTTCACACAGAACAGCAACTTTGCGTTCTTTAGCAACTGCGTTAATAAAACATAAAAAAATAACTACCACAGTTGCAAAAGCAAAACAAATGAGATTATTTGTTGAACCTTTAATAACTAAAGCAAAAGATGATTCTGTTCATGCAAGAAGGCTTGTTGCACGTCATATAAATGATAAAGATATAATTAAAGAGTTATTCACTGAAGTAGTTAAAAAAATTGGTGATAGACCCGGCGGTTATACAAGAATTGTTAAATTGGGAAATAGATTAGGTGATGCAGCCGAAATGGCAATTATTGAATTAGTAGATTATAATGATATTAATTCAAATAAATCAAAAACAAGTAAAAAGAAAGCTGAACCAAAAGCAAAAACAAAGGTAGAAACAAAACAAGTTCCTGCAAATATTGAAAAAGTTACAGAAGAAGTAATTGAAGATAAAGTTGAGGAAAAATCAAGTGATGCTGATGATTTAACTAAAATTGAAGGAATTGGACCAAAAATATCTGAATTGCTTGTTGATGCTGGAATTACAACTTTTGCTAAACTTGCAGAAACAGAAGTTGTAAAACTTAGAGAAATATTATATGATGCTGGAAGTAAATTTAAATCACATGATCCTGAAACATGGCCGACACAATCTCAACTAGCTGCCGATGGAAGATGGGATGAATTAAAAAAATTGCAAGATGAATTAATCGGCGGAAAAGCCAAATAATTTTTAATAAAGCTTTAATTTAGTTGAGCAGCTTCAAGCTGCTCTTTTTATTTATGCTTGATATAAAATTTACCAAATCAATTTTTGAAATTAAAAATTTGCCAAATGAACCAATTCCGGAAGTGGTTTTATGCGGTCGTTCAAATGTTGGGAAATCCACATTTATTAATTCTTTATCAAAACAAAAAAATGTTGCAAAAACAAGTTCAACTCCCGGAAAAACAAGATCAGTAAATTACTATTTAACAGAGAATAAATTTCACTTTGTTGATTTGCCCGGTTACGGATATGCAAAAATTTCGGTATCGGAAAAAGTTAAATGGCAGAAATTAATTCATGAATATTTGACAAGAAGTAAAAATATTTCTTTGGCATTTCATTTAATTGATAGCAGACATAAACCAACCGATTTGGATATTTTATTAAATAGATTGCTAAACGAAAGTGAAATTCCTTACGTTGTTTTACTTTCAAAAGTTGATAAACTTTCTCAAGCTGAAAAGTCAAAATCAATTAAAATAACAAAAGATATTTTCCCGGAACTAAATTTGGGAGACAATCTCTTTTTATATTCATCATTGAAAAAAATAGGTAAGAAAGAAGTTGAAATAAGATTATCTAAATTATTCCTTTAATGCTATTTATCAAAACTTTTATTATTATTATTGAATAAAAAAAATTAAATTAATTTTGACTTTTAACTAAATTTAATCCAATGTTTAGTTCAAGAAATAAGAAAAGAATACTAATTTTTTCAATCATTCCGCTTTTGGCAATTATTCCCATATTATCTGAGGATATCATAATAAAATCTATTTCTGCGGGAATACTTGTTATTTATGTTGCTTTCATAATTTTTCTTCGAGATTCAGTTAGAATGCGCGATATACTTTCTGATGATGACAGCTCTTCACACAATGATGACGAAGAAGAATACCAAAATCCTTCATATGATACTGATCTTGGTGAAGATGTAAAAATCATCAGCAAAAAATCTTCAAATTCAATAATTACTGAGCATAATTATAAACCGGTTTTAAATACCGGATTAAAACATTTAGTTAGTCCGGATGAACTAAAAGAGCAATTCGGAAAAATAATTACCGAAGAACTTCCGGCTGATATAAATAGTGATGAGCAATTTTTATTTGTGTTGGAAAAAATTCTTAATGTAATTAAGGATGCTTATTTAGCAAATACCGTAATTTTCTTTTGGTATAATGAAACACGGCAGGAACTAACGCTTCAGAAATATTTTAGCAATTCTCCTGAAGCAATAACAAAGAAAAATTTTCCGCTTGAAGATGATATAATTAGCAAAATTGTTCACAACGAAGAACCAGTTCATCTAACAGAAATTTCTACAAATGCTGAAATGGATGTAATAAGATATTATGATAATGCACAGGGAATTAAAAGTTTGGTTGGTGTTCCTTTGTTTTTTGCCAAAACTTTAACCGGTGTTTTGGTTGTTGATTCAAAGGCTCCGGATGCATTTGGAATTGAAACCGTTTATTCCTTGGGAAGATTTGTTAGAATTATTGCAATTATAATTTCGCTGTTTGATGAAAAATTTTCCGGATCAACTGCGGAAAATAGGTTGGAAACACTTTTAAGTATTCTTAAAACTGAAAAGAAATTTGATAACGATAAAGACATAATTGAAACAATTGATACTACAATTAAAAATTTACTTCATTATGATGCATTCAGCTTTGTTTATTTTGAACCAACGAAACAAAAATTTATTATTACGAAAGTTGATAATAAAACATCACTCAAATATATTGGCGAAAATTTAGAAATTGAACTTGAGGGAACGTTAGTCGGTAAAGCCGTATTAAGCGGAATGCCCGTAAATATTGAGGATACGGCAACTAATCAATTTACAAGATTTATAAAAAATGAAGATGTAGGTTTGGGCGGTTCATTCTTAGCATTGCCATTAGTTTATGATAATCAAAATTTTGGAGTATTATGTTTTGAAAGCTTGAAGAAAAAGATTTATTCAAATTCTGATATCAAGTTTATGAGAAATGCTGTAAAAATATTTTCTTTTTTTGTTTATACTTATTCAACACATACAATTCTTAAAAAATTATTAAGTGTGGATGTTGAAACAAGATCATTAACTTATGATTCTTTTTTGAAACATATAGAATCCGATTTAATTAAAGCAAGAGAGTTTGATGCCCCAAGTTCATTGGCTTTAATACAGATTGATGAATTTTTAGAAGAACGTTCTCTTTTTGAAACGGATCCTTTTCCTAAAGTTTTAGCATCAATAAATGAAGCAATAAGATCCGAAATTAGTCCATTAAATTTAGTCGGCAGATTAAATGAAAAATTATTTGGCGTATTTTTCTTTAATGCAACAACGAAAGATGTTTTTCTCTGGGCTGAAAAATTAAGAATTAAAATTGCGCGAAAGCCAATATCCGTAGTATCCAAACAAACTACTTTTACGGTTTCAATTGGTGTTGCTGCAGCACATAAAAAAACCGAAGTTGAAGAAATATTAAAAAATGCTGAACTTGCATTAAACAAAGCAATTCAAAAAGGCGGGAATACCGTAAAAAGTATAAACTGAACGGAATAGAATTGAAAAATTTTTTATTGGTAATTTTAGACGGTGTTGGAATTGGAGAATTACCAGATGCAGAAAAGTTTGGTGATAAAGGAAGTAATACACTTGGAAATATTTCCAAATTTGTTGGCGGATTAAAACTTCCTAATTTGCAAAAAATGGGATTGGCAAATATTGCTTCAATTTACAATTACCCTTCAATTGAAAATCCAATTGCATCATACGGTAAAATGAATGAAGTTTCCACCGGAAAAGATTCCACAACAGGGCATTGGGAAATAGGCGGATTAAATATTGATTTCGATTTTCCAACATATCCAAATGGATTTCCAAAATCTATAATGCAAAAATTTCTTGATGAAAATAATTTAAATGGATTTTTAGGAAACAAACCCGCTTCGGGTACGGAAATTATTGAAGAATTTGGTGCAGAACATTTAGCAACCGGCTTCCCGATTGTTTATACTTCTGCTGATTCGGTTTTTCAAATTGCCGCTCATGAAGAAATTATTCCTTGTGAAAAATTATACGAAATTTGTGAAATTACAAGAAATAAAATTTGTGTTAACGAACATGCGGTTGGAAGAATTATTGCTCGGCCTTTTCTTGGTGAAATCGGAAATTTTAAAAGAACAACAAACAGAAAAGATTTTTCACTAAATCCGCCTTCTGATACAATTCTTGATTTGCTTAAAAACAATAATATTAACACAGTTGCAATTGGAAAAGTAAATGATCTTTTTAATTATTGCGGAATAAATAAACAAGTAAAATCTAAATCAAATAAAGAAGGAATGCAGAAAATTATTGAAAGTTTAAAATCTGAAAAGGAAAGTTTAATCTTTATAAATTTAGTTGATTTTGATGTTTATTACGGACACCGAAATGATCCGGAAGGATTTCACAAAGCTCTAATTGAGTTTGACGATTTTCTGCCGCAAATTTTAGAATTGCTTGATCCTTCAGATAGATTAATTATTACTGCAGATCATGGGAATGATCCTACAACAATCAGTACGGATCACAGCAGAGAATATGTTCCGTTAATTTATTATGCCAAAGTTAATAAATCTAAAAATTTAGGAATCAGAAAAACATTTGCAGATATCGCAAAAACTATTGCAGATTTTTATCAAATCGAAAATAATTTTTCCGGAAAAAGTTTTCTAAATTAATATAGATAAATTTTTGATTTATTTATCGACCTTGAAAAATTAAAATAAAGAAGTTAATATTAGAATCAAGTATTCATAAATTACAGGAATTAAAAGTGGTATTAGGCAAAGTTATCGGTACTGTTTGGTCAACAAGAAAAGATGAAAAATTAATTGGATCAAAATTTTTAATTGTAAGGGAACTTGATTTGGAATACAAACAGAAAAATAATTTCGTTGTTGCAATTGATTCTGTCGGTGCCGGAGTTGGAGAAGTTGTTTTATACGCAAGCGGAAGCTCGGCAAGATTAACTTTGCAGACTAAAGACAAACCGGTTGATGCTGTTATTATGGCAATTGTTGATAAACTTGATGTATCTGTAAAAGAATAGGCAAATATATTTATGTTATTGGGAAAAGTAATAGGAACAATTTGGGCTACAAGAAAATACGAAACTTTAAAAAGTTATAAAATGCAGCTTGTTCAACCAATGAATTCTATATTGGAAAAAATTGGAGCTCCAATTATTGCTTTAGATACAATTGGTGCCGGACCAGGTGAAGTTATTTTTTATATCACATCTACAGAAGCTGTAATTCCTTTGGATGTAAAAATGGCTCCCGTAGATGCATCTATAGTTGGCATTGTTGATTCGATTAATTCAGAATTTAAATAGGAGAATCTTTTGAAGATCTCTAAACAATTTACAAATCGTGATAGTCACTCGCTTGATAAATATTTACAAGAAATTGGCAAAGTTGAATTACTTAATGCGGATCAAGAAATTGATTTTTCAATTCGTATAAAACATGGCGATCAAGTTGCATTAGAAAAATTAGTAAAAGCAAATTTAAGATTTGTTGTAAGCGTTGCTAAACAATATCAGAATCAAGGTTTATCTCTTGGTGATTTAATAAATGAAGGTAATTTAGGATTAATAAAAGCCGCAAAAAGATTTGATGAAACGAGAGGATTTAAATTTATTTCTTATGCAGTCTGGTGGATTAGACAATCTATTTTACAGGCATTAGCTGAGCAATCAAGAATTGTTAGACTTCCATTAAATAGAGTTGGTGCATTAAATAAAATTGGAAAAGCTTATAGTAGTCTTGAACAAGAATATGAACGCGAGCCAACCGCATCAGAGATTGCAAATGAATTGGAAATGGATTTGGAAGAAGTTTCAGAAACTTTGAAAATGTCAAATAGACATATTTCTATGGATGCTCCTTTTACGCAAGGTGAAGAAAATAGTTTGTTAGATGTTTTAGAAAGTGATGAAAATCCTTTACCGGATAATTCGTTGATGTCCGATTCATTAAAAAGTGAAATTGAAAGAGCGCTTTCTACATTGACTGAAAGAGAATCTGAAGTTATTCGTTTATATTTTGGTTTTGATGGCGAGCATTCTCTAACTCTTGAAGAAATTGGCGAACAGTTTAATCTTACAAGAGAAAGAGTAAGACAAATAAAAGAAAAAGCAATTAGAAGACTAAGACATACTTCAAGAAGCAAGAATTTGAGAGCATATCTTGGGTAATTAATAATGCATAAACTTTTAGAAAAATTAAAATTATTTCTAATAATAATTATTGCAATATTTATTACTTCATGTTCGTCGTCAAATTACATTCAAAAAAACACAAAAGTTGTAAAAATTAATAAACCGACAAACCTTCCGAGAGTAAACCAAGAAGTTGAGGAAGAAGCAATTCCGCACATTCCCATAGAAAATGTTGAAGTTGAACAAAAATCATTAGTTGATAAAATTTACGAATCGATTGAATCAAATAATAAAAAAGAAAAATTTTTAGATGAAATTATTAAGTTCTTGGATACTCCATATCGGCGGGGAGGAACAACACAAGATGGTTTTGATTGTTCCGGTTTTACAAAAACGGTTTATTATAATAGTTTAAATGTTGATTTACCAAGAACAGCAAGAGATCAATATAAAATAAATGAAATCTTTAACGATAAAACTTTGTTAAAATTTGGCGATTTAGTTTATTTTAATACATCAAATAAAAATTTTCCGGGTCATGTTGGAATATATTTAAATGACGATTTATTTGCTCACGCAAGTACATCTAGTGGGGTTATCATTTCATCATTGAACGAAGAATATTATTTAAAAAGATTTGTCGGTGCAAATAGAGTAACAATAAAAAATAATTAAAATGAGGACACAATGAATTTTAGAATTGAAACAGATACCATGGGCGAAGTTCAAGTTCCAGTTGATAAATATTACGGAGCGCAAACTGCAAGATCATTAATGAATTTTAAAATTGGCGGAGAAAGATTTCCGAGAGAAATGATTCGCGCACTAGGAATTCTTAAAAAAGCTGCAGCTATTGTAAATCAAGAGTTAGGAATGTTAAGTGAAGAAAAAGCTAAATTAATTTCTGATGCCGCGCAAGAAGTTATTGATGGAAAACTTGACGAACATTTTCCGCTAGTTGTTTGGCAAACTGGAAGCGGAACTCAGACAAACATGAATGCAAATGAAGTTATTTCAAATCGAGCAATTGAATTAGCCGGCGGAGTAATTGGAAGCAAAAAACCAATTCATCCAAATGATGATGTAAACAAAGCTCAATCTTCAAATGATACTTTTCCAACCGCAATGCATATTGCCGCTGTTGAAGAAATTTATAGAAGATTAATTCCAATGGTAACAAAACTTCGAGAGGCATTAAAAATTAAATCGGAAGAATTTGTAGGTATAATCAAAATCGGAAGAACGCATTTAATGGATGCAGTTCCGTTAACATTGGGACAAGAATTTTCCGGATATGTTCAACAATTAAATTATGGATTAGATAGAATTAATGGATGTTTACCAAGATTATCTGAATTGGCACTTGGCGGAACGGCTGTTGGAACCGGATTAAATACACACGTAAAATTTGCCGAATTATCAGCACAAAAAATTTCAGAAATTTCCGGAAATAAATTTACATCTGCACCAAATAAATTTGAAGCTCTTGCAGCGCATGATGCAATTGTTGAAACAAGTGGCGTTCTAAAAACTTTAGCAGCATCACTAATGAAAATTGCAAATGATGTAAGATGGCTTGGCTCTGGTCCGCGTTGTGGAATCGGTGAACTTAGTTTACCAGAAAATGAACCCGGAAGTTCAATAATGCCGGGAAAAGTAAATCCAACTCAATCAGAAGCAATGACAATGGTTTGTGCTCAAGTAATGGGAAATGATACAACAATAAATTTCAGCGGTGCAAGCGGAAATTTTGAATTAAATGTTTTTAAGCCTGTAATGATTTTTAATTTACTTCAGTCAATTCGCCTTCTTGCAGATGCTTGCGAAAGTTTTACAGATCACTGTGTTGTTGGAATTGAAGCAAATAGTGTTAATATTCAAAAACATTTAACAAACTCATTAATGTTAGTCACTGCGTTAAATCCGCATGTTGGATATGATAATGCCGCAAAAATTGCCAAAAAAGCTCATGCCGAAAATACAACTTTGGAGGAAGCCGCAATAGCTTTAGGACTTTTAACATCAGAACAATTTAAACAATTTGTTCGACCAGAAAATATGATTGGTCCAAAAAGCTAAACAATTTTTAGGATAGTAAAAAACTTTACTATCCTAAAATTTATTTAAAAACTTTTCGAATTTTTTATAAAAAAATACAATTTTTATTATCGAAAATTAAGTAATTTTGAACGGTTCAAAAGTTTAATAAATTTAATCAATAATTTTTAAGAGAATAGAAATGGCTGAAAAATCAAATCAAATTCAAGAGAAAAGTATTAATACCATTAGATTATTAGCTGCCGATACTGTGCAAAAAGCAAACTCTGGGCATCCCGGAATGCCGATGGGCTTTGCACCGGTTGCATATTTGCTTTATTCAAAAATTATGAAACACAATCCCGCAAATCCTAAATGGATGAACAGAGATAGATTTGTTCTTTCCGGCGGACATGGTAGTACTTTATTGTACAGTATTTTACATTTAAGCGGATATAAAATTTCCATCGATGATCTTAAAAATTTTCGACAATGGAAAAGTATCACTCCCGGTCATCCGGAATTTGGCTTAACTCCCGGAGTTGAAACTACAACTGGTCCATTGGGACAAGGTTTAACAAACTCCGTAGGAATGGCTGTTGCACAAAAACATTTAGCAAGCAGATTTAATAAAAAAGCATTTAAACTTTTTGATCATTTTATTTATGTTGAAGTTGGCGACGGCGATTTGATGGAAGGAATTTCTCATGAAGCTGCATCTTTTGCCGGACACAATAAATTAGGTAAGCTTATTGTTTTCTACGATGATAATGGAATTTCAATTGATGGACCAACTTCTTTATCATACACTGATGATGTACAAAAAAGATTTGAAGGATATAATTGGCATGTTCAAAAAGTTAATGATATTAAAAATTTAAAGGATATTGAACAAGCTGTAAAATCAGCACAAAGGGAAACTGAAAGGCCATCAATAATTATTGTGAAAAGTATAATTGGTTTCGGAAGCCCAAATAAAAACAATACTTCGGAAGTTCACGGCTCTCCGCTTGGCGAAAATGAATTAATACTAACTAAGAAAAATTTAGGATTTGATGAAACGAAAAAGTTTTTTGTTCCGGATGAAGTAAAAAAACATTTCTCTACACTAAAAGACAAAGGTAAAACCGAAGAAGAAAAATGGAATAATTTGTATAAAAATTATAAAGTGAAATTTCCCCAAGAAGCAAAATTGTTAGCTGATATGATGAAAGGAAATTTGGGAAATTCTTGGAAGAAAAAGTTACTCAATTTTGAAAATTATGGCGAATCAATGGCAACTCGTTCAGCTTCGGGAAAAGTATTAAATTCAATTGTTTCTGAATTGCCTTCACTCTTTGGCGGATCTGCCGATTTAACTCCATCTAACAATACTGATCTAAAAGGCTACGCAGATTTTAGTAACAAAACTCCGGACGGCAGATATGTAAGATATGGAGTGCGTGAACATGCAATGGCTGGAATAATGAATGGGATTGCAACGTATGGAGGTTTAATTCCTTATGGCGGAACATTTTTGGTTTTTGCAGATTATTTAAGACCTTCAATTCGTTTGGCATCAATTTCTAAGATTAAACCAATTTACGTTTTTACGCATGACAGCATTGGTGTTGGTGAAGATGGACCAACTCATCAGCCGATTGAGCAAATTACTTCGTTAAGATCAATTCCGGGTTTAATTTTAATTCGTCCATCTGATGCAAATGAAACTTCGCAAGCATGGAAATTTGCAATTGAACATAAGGGAAGTCCGGTTGCTCTTGCATTAACTCGTCAAAATTTAAAAATAGTTGACCGCAATAAATTCGGCTCAGATGAAGGTCTTCAGAAAGGTGCATATATTTTAAAAGATTCAACAAAACTTCCGCAAATAATAATTATGGCAAGCGGTTCTGAAGTAGAATTAGCATTAAAATCTGCAGATGTTTTAGAGAAAGAAAATATTAATGTAAGAGTTGTAAGTTTTCCAAGCTGGGAAATTTTTGAAATGCAATCTGAAGAATATAAAGAAACTGTTCTTCCAAAATCTGTTCGTGCAAGAATTTCTATTGAAGCGGGAATTAGTCAAGGCTGGGAAAAATATGTTGGTTTAGATGGAAAAACAATTGCTATTGATAACAAATATGGTGCTTCAGCTCCGCAAAATATTATTTTCGAAAAATATGGTTTTACAGTTGAGAATGTTGTTAATCAAGCAAAAAGTATTTTAAAATAATTTTAATAGGTTAATTTATTTTAAATGTAAAAATGGAAAAACAAGAAAGGCTTATTTCTTTAGATGTTTTTAGAGGAATTACAATTGCAGGAATGATTTTGGTAAATAATTCCGGAACCTGGAGCAACATTTATCCTCCTTTAAAACATGCTATCTGGCATGGCTGTACGCCAACAGATTTAGTTTTTCCGTTTTTCCTTTTTATTGTTGGGGTTGCAATTACATTATCTTTATCAAAAAGAAAAGAAAGCGGAGACAATCAAACAAAACTTATTTTAAATATTTTAAGAAGAAGTTTAATTCTATTTTTGTTAGGAATTATTTTAAGTGGATTTCCGGAATTTGATTTTTCCTCAATTCGAATTCCCGGAGTTCTCCAAAGAATAGCTGTAGTTTATTTAATTACTTCAATAATTTTTCTAAAAACCAAAATTAATACTCAAATATTTTTCACTGTTTTTTTTCTAGTAATTTATTGGATTCTTATGACTTTTATTCCGGTTCCAAATTTTGGTCCGGCAAATTATGAAGTCGGAACAAATTTAGCGGCTTGGCTGGATAGTCAAATTCTTTCCGGACATATGTGGTCTGTTACAAAAACTTGGGATCCCGAAGGAATTTTAAGTACAATTCCCTCAATATCTACAAGCTTAATTGGAGTTTTAGCTGGTCATTGGCTGCAAAAGAATAATGATAAATCAAAAATTATAATAGGTTTATTTCTTTCATCAAGTATCTTAATGTTTTTAGGATATGTTTGGGATGGCTGGTTTCCGATGAATAAAAGTTTATGGACAAGCTCTTATGTACTTTTTACCGGCGGATTATCTTTAAACTTTTTAGCAATTTGTTATTATGTAATTGATGTAAAAAAAATTACTTGGTGGATAAAACCATTTCAAGTTTATGGAATGAATGCAATTACGGTTTTTTTTCTTTCCGGAATTGTTGGAAGATTATTATATCTTATAAAACTTACAGACGAAACCGGCAACAAAATTGGAATTAGCGAATTTCTTTTCAATAATTATTTTCTAACTTGGTTAGAACCAATAAATGCATCTCTGCTTTGGGCAATTGTTTATGTTTTAATTTGGCTTGGACTAATGTGGATACTTTACGCGAAGAAAATTTTTATTAAAGTTTAAATGAAAATTTAAAACTTTTCATAAAATTCTCTATTTGCATTTTTACACTTTCTAAGCTATTTTTAACAAATTTTTCTTAGGAGAAACAATGCCGCCAATTAAAGATTTCAAAACAATTCCGGAAATGTTTGATGTAGTTACAAAAACTTACGGAGTAAATAAAACTTACATCAAACATAAAATTGATGGAAAATTTGTTGATATTAATTATCAAGAAGTTAGAGATATTACTGAAAATCTTGCATTAGGTTTAGCTTCGTTTGGAATTAAACGCGGCGATAAAGTTGCTATCATTTCTGAAAATAGACCCGAATGGTATTACTCAGATTTTGCAATTCTTGGATTAGGTGCAATTGATGTTCCAATTTATCCAAATTCTACTTCAGACTCAATTGAATATATTATTAATAATTCAGAATCTGTAGGCGTAATTGTTTCAACAAAATTTCAATTAAATAAAGTTTTAAAAATAAAATCAAAATGTAGAAATTTAAATTTTATAATCAATATTAGTAATGATGATACTGAAGGCGAAGCTGGAGTTTATACTTTTAATCAAGCAATTGATCGCGGTAAAATGTATAAAAGGGAAAATTCATCACACTTTTTAAATAGTATTGAACTTGTAAATGAAAATGATTTATGTACTATTATTTACACTTCGGGAACAACCGGCGAGCCAAAAGGAGTAATGCTCACAAATAAAAATATTTTATCAAATGTAAAAAGCGCTTGCGAAGTTATTAGAGTAACCGACGAAGATACATTTTTATCATTTCTTCCGCTGAGCCATATTTTTGAAAGAATGGCAGGATATTATTTAGCATTTTCTTGCGGTTCAACAGTTGCATTTGCAGAAGGAATTGAAAAAGTTGCACAAAATATGGGTGAAATAAAACCCACTGTAATGACTGGAGTTCCAAGATTGTTTGAGAGAATGTACAGCAAGATTAAGAAAAATTTGGAAAAACAACCGGAGAAAAAACAAAAAATATTTGAATGGGCAGTTGGTGTTGGACAAGAATTTAGAGAATTAAAAAGAAACAGCAGACCAGTTCCATTTACTTTAAATATTAAACACAAACTTGCTGAGAAATTAGTTTTTAATAAACTAAAACAAGTAACCGGCGGAAATTTAAGATTTTTTATTTCCGGAGGTGCTGCGTTGGCAAGAGAATTAGGAGTATTTTTTGAAGCAGTTGGAATTTTAGTTTTGGAAGGTTACGGATTAACAGAATCATCTCCCGTAATTACCGTGAATAGAGAAAATGATTACAAATTTGGAAGTGTTGGAAAAACTGTTCCCGGAGTAGAAGTTAAAATTGCAAAAGACGGAGAAATTTTAGCTTACGGTCCAAATATTATGCAAGGATATTTTAAAAAGAAAAGAGAAACTCAAGAAATGATAATTGACTGCTGGCTTCATACCGGTGATATTGGAGTTTTTGATGCTGAAGGATTTTTAATTATTACTGACCGTAAAAAAAGTTTGTTTAAAACTTCCGGCGGAAAATATGTTGCTCCAACTCCAATTGAAAATCTTTTCTTAGGAAGTAAATATATTGATCAGTTTATAATTATTGGCGATAAGAGAATGTTCATCAGTGCATTGGTTGTTCCGGATTTTGAAGCATTAAGAGAATATGCAGATGCACACAGAATTCCGTATAAAACAAATGAGGATTTAATTAAGCTAAAACAAATTGAAGAAATGATGGAAAAAGATTTTACTCAATTCCAAAAACAACTTGCCAGCTATGAAAAAATTAGAAAGTTTACTTTGCTAAGTACACCTTTCACAATAGAAAGCGGTGAAATGACTCCTTCTCTAAAATTGAAAAGAAAAGTTATTGAGGAGCGATACAAAGATTTAATTGAAGATATGTATAAAGGAATTCAAAATTAATTTTAATTCCAAGGAGGGAATTATTTTCTTTAATTTCCTCCTAATTTTTTACCTACCAAATTTTTAAGAAATTTTAACCCGCTTCAAAAACCAAATTTTATGTATATTTAGCATTCATTTTTCAATTCTTGAGGCAAATTTGAGCAAAGAAAAAATTTTAGTTACATCTGCGTTACCTTATGCAAATGGACCAATTCATTTGGGACATTTAAGCGGCGCTTATTTGCCGGCAGATATTTATGTTCGATATAAAAGACTAAAAGGCGATGATATAATTTACATTTGCGGATCAGATGAGCATGGCGTTCCAATCACAATTTCTGCTGATAAAGAAAAAGTTAAACCAAATGTAATTATTGATAGATATCATGAATTGAACAAATCTGCATTCGAAAAATTTGGAATGAGTTTCGATATATATTCGCGAACAAGCTTGCCAATTCATCATGAAACCGGAAAAGAATTTTTCAAAGATTTCCATGATAATAATTTATTGATCGAAAAAAAATCAATGCAGTTTTATGATAACAAAGCGAAAATGTTTTTACCGGATAGATATGTTGAAGGAACTTGTCCGCGATGCGGATTTTTAGAAGCAAGATCTGATGAATGTGAAAGCTGCGGATCACTTTATGAACCGCACGAATTATTAAATCCAAAAAGTAAAATCAGCGGCGATACTCCGGAACTTAAGGAAACTTCGCATTGGTATTTTCCGCTTGGAAATTATCAAGCATTTTTGGAAAAATATATTGAAGAAATGAATAATATATATGGTTGGAAAGAAAATGTTCTTCAATATTGTAAAAGCTGGTTTAAAGACGGATTAAAAGATAGAGCTGTTACACGAGATTTAGATTGGGGAATAAAAGTTCCACTTGAAAATTCGGAAGGAAAAGTAATATACGTTTGGTTCGAAGCAGTTTTGGGTTATATTTCCGCAACAAAAAAATTGGGCGAAGAAAGAAATAATCCAAATCTTTGGAAAGAATTTTGGCAAGGAAAGGAAACAAAATATGTTGCGTTTATCGGTAAGGATAATGTTGTTTTTCATACAATAATTTTTCCCGCAATGTTAAAAGCATGGAATGACAATAACGATTCGAAATATATTTATCCTCAAAATGTTCCGGCAAATGAATTCTTAAATTTTGAAGGAAAGAAGTTTTCCAAATCGCGAGGCTGGGGAATTGATGTTGATGAATTTTTAAATTTATTTCCTTCTGATCCATTGCGTTATACTTTGGCAAGTAATTTACCGGAAAATAAAGACACGGATTTTTATTGGAAAGAATTTCAAGCAAAAAATAATAATGAACTTGCCGATATTTTAGGAAATTTTATAAATAGAACTTTCATCTTTGAAAGTAAACATTTTGAAAATTCAGTTCCGGAAAGAAAAGAATTATCCGAGCTTGATAAAAATATGTTGGATTTATTAGAATCTTATCCGAATAAAATTTCTGAGCTTCTTGAAAATTATAAAGCAAAAGATGCAGTTCTTGAAATGATGAATTTGGCAAGAAATGCAAATAAATATTTTAATGATTCAGAGCCGTGGAAAAAAGTTAAGACAAATAAAGATGAATGCGGAACAACAATTAATATTTGTCTGCAAGCAATTTATACTTTGGCAGAAATTTTTTCTCCGGTAATTCCATTTTCATCCGACAAAATATTTACAATGCTGAATACCAAACCAACTGACTGGATGAATTGCGGAAAAAATAATTTACAATTCGGACACAAATTGAATTCATCGGAAATATTATTTACTAAAATTGAAGATGAAGAAATTCAGAAACAAATAGATAAATTGCCCAATACTGTTGAGGTTAAAAAGGATTTAGAAATTTCTTATGATGAATTTTTAAAAACAAAATTGAAAATTGCAAAAATTGTCACTGCAGAAAATGTTAATAAAAGTAATAAATTATTAAAACTTCAAGTAGTAGTTGGTGAAGTGAAAAAGCAAATTATTGCCGGAATTGCACAAAGTTATTTACCAAGTGATTTGATAAATAAAAAAGTTGTAATTGTAAATAATTTAAAACCAACAAAACTTTTTGGTGAAGTTTCTGAAGGAATGATTTTAGCTGTTGAAGATAAAGACGGAAAATTAAATGTAATTGAAGTAAGTGAAAATGTTAAATCCGGCACAGAAGTAAAATAAATTTTAATGGATAAAAAAAAGTTTTCTGATAAAAATAGAACTTTAAGAATTTCGGATGATCAAGAAAAAATATTATCTGAAAAATTTTTAAAGATAAATTCAAAAATTTCTGCTGAACTTTTAGAAAATAAAATTATCAATCAAGATTTTTTTGATGTTGCGGAATTTTTACCGGAAAAATTTGTCGATTTACTTTTTATAGATCCGCCTTACAATTTAAGCAAAACATTTAATTCAAATAAATTCAATAAACTCTCAATTGATGATTACACAAATTGGCTAGATAATTTAATTCAAAAATTAATTCATACATTAAAACCCTCAAGTTCAATATATGTATGCGGAGATTGGCTTTCATCAACATCAATACATTTGGTGCTAAATAAATATTTTAATGTAAGAAACAGAATTACTTGGGAAAGAGAAAAGGGAAGGGGAGCAAAATCAAATTGGAAAAATTCTTCGGAAGATATTTGGTTCTGCACATTTTCAAATAATTATAATTTTAACATTGATAATGTAAAACTGAAAAGAAAAGTAATTGCTCCATATAAAGAAAATGGTAAACCGAAAGATTGGGAAAATAATTCTAATGGAAATTTTAGATTGACGCATCCGGCAAATATTTGGACAGACATTACAATTCCGTTTTGGTCAATGCCGGAGAATACAGAACATCCAACTCAAAAACCGGAGAAATTACTTGCGAAAATTATTTTAGCAAGCAGTAAAAAAGATGATTTAATTTTTGATCCGTTTCTTGGTTCCGGAACTACAGCTGTAGTTGCAAAAAAATTATCAAGAAAATTTTGTGGAATTGAAATAGATAAAAAATTTGCATCATTAGCTTTGAAACGTTTAGAAGTAGCTGATGAAAACAAAGAAATTCAAGGTTACAAAGATGGAGTTTTTTGGGAACGTAACACACTTGGTTTACAAAATAAGAAAAACTGAATGCAACATGGAGATTTTGTTGCCTTGCATTTATATCATACAATAACTAAAATTTAAGATTAAATAAAAACTTTTTTGGAGGATTTTTAATGTTTAAAAAACTGATTCTTATTACAATTAGTTCGATTTTATTATTTCTTGTTTCATGCTCGCCAAAACATTCTGAAATTATTGTTGCGGAATACGGTGATTATGAAATTAAAATGAGTGAATTTGAAAATGCTTATGCTAAAAATGTTGGTGGAATTGAACAAGCAAAAAAAGATACAATAGAAGCTTATAATAAATTTTTAGATTTGTTCGTAAACTTTAATATGAAATTGCGAGATGCAAAAGTAAGAGGTTTGGAAAATGATCCGGCGATTCTTGAAGAATTAGATACTTACAAAAAAAATATTGGTGTTTCATATTTCCTTGAAAAAGAACTTGTTGAAAAAGGAATTAAAGATCTTTATGAAAAAAGAAAAGATGAAATCAGAGTTAGCCATTTGCTGATTAGATCTGATAAAATTTCTGATGCAGACGCTAAAGCAAAAGCCTATGAAATTTTAGATAGAATAAAAAAAGGTGCAAAATTTGAAGATGAAGTTTTGGCAAATTCTGATGACCAGTTTTCAAAAAATAAAGGCGGCGACATTTATTATATAACTGCCGGAGCAGTTCTGCCGGCTTTGGAAGATATTGCTTATGCTACTGAAGTCGATTCGGTAAATCCGGAACCGCTTCACACTCAATATGGTTATCATATTATTAAAGTAACGGATAGAAAAAAGAGAACTCCGCAAATTCGAGCAAGTCATATATTATTTGCTAAACAAAATAATAATGATACAATAAATAATGCAGCTTTGGCAAAAGCAAAAGAAGTTCTTGAAAGAATTAAAAAAGGCGAAGATTTTTCGGCATTAGCAAAAGAATTTTCTGAAGATCCGGGTTCAAAAGAAAAAGGCGGCGAATTAGGATTTTTTGAAAGACGACAAATGGTTCAACCGTTTGATGAAGCTGTTTTCAATCTTGATGTAAATCAAGTTTCTGATATTGTTGAAACTCAATATGGATATCATATTATTAAAGTTCTTGGTAAAACAGAATATCCAAGTTATGAATTGGAAAAACAAAATGTTCGCACCATTTATGAAAAATCAAAAAGAAAAGATGATTATCAAAAAATGTTAAATCAGTTTTCTAAAGAAATAGAAATTGTTACAAATGAAGACAATCTGAAAGAAATAATTTCAAACAGTGATTCAACTGTGGTTAACGAAGATTATTGGAATTCAAATTTACATCAAAATTACGGCGATAAAATAGTTTCAATTATTGATAACCAATCTTTTGAGTTTGATAAAGTTATAAATTATGTAATGCAAGATCCCAAAAATGCTAATACAATTTTGGATGCAAAATCAATTCAAAATCATTTAAACAGTTTTAAGGAAGATAAAATTTTCGAAATTCAAGTCGCTAAAAAATTGGCAAACGATGAGAATTTTAATAATCTGATGCAAGATTATAAGCACGGTATTATAATATTTAAATTGCAGGAAGATGAAGTTTGGAATAAAATGAAAATGGATTCTGCCGCAATTAAAAATTTATACGAACAAACAAAAGATAGTTACATTTTTCCGGATAGAGTTCAATTCAAAGAATTATTTTCAAAATCTGATTCGCTTATAAAAGTATATCAAAGTGAATTGAAAAACGGAGTGAGCTTTGATTCACTTTTAATTAAAAATAAATTAAAAGGTCGCTCAGAAAATTTAGCTTATGTAAATGATTTAAAAGAAGTGGGAAATAATAATTATGCAAAAGCAGTTTTTGAATTAAAGAACATTGGTGATTACACTGAAATATTGGGCGATGAAAAAGGAAAAAGTATTTTTCAACTTGTAAAAAAAGATCCGTCAAAAATTAAATCTTTTGAAGAAGCTCGCGCAGAAGTAACAAGCGCTTATCAAGATATTGAAAGTGCACAGCTTGAAAATGATTATATTTCCAGATTAAGAACAACTTATAAACCAGAATTATTTTACGATGAATTACAAAATGCTTTTAAAGATTAGTTTAACTTTAATAATTTTTTCATTTTTAAGCTGCGAAGAAGAAAGTAATAAAAAGGAAGAAATTGTTGCACAAGTTGGAAAAAGTAAACTTACTAAAAATGAATTAGATGATTTTTTAGCAAGTAAAAAAGGCTCAATAAAATTTAAAGAAGAATATATAAAAGATTGGATTGAGACCGAATTACTTTATCAATTAGCATTTGAAGAAAAACTTGTAACAAAAGAAAATTATTATAGAATTATTAGAGAATCCGAAAAGAAACTTGCTTCATCTATTGCAATCAATAATTTACTTGAGAATCATCAAATAAATTACACTGAAGATGATTTAGTGGATTTTTATAATTCGAATAAAGAAGATTTTATTTTTGGAACGGATGCTTTTATTCTAAATTTGATTTCATTTAAAAGTGAAGAAAACGCAATAAATTTTAGAAATAATGCAATCGAAAATAATTGGGATGAAGCTTTAACAGCTTTTGAAAATAGTGAAGAATTAATTGATAATTATGTAAATAAGGTTTATCGTTCTTCTCAAATTCATTCAAACAAACTTTTACGGGTTTTAATGGAATTGTTCCAAGATGAAATAAGTTTAGTGGTAGAAACGGAACCAAACAATTTTGTTGTTGTTCAAATGATTGATAAAGTTGATCGAAGTACAATTCCTCAGTTCGATTATGTGAAAGACAGAGTTAAAGAGAGTTACATTTTTAACAGCCAAAAAGAAATGTTGAAACAATTCTTGGATAGCTTAAAATTAGAAAGAAAAGTAAAAGTATTTTAAGGATTTCGAATGAAAAAATTTATTGTAATTATCATTTTGTTATTAACGATTAATATTAACGCGCAAGAAGTTGTTGATAAAATTATTGCTGTAATTGGCGATGAAATTATTTTAAATTCTGAATTGGAATTTCAAACTGCGATGTATGCTGCTCAAAGAAAAATAGATCAGCAAAATCCGGAATTGAAAAAAACATTATTGAACAAATTGGTGGAAGACAAACTTTTATATGCTCAGGCTATTTTGGATTCTATTGAAGTTACGGATGAAGACGTAAATCGTCAATTAGAACAAGTTGTAGCATATTATACTTCGCAGTACGGATCTCAAGAAAGACTTGAACAAGCTTACGGAATGAGTGTTGAAAAAATTAAGAGAGAAATGAAAGATGATACGAAAAAAAATTTGATGGCAGAAATGCTGAAAAATCAGAAGTTTGCTCAAATTGAAGTGACAAGAAGAGAAGTACAAGAATTTTTTCAAACTTACCAAGATTCATTAGGTTTTATTGCTGAGAAATTTGAAATTGCACATATTTTTATCAATCCAAAATCAACCGATAAACTAAAAAAGAAAGCGAGAGATTTTGCTCAGTCATTAAGAGATTCAGTTAGTAAAGGTGCAAATTTCGAAGAACTTGCTAAGAAAAATTCCGATGATCCCGGAAGTGCAAAAGCTGGAGGAGATTTGGGATTTGTCAAAAGAGGTGTTTTTTATCCGGAGTTTGAATCGGCAGCTTTTGCGTTAAAAGAAGGAGAACTATCAAACGTTGTTGAATCTCCCGTTGGATTTCATATTATTGAGTTGATTGAAAAAAGAGGCGAATCAATTAGAGCGAGACACATTTTAATAAAACCTAAAAGTGATGATGCCGCCGATTTAAAAGCAATTGAAGAACTTACTGATTTGAGAGACAGTGTTTTAAGCAATAAAAATAATTTTGATTATTATGCTGCTAAATACAGCAACGATAAAGAAACTGCAAAGTTTGGCGGAGTTTTGGGAACTTTTGAAGCTGGTCAGCTTGAGAAACCATTATTGGATCAGATTTACAAACTTCATGACGGTGAAATTAGTTTTCCTAAAAGACTTGAAGTAAGCGGAAATGAATATGGATTTCATATAATTAAATTGATTAAACGAATTCCTGAACATAAGCCAAATCTTGAAACTGATTATAACGAAATAAAAAAAATTACTGAGTTTAGAAAAAGAGAAAAATTAAATAAAGAATGGATTGATGAAATAAAGGAAAAAGTTTATTTGGAAATTAGGATTTAATTTTGAGTACAAAAATAATTTCAGACGATGTTGAATTAGTAAAACAGCTTCAGTACTCAATTAAAGAAATTAAGACTGAAGTATCCAAAGTTATTATTGGTCAGCACGAAATAATTGATAACCTTCTAACTTCACTTCTTTCAAAAGGGCATTGTTTATTGGTTGGTGTTCCGGGTTTAGCAAAAACACTACTTATCAAAACTTTAGCTCAAGTTTTAGATCTTCAATTTAGCCGAATACAATTTACTCCGGATTTAATGCCGAGTGATATTACCGGAACGGAAATTCTCGAAGAAGATCAATCAACTAAAAAAAGAGAATTTAAATTTATAAAGGGACCGGTTTTTGCAAATATAATTCTTGCAGATGAAATTAACAGAACTCCGCCAAAAACTCAATCTGCTTTATTAGAAGCAATGCAGGAACAAAGTGTAACCGCAGCGGGACATAAATATATTTTGCCGAATCCGTTTTTCGTATTGGCAACACAAAATCCAATTGAACAAGAGGGAACATATCCTTTACCGGAAGCTCAATTAGATAGATTTATGTTTAATTTGTGGCTCGATTATCCAAGTTTTGAAGAAGAAGTAAATATCATTAAGCAAACTACAAGCGGCAATGAAATTAAATTAAGTAAGAAAATTGATAGCGAACAAATTTTAGCTTTTCAAAATTTAGTTAGAAGAGTTCCGGTTGCAGATAATGTAATTCAATATGCGGTTAATGTTGTGAAAAGCTCCAGACCGAATGAAAATGAAAAAGAATTGAAAGAATTAATTAGCTGGGGTGCCGGACCAAGAGCTTCTCAATATTTAATTTTAGCTGCAAAAACTTATTCAATTTTAGATGGAAGATATACACCTGAAATTGACGATGTAAAACGAGCTTTGCTACCGGTTTTGCGCCATAGAATTATTCCAAGTTTTAATGCGGAAGCCGAAGGAATTTCTTCAGTTGAGATAATTGATAAATTACTAAACCGAAAATCGCTAATTTAAAATTTCAACCTCATGCACAATACAAAGAAAGTAAAAATATTAAATTCTGTATTATACTTTCTTATAGTCATACTCTTTATAAACTGTTCAGAACTTGATGAAAAAAACTCCCCCCAAAATATTAGTGATGTAAACATTGAATATGATAGATTCGGTTTTCCGGTTGATACATTTAAAGTTGTAAAAGGTGAAGTAAAAAGAAACCAATTCCTTGCTGATATTTTAATCCCAAATAAAATTTCTTTAGAAAAGATTAATGAAATTTACGATAAGGCAAAAACTTATTTTGATTTCCGAAAAATCCAACCCGGAAACAAATATCGTTTTTATACAAATCAAGATTCATCCGGATCAATAACTGCATTTGTTTTTGAAATAAATCAAATTGAATATTTAATAATAAATCTAAATGATTCGTTAAAAGTTGATTATGTTAAAAGAGAAACGGAAATAGTTGAAAGAACAATTTCCGGAGTAATAAATTATTCACTTTATCAAACTTTCATCGATATGAATTTATCGCCGTTACTGGCGGGGAAATTAGCCGAAGTTTTTGCATGGCAAATTGATTTTTATACTATTCAAAAAGATGATAGTTTTTTTATTGTTTACGAAGAAGAAAAACTCGGTGATGAAGTTATAAATATTGGTGAAATTAAAGCCGCAAAATTTATTCACAATTCAAATGAGTTTAATGCATTTTTATTTAATCAAGATGGAAAGTATGAATACTTTGATGAAAATGGTAAAAGTATAATTAGAGAATTTTTAAAAGCTCCGTTAAAATTTAGAAGGATAAGTTCAAATTATTCAAGAAATAGATTGCATCCGATTTTAAGAATTTATAAACCGCATTTAGGAATTGATTATTCCGCATCAGTTGGAACTCCGGTTCAAGCAATAGGCGATGGAGTTGTATTGGAATCTCGGTATAATGGTGCAGCCGGAAATTATGTAAAAATAAAACATAACAATATTTATTCATCCGGATATATGCACTTATCAAAATATGGAAAAGGAATTAGAAAAGGTGCAAGAGTTTTGCAAGGACAAATTATTGGTTATGTTGGAAGCACCGGAAGATCAACTGGTCCTCATTTAGATTTTAGATTTTGGAAAAACGGATCGCTTGTAAATTTTCTAACTCAAAAATTTATTTCATCCAAATCAATTATGGAAGAAAATTTAGCAGAGTTTAATATTGTGAAAGATAGTCTTCAAAATAAAATTGATAGAATAAAAGAAATAAATACAAATATTATTCTGGCACGTGAACCAGAAAAAACTCCTTAGCTGTTTTCCCAATTTTTACAGCTTGATCAATTGTTAAATGCAAATCACTATCATTTTCATCTTCTGCGCCGGCTTCAATAATTGCTAAATCGGAATTTGCTGCCATTTTTATTAATGTTTCACAATAAGCCGTATCTCCGCCATAACAAATTGATTTTTCATTATTATTGAATTTGAATCCAAGTGAAGGAACTTCTATTGAAACACCTTTTATTTCCGATGGTTCACGATGATTTACTTTAAATGGTTTTATCGAAATATCTTTTCTTCTAAAACTTTTGTTAGTATCAATTTGTTTTAAAACAATTTTATATTTCAATTCGTGAGAATAAACTTCATGGAAAGCTTTATAAATACTTTCTATTTCCAAACAACCTTTTGGATAATAAATATTTAGCGGTGTTTTCTTTTTCATTACTGAAAGATAAGTTAGTAACGACCAAACTCCGCCAACATGATCGTGATGCCCGTGAGAAATAAATATATCTGAAATTTCTAAAATTTGTTTCGCAGAATAATCTTTGTTCAAATCTCGTAAAATTCCATCTCCCGGATCAACAATAAAAGTTGCTTTTTCTGTTGTGATAATTATCCCCGTTGCAATATTAGGAATGGAGCAATAAATTTTAATATAAAAATTATTCTTTTCCCAAATTAAGGGATATTTTGGTTTATATGATTTTGACATTAATTTCTTTCTGAATATTACTTTAAATTTTTACAATTTTTTTCATTTTTACATTTGCCAAAAATATTAAAACTATATCCGGCACTTTCAAAACCCAAATCTTTGCAGACATCATTTACAATTTCTTGAATATTCGGCGATGTAAATTCTGTAATATTTCCGCAATTTATACAAATTAGATGATCGTGATTCTTTCTATTATAACTCGATTCATATCTTGTAATTCCATCACCAAAATTTCTTTTTGCCAACAAATTGCATTTTGCTAAAAGTTCTAAAGTATTATAAACCGTAGCTCTTGAAACATTCGACTTTTTATTTTTCATTTGTATAAATAAATCATCGGCACCAAAATGACCTTTATATTCTAAGGAATAATCCAATACTTCAAATCTTTCGGGAGTAATTCTGTGTTGTTCTTTTTTTAAGAATTTAGTGAATTTTTCGTGAGCAGTTTCGTTTTTCAATTTTTCGCCGTAAAATTTTATTTTAAAAATAAATAATTAATATCAAATGTTGTAATATTACTAAATATAAAAATTGCCTTTAATTATATTCATAAATTGACTAATTTTTAATAAGTAGTAAACTAATAAAGAAAGGGAAAAAATGTCTAAATCATTCGAAATAATAAATAGAGTTGGAATATCAAACGAAAGTATTTCCGATGCAGTAAAAGTTGCAATTAATGAAGCAAAAAGTGACGGCGGAGTTTCTTGGTTTGAAGTTGTTGAACAACGCGGAAGAGTTACAAGTGATGATAAAATTGAATTTCAAGTAACTTTAAAAATTGGAAGAAAAATTAATAGTTAAAGAAAAATTTGAATTAAAATATTGATCTAAAAAAATAGAAAGATTGGAGAAAAAATGATTGAAATTGGTAAAAAAGCTCCGGCTATTTCTTTACCAGATTCATTTGGTAACAAAAGAACTTTAAAGGAATTTTTAGGGAAGAAAATAATTTTATATTTCTATCCAAAAGATAATACTCCGGGTTGTACAACTGAAGCTTGCGATTTTAGAGATACATTTTCGGAATATAAAAATTTGGATGCAGTTGTAATTGGAGTTAGCCCGGATTCTGTAAAAAGTCATAAAAAATTTGTTGATGAATTTAAATTACCTTTCATACTTTTAAGCGATGAAGAAAAAACTGTTATTGAAAAATATGATGTATGGAAAGAAAAAAGTATGTACGGTAAAAAATATATGGGAGTTGAACGCACAACTTTTCTAATTGATGCAAAAGGAATTGTTAGAAAAATTTATGAAAAAGTAAAAGTTCCCGGGCACGTAGAAGTAGTCTATAAAGATTTACAAGAAATATAAAATGATTTACATAACGAGAAGAGAAGTTTTTAGTTCATCACATAGATTACATAACAATGATTTAAGTGAAAAAGAAAATCTTGAATTATTCGGAAAGTGTAATAACCCAAATGGACACGGACACAATTACACTTTAGAAGTTGTAGTTGCCGGGGAAGTTGATGAAAAAACCGGATATGTAATTGATTTGAAAAAACTAAAAACAATAATTATTGAAAATATAATCAGCAAAGTTGATCACAAACATCTTAATTATGATGTAGATTTTTTGAAAGGAATAAATCCCACAACGGAAAATTTTGCAATAAAAATTTGGGATGAAATTGTAGATAAAATTCCATCCGGAAAATTGCATTCAATTAAACTTCATGAAACAGAAAATAATTTTGTAGAATATAAAGGAAAGTAAAAATTTTGAATCAGAAAAAAGTAGAAAAAAATATATATTCACTATTGCAGGAAATTGGTGAAAATCCGGAACGTGAAGGGTTAAAAAGAACACCCGAACGAGTTACAAAGGCTTACCAGTATTTAACTTCGGGCTATACAAAAGATATTGAAAAAGTTTTAAATGGTGCAATTTTTTCAGAAAAATATGATGAAATGGTAATTGTAAAAGATATAGATTTTTTCAGTATGTGCGAACATCATTTATTACCATTTTACGGAAAAGTTCACGTTGCTTATATTCCAAATGGAAAAATTGTCGGGTTAAGTAAAATTCCGAGAATTGTTGAAGTATTTGCACGAAGATTACAAGTTCAAGAAAGAATGACACAAGAAATTGCTAAAACTATTGATGAATATCTTAAACCAATTGGAGTTGGTGTTGTTGCCGAAGCTTATCATATGTGTATGATGATGCGCGGAGTTGAAAAACAAAACTCGTACACATTAACAAGTGCAATGCTTGGTGGTTTTAAAAATGATGCAAGAACACGAGGAGAATTTTTAGATTTGATTTCTCATAAAAGGATTTAATATTGGGAATGAAAAATGCTATTTGGGTTACCGGCGCAAGTTCCGGAATTGGTAGAGAGTTAACCAAAAAATTATCAGATTCCAATTTTAATATAATTGCTTCTGCAAGAAAAATTGAGCCGATTAAAAATATAATTTCAGAAAAAAAAATTTCCGCTGAAATTATTCCACTTCAAAATGATATTTCTAATTTTGCAGATTTAAGTGAAAAAATGGACGAAGTAAAAAAAAAATATAATATAAATTGTTTAATTAATAATGCCGGAATTACTTCTTTCAAACCTTTTGTTGAAAATTCTATTGAAGAAATTGAGCAAATAATTAATGTAAATTTGCTTGGAGCAATATATGCTACAAAATTAGTTTTACCGGAAATGATTGAAAACAAATCGGGAACAATAATTAATATTTTATCTGTTGCGGCAAAAACCGTATTTACAAAAAGCAGCATTTATGCGGCGTCCAAAGCAGGCTTAGATTATTTTTCCAAAGTTTTACGTGAAGAAGTTAGAGAACACTATATTAAAATTATTAATGTTTTTCCCGGAGCAACCGCAACAGATATTTGGCCGAATCATGTTTTAAATAAATACTCTTCAAAAATGATGAAGCCGGAAAAACTTGCGGATTTAATTTCTAATCTTTTGTTAAATGATCAAAGTTTAGTTCAGGAAGAAATTGTAATAAGACCAATTTCCGGAGATTTGTAATTGAAAAAAAGTCAAACCGCAATTGTTACAGGTGCTAGTAAAGGAATTGGAAAAGCAATTGCAATAAAATTAGCACAAGAAAATTTTAATGTAATTATTTTTGGCAGAGACGAGAAAAATTTAATTTCCGTTAAAAAGGAAATTCTGAAATTTGAAGTTAATTGTGATTTTTTTATTGGAGATGTTGCAGACGAAAATTTTGTTATGGATTCTGTAAATCAAATTATAAAAAAATATAAGAAAATTGATGTTCTTATAAACAATGCCGGAATTGCAATTTTTAAAAAATTCGCTGAAATTTCACTCGAAGAATTTAAGACTCAGGTTAACACAAATGTTTTTGGAGTTTTTAATTTCACGAAAGCCGTTATTCATCATATGATAAAAAAAGAAAACGGAACAATAATTAATATTGTTTCTCAAGCCGGAAAAACCGGTTTTGAATATGGAACAACATATTCAGCTACAAAACATGCGGTTATGGGATTTTCAAAATCATTATTGTTGGAAGTAAGAAAAAGTAATATTAGAGTAATTACAATTTGTCCGGGCTCAACGGATACTGAAATGATCCAAAATTCACCAATTCACAAAAATTTAAAACAATTTTTAAAACCTCAAGATGTTGCGGAAATTACTTATTCCGCAATAAAACTTCCTCAAAGAGCGCTAATTAGCGATTTGGAAATTCGTCCAACTAATCCTTAACGTGATTTAAATCACTAAACAATCATTTTTGTAAGACGATTATATAATAGGCTAATTGTGCTTATTTATGAGAGTTTAATGGTTGCAGGAAGATTTAATTACCATAAAATCCTTTTTACATTAGATACTTTTCAAACTTCGGAGGAAAAATTAAGTTTTCTTTATGGAGTTAAACTTGAAGTAAATAAGGTTATTCAGTGTTTTACTCAAACTAAATTTCAACCATTAAGAAATTATGTATCTGAAAATAAATTTGCCGATGACGGATGTAGTGAATTAACTGAATTTCTGAAAACAGTAATTGGATACTATAATTCGCCATTATATTCAAATAGATTTATTAGCGAAGAAATTTTAAAAAGACATCTTCGCGAAGAAGTAATTAATTATAAAAAATTTCAAAAACTTGTTGATGCAGAAATAAATTTCTGGATTGAGCAGAGAGAAAAATTTAACAATCAGAAGGAAAATTCGTTTTATAAAAGAGAAGAAAAAATGGAAGAAATTAAAAACAGCCAAAATGAAATAGAAGAAGAAAACCAAAATCGATTTGAGGATGAAAGTTTAAATCAATTTGAAAATTCTACTTCGATTAGAGAACTGAAAGAGAAACAAAGAAAAATTGTTTGGAAAGGGTCTAAAGAAGATTTGATTTACTTTTTTGATCAACTTTACGGATTACAGCTTTTAAAAGTAAAAGGTTACGACGAAATTTTTTCAATAGTTTCTCATTATTTTATTTCGGAAAGCGGTGAATCATTGTTTGTTGAAAAATCAGCTTCGGCAAAAATGAATTTAACCGGACCAAAAATTCCGGAAGGTTATCAAAGATATATGAGAAATATAGAAAAGTTAAAAGCAAAGGAAAAATAAAAAACCGGAAAAAATTCCGGTCTTTTATTTTTTATCTAAAAATTACAATTAATTTTCTTGTTCCGGTTCGTCTTCATTTTCTTCCATTGGTGGAGGTGGAGGCATTAAATTTCTTTTCCCGCGTTCTCCATCAAAATTATGCATTCTTTTAAAATCTCGTGCTTTTTCTCTAAAATCATCCGGCATTTCCGCAAAATGTTTTTTCCAATCTTCTTTTTGGGCTTTATCAAGAATTTTGTAAACATCAAGCCACATTTTTGTTCTTAAATCAGATAAATCATTTCTCAACTTTCCGGCATTTTGAGTTAAACTTACAAATTCATTTTCGCTAAAATTTTCTGAATTGAAAAGTTTTTTAATTTCCAATCTGTTCATTTTCAATTTAGCTTGAAGATCAATAATTTTTTCTTCTTGGTTAAATTGAATTTGATCAAATTTTTTCTTTTGTTCTTCAGTCAAATTTAATTTTTTAATTCCCAGAAAATTGTCTTTAATATTTTTCTGTTTTTGTGCAAATAAATTTTGTGATTGAATTAAAACAAATGCCGATAAAACAACAAACATGAATAACTTTTTCATTTTTCCTCCTTTGTGAATTTATGTTTTGCTTATTTGACACAAGTTTTTTAGTACGGGTTTAATGAAAAAAAAATTAAACCTTGCTCTAAAAATTTTTGTCTAAATTATTGTTAAAGGAAATTTATGGTTGATGAAAAAGAATTTGAACTGGTTACAAACTTTATTAATGGTGATGAAAAATCTTTTAATAAAATTGTAAGGGAGTATCAAAAATTAATTTATTGGAACGCCAGAAGAATGCTTGGAAATCATTACGATGCTGATGAAATTACTCAGCAGGTAATTATTGTTCTTTACAATAAATTAAAAACGTTTAAATTTAATTCATCATTAAAAACTTGGATTTATAAAATTACATTTACTAGAAGTTTAAATTTGATTAGAAAAAATAAAGTGAAAAATTTTTTTAGCATTAATGAATCGTCGATGGATATAAATAGTGAAAATGATATTATTAAAAATTTGGAAGATAAGGAAAA